>DATCDS010000064.1:0-24865 GCA_036510515.1 Vulcanimicrobiaceae bacterium
CCAACGCGGCCAGCGATGCAGAAGAGAGCAAGAAGCCGCTGCGTTTCATCGATGTCGGATTCGCAGGCAAGGTGGTAGTTCCCGGGGTCGGTGTCGAAGAGAACGCCATGGAACCCGTCGACGCAACCGACCCAGGGAACGCCACCTCGGTTAGCGTCGACCGCGCAACGTTCGTCGGCCTCACGGCCGGCGCCGCGGTCGGTCTGGCCGCGACCGCGCGCGCGACGGCGCAGATGGTCCTGGGCAAAACGCATCCGCCACTGGTAGCCGAAGACGATCCCGCCATCGTCGCGCAGTGGATTGACGAGCCGCCAGGCTACGCCGCGTGGCCCAAGGATGCGACGGCGGCGACGCCGTCGTTGGTCGTGATCATGCACATTTGGGGCGTCGATACGTCGATCCGCGACGTCGTGCGGCGCTATGCCAAAGCCGGCATTGCCGCCATCGCACCCAATCTCTTCGCGCGCGAGCATGCTCCCAGCGGCGACGGCGTCAGCGACATGGCCATCTTTCGGCCGTTTTCCAAACAGCTCGATCGCACGCAGTACGACGGCGACATCCGCCTCGCCGCAGCTTGGCTGGCCGCGAAATTTCCGCAGGGCAAGATCGGGATCACCGGATTCTGCATGGGCGCTACGATCGTGCTGCAACAGACGATCGACAACCCCAGCCTGTTTGCAGCAGCCGCGCCGTTCTACGGTGCCGTCAAGGACATCGATCCGGCCAAGGTAACGATCCCGATCTGCGGCAGCTACGGACAGCGCGATACGTCGATTCCGGCCGACGACGTGCTCGCGTGGAAGAAGGCCCTGCGCGTCGCCAACGACATCGTCGAATATCCGCAAGCGGGCCACGCCTTTTTCGACGATCAGCGCGCGTCGTACGTTCCCAGCGCGGCCCAAGATGCATGGCTGCGCACGCTCTCGTTCTTCACGAAATATCTGGTGACGGCATGATCGAACTGGCAGTCCTAGTTGCCGGATTGGCGATCGGCGCCGCGATCGCGTGGCCGGTCGCGCAGAGCCGCTTGCGCCCGCGCGTGGAGCGGGCCGAACGCGATCTGGCGATCGCCCAAACGCGCGTTGACGTCGCCTCGCAAACCCAAACGCAAGCCATAGAAGCGCTGCTCGAACGGGCGAAGAACGAACTGCGCGACGCCACGGCCGCCCGTGCGGGTGAAAAGGTCGGCGATCTGGTCGCACCGATGAGCGAGAAGCTCTCGCAGTTCAACAAATTGATCAACGAGCTGGAGGCCGGGCGCCAAAAGGACGCCGGCAGTTTGCGCGAGCAAATTTCCAGCCTGCTCAATCGTACGGAAAAGCTGGAAACGGCAACCTCGAGCCTGACCAGCCAGACCTCGACGCTGGTCACCGCCCTGCGCAATCCGACGACGCGCGGCAAATGGGGCGAGATGCAGCTGCGCAACGTGGTCGAGAAGGCCGGCATGCTGCCCTACTGCGATTTCACGGAACAGCAGACGATCACCGTCGACGGCGGCCGCTTCCGCCCGGACATGACGATCAACTTGCCGGACGACCGGCGCGTCTTCGTCGATGCAAAGGCACCGACCGACGCGATGCAAGCCGCGCTCGACGCCGTCGACGACGACGCGCGGCGCGCGCTGGTGACCCAGCACGCCAAGGCGTTGCAGGATCACATCGACGCGCTGGCCCGCAAGAACTATCAAGGCGCCGCGGGCTCGGCCGACTTCGTCATCATGTTCGTTCCCGGCGAGTCGTTCTTAAGCGCGGCCTGCAACGAGAAGCCGATGCTGATCGAATACGCGCTGGACAAGGGCGTGCTGGTCACCGGACCGCTGGCGCTGATCAGCTTGCTGCGCTCGTTTTCGATGGGCTGGCAGGCCGTGCGGCAAGAAGAGAACGCCAAGCGCATCGCCGCGATCGGTCGCGAACTGTACGAGCGCGCCCAACGCTTTGCCGAGCACCTGGTGCGCATTCGCAAAGGCCTCGAGGGTTCGGTCGAGGCCTTCAACGGCGCGGTCGGCTCCTACGAAACGCGCCTGCTGCCGCAAGGCCGCAAGCTCAAAGACGAAGCCGCGCTAACCGCCGACGATCTTCCCGACATCGGCGTCATCGACACGACCGCACGCGCGATCACCGCGCTGGATGCCACGCCGAGTTCGGCGCGCCGCCCCCGCTCCCAATCGCTCTTCCCGCCCGACCAAACCGCATAGCGCGTCGGCCGTCAACGCGCGGCGCGCGGATGCGTCTTACTGCCGAGACTTCCAGGCTTTCAGGGCGGCTAGCGTGTTGGCGACGTGCTGGTCGGGATTGAGGTTGGTGTAGGTGTAAAGGATCTTGCCGTCGGGCGCGATCACGTACGACGTGCGGTTGGCGTACTTGGGGACTTGCGCGAGCACGGAGTCGTACGACTTCATCACGGCTTGATTGGTATCGGCGGCAACGGCAAACTTGCTGCGGCATTCCGAGACCGAAAACTTCTGGAGCGTGGCGATCGGGTCGTGCGAGACGCCGATCACGGTCGCGCCCAGAGCCTTATATTTGTCGATCGCCGCCGCGAAATCGTGCGCCTCGATCGTGCACCCGGTCGTAAACGCCGCGGGGTAGAAGTAGAGAACGACCGGGCCCTTCTTGAGCGCGTCGGCTAGGCTGAACGTGAAGACCTTGCCGCCTTGGGAGGCTTGCAGGGTGAAGTTGGGAGCGACCGTCCCGACGTCGAGGGCCGCCAATGCAGGCGCGGCCGACAGCCCGATGGCGACGGCCATGGCGATTGCGAAACGGCGTATCATGATTTCGTCTCCCTCTGTGAGTTCTAGCAGGTTTGGTGAGTCACGCTAAAGTCCCATCATCCGGCTCAAGACGACGCGCTGCACTTCGTTCGTGCCCTCGCCGATCTCGTTAATTTTCTGGTCGCGATACATGCGCGACACCGGATATTCGTCCATGAAGCCGTACCCACCGTGGATCTGCACGGCCTGGTTGACGACGCGGTGCGAAAGCTCGGCGGAAAAAAGCTTTGCGAAACTGGCCGACTGATTGAAGTCGCGTCCGTTATCCTTTTCCCAGGCGGCCTTGAGCACCATGACCTTCGCATGTTCGATCTCGCAGAGCATGTCGACGAGCTTGAACGCAATCGCCTGAAACTTGGCGATCGTTTTTCCGAAGGCTTTACGTTCCTTGGCGTAGGCGATCGCTTCGTCGTACGCGCCCATCGATAAGCCGACCGAGAGCGCGGCCACCGATATGCGCCCTCCCTCGAGAACCGTGAGAAACTGCTTGAGCCCTTCGCCGCGCTTTCCCAGAAGGTTCTCCTGGGGAACGGTCGCGTCGACGAACGCTAGCTCGCGGGTATCCGACGCGCGCCACCCCATCTTTTTATATTTCTTGCTGCGCGTAAAGCCGGGCGTGTCTTGCGGGACGATCAGATTGCTGATCTCGGGCTTCCCGTCCGGACGCTTGCCCGTTACCGCGGTGATCGTCGTTCCGCCGCTGATGTCGGTACCCGAGTTCGTGATGAACGCTTTGGTGCCGTTGACCAGCCAGTGGCCGTCGCGCAGTTCGGCTTTGGTCTGACAGTTGCCGGCATCGCTGCCGGCGTCGGGTTCGGTCAACCCGAATCCCCACAGTTGCTTGCCTTGTGCCAGCGGGATCAGGTAGTTCTGTTTTTGCTCTTGGGTGCCGTACAGGAAGAAGGGCGTGGCTCCCAGCGAGACGTGTGCGGCCATCGTGATGGCCGTCGATGCGTCGACGCGCGCGAGCTCCATCACCGCCAGCGCGTACGACACCGTGTCGGCGCCGGCGCCTCCGTACTCTTCGGGAAACGGCAGGCCCATGAATCCTAAGCCGGCCATTTTCTCGACGAGGTCGTAGGGAAACGCCTCCTCGCGATCCATCTGCTCGGCCCGCGGACGAACCTCGCCGTGCGCGAATTCGCGCGCCAGCGACTGGATCGCCCTCTGTTCGTCGGTCAGATCGAAGTTCATCGCTCGGAGGTATAGGCCGCCGCGGTCGGAAAACCCCTCGTCATATCCATGATTTCCTTGCGTAACGTCACGCTGGCGTATCCCAATGGTGTCCGCGCCCTCGAAGCGGTCACGCTCGAGATCGGCAAGGGCGAGTTCGTGTTCCTGGTGGGCCATTCCGGAACCGGAAAGACCAGCTTGCTGCGCCTGCTCTACCGCGAGATGTTCCCGACCGGCGGCGAGATCGTCGTCGACGGCATCCGGGTGGACCGTCTGCGGCACGCGCGCGTGCCGGCGCTGCGCCGCCACCTCGGCGTCGTTTTCCAAGATTTCAAACTCTTGGGCGACAAGACCGTCTGGGAGAACGTCGCCTTCGCAATGCAGGTGACCGGCGCGCACACGCGCGACATCATGCGTCAGGTGCCGCGCACGCTCGATCTCGTCGGGCTGGCACACAAGAGCCGCATGTTTCCGGGCGAACTTTCCGGCGGCGAGCAGCAACGTACGGCCATCGCGCGCGCCTTGGTAAACAACCCGAAATTATTGCTGTGCGACGAACCGAGCGGAAATCTCGACCCGACCAATACGACCGAAATTATGGAGCTGCTACAGCGCATCAACCTCAAGGGAACGACGATCGTGGTCGCGACGCACAATCAAGCCGTCGTCGACCGCATGCGACGACGCGTCATCCGATTGGAAGACGGTCGCGTCGTCGCCGACGAAGAACGGGGCTACTATTATCTTGGATTGGGGCAGAGTAAAGTTCTTTCTGGGTGAGGTTTTTCGAAACTTTACTCGGAACGCCGGAATGCAAGCTACGGCAATCGGTACCGTCGCGGTTACCGTCGCGCTCTTGGGCGCGTTCGTCTTCGTGCGCGTCACCTTGGCCGGTCTGGGGACGCAGATCCTCGATCAAATCGAGATCTCCGTCTACATGAAGGCCGACGCAACGCCGTCGCAAGTCGCCGCAGCTCGCAGCGCCCTAGCGCGCGACCCACGCGTGGCTTCGGTCGAACACGTTTCGCGAGCCGCCGGCTTGGCCCAACTGCGCCAGGAGACTCGCGGCGTCATCGACATGTCGATCATTTCCGCGAATTTTCTCCCCGAAAAGCTGCGCGTGCGAGCCAAGAACCTCGACAACGTTCCCGCGATCGCGGCGTCGATCGGGAAAATACGGGGAGTCGACAACGTCGTCTACAACCCGCCCGTCGTTCAGCGCTTGCTGCAATTGGGCACGGTGATGCGCCGTATCGGCATCGCGGTCATCGCGATCTTCGTGCTGGTCGCCGGCATCATCATTTCTAACACGATCCGCTTGACAGTGTTCGCGCGGCGCCGCGAAATCGCGATCATGCAGCTCGTGGGCGCGACCAATTTCTACATTCGGCTGCCGTTCATCTGTGAGGGGTTTTTGGACGGCATCCTGGGCTCGGCGTTGGCCGTCGTCGTGCTCGCTATCGTAAAAACGGCGGTTTGGCAACGTCTTCTCGAAGCGTTACCGTGGGCGGCCCTGGGTTCCGCGCGATTCGACGCCCCGCTGCTCGCGCTCGAACTCTTGGTCGTCGGCGGTGCGCTGGGAATCGTAGCATCGTGGATATCGGTCGGACGTTATCTCCGCGCCTAACGCCGCGGCCGCGCGGCCGGACGAGCCCGTGAGAACGTCGCGCGACGAGGGTCCCCACCGCATCTTGGTGGTCGACGACGATCGCAACTTGCGAAAAATTATCGCGACGAATCTGGAACTAGCGGGCTACCACGTGACGCCGGCGACCGGCGGGCAAGAAGCCCTGGATCACCTCGAAGGCGAGGCTTGCGATCTGGTTTTGCTGGACGTGATGATGCCATACATGGACGGCTACGAGGTCGCGGGGCACATTCGCAGCCATCACAACCCGACGATCTCGCATCTGCCGATCATCATGATCACGGCCAAGAGCGAAAGCGAAGACAAGATCCGTGGCTTCGACTCGGGCATCGACGACTACATCACCAAACCGTTCGCCTCGCACGAACTGCTCGCGCGCGTTCGCGCGAAGATTCGACGCATCGAGATCGACGCTTCCCTGTCGCCGCTCACGCGCTTGCCCGGCAACCTTTCGATCGAACGCGAACTCAACCGCCGTATCGCTTCAAAGACGATCTTCGCGGTGCTCTATCTCGACCTTAACTCGTTCAAGGCGTTTAACGACGTCTATGGATTCGTGCACGGCGACGAGGCGATCACCATGGTCGCGAACATCGTGACCGACGTCGTGCGGCGGCGCGGAACGCCCGGCGACTTCGTCGGGCACATCGGCGGTGACGACTTTATCGTCGTCACCGCGATCGATCGCGCGACCGAGGTGGCCGGCGAGATAATCGCCGACTTCGACCGCGAGATCCGCACGCTATACAACGCCCAGGACTTGCATCACGGCTATATCGAAACCCGAGATCGCCGCGGGTCGCTCAACCGCTTTCCGATCATGACGCTGTCGATCGCGATCATCACCAACGAGCGGCGCGCGTTCGCGCGCTACGCCGAGATCGGCGAAATCGCGGCGGAACTCAAGCGTTATGCAAAATCTCTAACGGGGTCGGTCTACGTGAAGGACAAGCGCACGACGTGAAGCGGACCCTGGCCATCGTCCTGCTGCTCGCACTGTCGCCGGCGGCCGCGCCGGCGGTCGCACGGACGCACCGGCCGACGATCGCAGAGAAAATCCACGCCGCAAAGATCAAGGCCGAACAGCTCCAGCATAGGCTGCACGAGAAGCGACTCGAGCTCAACCTCGCCACCAATAAGGTCAACGACCTTGTTGGCCAGCTCGATCAAACCAATGCCGCCATCGGCGAAGTGCGCGCGCGCATCGGGCAACTGGATGCAAACGAGCGCGGCACGCAAGCGCGGCTCGCCTGGAATACCGTCCAGTTACGCGCGGCGCAGCGATCGCTGGACTTGCAGGACGCCCTGCTGCGTCGACGCTTGGTCTCGATTTACGAAAACGGCGACATCCAATATCTCAACGTCCTGCTCTCCGCACATTCGTTCAGCGAGTTCGTCGAACGCTGGGAAGACCTGCGGCTGCTCATCGCCGCCAACCAGCAGACGGTGCGTGCGCGCAAGGCCACCGCCAAGCGTGTCGCAGGCATTCAATCGGCGTTGCTGGCCACCGCGCAGGCGCTCGCACGTCAGCGGCAGCAGCAGGCGCAAGCGCAGACCCAGCTCTCCGCGCTATCGAGCGAACGCGGCGAGCTGGTTGCCGTCGCGGCCCAGCAGCGTCACGGCGTCGCCGTGCAAGTCGCGATGATCGAGGACCTCACTGCCGCCCAGGAAGCACAGCTCGAAGCGCTCATTACCCAACGCGAGCGCGAGTTGGCCGCCGCCCAAGCCTCGCAACGCCGCGCGGCCGGCATCGCGGGCGTGATCGCGCCGCCCAATAGCGGGGCACCCTCGGCGCTTTCGTGGCCGCTATCCGGACCGATCACTTCGCCGTTCGGATGGCGTCACATTAGCGGGAGGGCGCCGGACTTTCACCCCGGATTGGACATCGGCGTCAACGTCGGAACGACGGTCGCCGCCGCCTCCTCGGGAACCGTCATCATGGCGCAGTGGTACGGCGGTTACGGCAACTACGTCCTGATCGATCACGGCGGGGGCATCTCGACGGGCTACGGCCACCTCTCGCAAATTTTCGTGACCGTCGGCCAGGTCGTGCAGCGGGGCCAAGCGATTGCCGCCTCGGGGAATACCGGCGACTCGACCGGGCCCCATCTGCATTTCGAGGTCCGCAAACACGGCAAGCCGATCGACCCAGCTCCCTGGCTGCATTAAGCGTGGACGCGTAGGGTAGACTTTACAGACAATGAATTCATCCGCTCGGGCGCTTTGCCTTGCCGTGCTGGTCCTCGCCGTCGCGGCGGCGACCCTGCTCTACACCGGCTATGCCCGTAACCCCGCGGGCCGTACCTCGAGCGACGCGATGCAGCTCGCGGCGACCGCCAGCGGTGCGCTCGCCGGTGCCGCTACGGACGACGACCGCTTGCTCGGCGTGGCGTATCACCAAATCGAGCGGGACTACTACAAACCGGTCGACGCCCAGGCCCTCGTCGACGGCGAGCGCGCCGGTCTGTTAGCGTACCTCAAGACGCGCCGCGTCGTCGGCGTGACGCTACCGCCGGTCGCAACTTCGGGCGATGACGAAGCGGCGCTCGATCGAACGCTCTCCGACGCGCAAGCGCGCTATGCCAAGCAACTGGGCAAC
Organism: Vulcanimicrobiaceae bacterium; assembly: GCA_036510515.1. Taxonomy (GTDB): domain Bacteria; phylum Vulcanimicrobiota; class Vulcanimicrobiia; order Vulcanimicrobiales; family Vulcanimicrobiaceae; genus JALYSX01. Next base: position 8,191 of record DATCDS010000064.1, read on the forward strand.
GGCGGGGCGAACGCGCTCGCGCAAGCGGCGCTGCGCGGCTTGCTCGGCGCGCCCGGCGATCCGTACACCGAATATCTTTCGCCGCGCGAGATCCAAACGATGAACGAAGCGCTCGACGGCGGCAATTTCGGCGGCATCGGCGTGTACATCTACCAACTCAAAGACGGGCGCGTGATCGTCGCGCCCATCGACGATATGCCGGCCGCGCACGCCGGGATCAAATCCGGGGATATCGTAGTCGCCGTCGACGGCGCGCCGGTGACCGGCCTCTCGCTGGATCGCGTTCAGACGATGATCCGGGGAACGGCGGGAACGACGGTTCGGCTGCACGTCTATCCGTACGACCTGCCCGCAAAACGCAAGACGATCGCGATCGTGCGCAAGACGATCGAAGTGCCCACGGTCAAAGCCAAAATGGAGGGCGGGGTCGATTACGTCCGCCTCTCCGATTTCGGCCAGACCTCGACCGACGAAGTGCGCAAAGCCTTGCTCTGGGGGAAAGCCCGCGGCGCGAAAGGCTATATCTTGGACCTGCGCGACAACGGGGGCGGCTTCGTCGACGCTGCGGTCGGCATCTCGAGTTTCTTCATCCCGCAAGGCACGATCGTGTCGACGATCGATCGCGCCGGCGATCGGACCGATACGCAAGCGCTGGGCGATCCCATCGGCGGACTCCAACCCTTGGTCGTCTTGGTGAACAAGTATACCGCAAGTGCGTCGGAAATTACGTCGGGCGCACTGCAAGACTATCGTTTGGCAACCATTTTGGGCACCAAAACGTTCGGTAAAGGTGTCGTGCAAACGATCTACCCGATGCCCGATCAACAAGGCGCGCTGAAAATCACCACGTTCCGATACGTGACGCCGCTGGGCCGCGATATCCAGCACAAAGGCATTACGCCCGACGTGACGGTCGCGCAATCGCCCGATCCGCGGTTGATCGATACGCCCGCCGACAAGCAGCTCGCCGCCGCGAAATCACTCCTTCTTAAGAACAACGCTCGTTAGGATTACCATGAACCGGTTCGCCCCCATCCCGTGCGCCGCGCTGGCGCTGCTCCTCTTCCAAACCGCGCCCTCGTCTGCCGCCGCCATCGCGCTCAGCCCGCAAGACGGCGGGGAGATCGCCTTCTCGTATCAACAGCTCACGCAAGGCTACTACGAGAAAACCAACCCGCAGGCGATCCTCGATTCGGCGCGCCGCGCGCTGCTCGCGGCGTTAGCCAAAGCTCACGTCGCCAAGGCGACGCTTCCGCCGCTCATCGCCGCGGGCGACCCTGCCGCCAACGCGCGCGCGGTCGTGCGCGAGGTCGAAGTCGCCGGCGCGCAGGCCAAGGGGAAAATCAGCGCGCACGCGTTGAGTTACACGGCGATGGCGGGTATGCTCGCATCGGTTAAAGATCCGTATACCGTCTTTCTGGACCCCAAAGAATACGCCGCACTGAACGGGGATCTCAACGGCGGCGACTTCGGCGGCATCGGCGTCGTGATCGAGTCCGACGACGTCACCAAATACATCGTCGCGTCCGAGGTCGTGCCGGATAGCCCGGCCGACAGGGCCGGCGTCCGCCAGGGCGACCTGTTAGAAACCATCGACGGCGTTTCCACCAAAGGAAAAACCATCCAGCAGGCCAGCGCGCAACTGCGCGGCAAAGCCGGCACGTCGGTGACGATCGGACTGGCGCACGACGCCGCGCCGCCGGTTCCCGTCACGATCCAACGCGGAAAGATTCACGAGCTCAGCGTCTACGACAAGATGCTGCCCGGCAAGATCGGTTACGTCGAACTGACGGTCTTCGGCCGTACGACCGGCGCCGAACTCAGCGCCGCACTCGCGCGATTGCAAGCCCAAGGCGCGCGCGCGTTCGTCATGGATCTGCGCAACAACGGCGGTGGTTATCTCGATGCTGCCGTGGCGGTGAGTTCGAAGTTCATTCCGTCCGGACCGATCGTCTCCGAGGAATCCCGCGCGTCGCAGGTCACGACCTACGAAGCCGACGATACGGCCATCGCGCCGCTGCCGCTAGCGGTCTTGGTCAACGGCTACACGGCGTCGGCCTCGGAGATCACGACCGGAGCGATTCAAGACGATGGCGCCGGCACGATCGTCGGCACGCGTACGTTCGGTAAGGGCGTCGTGCAAAACGTCTTCCCGATGCCCGACGGTTCGGCCATCAAAATCACGACCGCGCGTTATCTGACGCCGCGCAATCGCAACATCAATCACGTCGGCATCGTTCCCGACATCGTGCTGGCCGAAAATAAGACGCCGCTCTACGGCAATCCCGCGCGCGACGCGCAGCTGCAACGCGCGATCGATTATCTCAACGATCGAATCGCCCACCTCGGCGGCGAGGGATCGCCCGCACCGCCGGGCAGCTAAACCGCCCAGAGTCCCGCCGTCTACTTCTTGCGTTTAGACGGCGCGGCCGAGGCTTTTTTCTTGGGAGCGGCCTTCGCGGCCGCGGCGCGTTTGGGCTTTGCCACCGGAGCCTTTGTTGCTGAGGCCGCTTTGCGCGCGACCGCGGGTTTGGCGGGTTTGGCGACTTTGACGGCCGCCTTGGGTTTGGCACGAACCAGGGTCGAGGCCGGCCGCGCGGCCGGAAGGGCCGCGACCGGCGACGGTTTGAGCACGGCCGCAACGGCGGGTGCGCTCGAGCGGCGACGGGCCGGCTTGGTTGGTTTAGGCTTTTCGACCGGCGCGGTCAGCGACGGCGGCGGAGCGTCGACGGCGGGCGGATGCACGCGACGGCGCAGCGCGATCGCTCGCGAAGGCTCCGGGGGCGCGGTTCTGCCGGTTGGCTCGGCGTTGCCGTCGGGCTGAACTCGGAAGATATGCCGGTCGGGAACCGTCGGCGGAGCCGCGCCGTTCTGGGGCGCAGATCCGGCCTGTCCCTCGACGCCGCGACCTCGGCCGCGTCCGCGACGACGGCGGCGGCGGCGGCGATGACCGCCTTCACCCTCGTCGCCGGCCGCTTCATCGGACTCGACGCGTTCGACGCGGGCTGGGGCCGGCACGGCGGCGGGTGCTGCCTGCTGCGGCGTGCCAGCGCCGGCCGCGCCGCGACCGCGACGACGGCGACGGCGACGACGACGCGCGCCGTCCTCGCCTTCCCCGTGCTGCACTTCGCCTTCGGAGATGACGATCGCGTCGGACGTCCGCTCGGCACGCGCTTCGGCGACGAGCGTCTTGTCCAGACGTTCCTCTTCTTCGGTTACCGTGGTGATGCCGATCGGCGGACGTGCCTCGGATTGCTCCGCGGCTTCCTTAGCCAGCTCGCGCAACTGCGCGGCTTGTTCGGCCGCGGTCATTGGCGCGTTGCGCTTGCCGCCGCGCCGGCGCTTCTTGGTCTTGGGCTCGGCCGACTTCACGTCGGCGCTGAGCAGTTCGGCCAGCACGTAATCGTCCTCGACGTCGAGGATGCGGATGCGCGCGGAGTTGCCGGCGTTGTTCGCCGCATTTTCAACTTCAACGATATGGCCGCCCACGACCGCCGCCGCCGAGGTGGCGTTGGGCAACCGTCCCGAGAGCAGTTCGACGCTATGTTCGTCGCCAACGCGGACGACTTCGCCCTTCTCTTCTTTGAACTCCGCGACGTGTTCGACGCGCGAACGTTCGGGGTGAAGCATCGGATCGACGCGGACGTGAATCTGCGTATCGAGCTCCTTGGCCAATTCGTCGCACTCGGCTTCGTACCAGAAGTCCAGCTGCGCGGCGACCGTGGGCGCCGCGTGAACGACGACGGGCTGGTGGTTCTTGGTCGACGACTCGCGCACGTGCCGCAGGGTATCGATCGCGACGGATTGTGCCGAGAGAACCGAGCCCATGCCGGCACAGGTGGGACACGAGCCGCGCAATTGCGCGCCCAAATCCTTGCCGATCCGCTTGCGCGTAAACTCGAGTAGACCCAAGTTGGAGAACGACTGAATCGTCGAGCGGGTGCGATCGCGGCGCAGGCCGTCTTCGAGCACCTTGATCACGTTGTTACGCGCAGGCTCGGTCGACATATCGATGAAGTCGACGACGATGATGCCGCCGATGTCGCGCAAACGCACTTGGCGCGCTACCTCGGCCGCCGCTTCGATGTTGGTCTTGACGATCGTATCTTCGAGATTCTTGCCGCCGGTAAACTTGCCCGAATTCACGTCGATGACGGTCAGGGCTTCGGTCGATTCGATGACGATCGAGCCGCCCGACGGTAAGTTGACCTTCGACTTCATCAACTTGTGCAGTTCCTCGTTGACGCGGTAGTCGTCAAACAGCGAACGGCCGTTGTTGTAGTGTTCGAGCCGGTCGATGTATTGCGGTCCCAGCAACTGCAGGAAATCGCGGACTTTCTTGAACTCGGCCTCGTTGTCGATGAGGACCTTGTCGACGTCGGCGGTAATGAAATCGCGCGCCGCCTTGTAGATCAAGTTCATGTCTTTGTGCAGCAGCGACGGCGATGCCGCGCGCTTATAGGTTTCCAAGATGCCGTGCCACATGCGGATCAGCACGCCCAAATCGGCGATCAGTTCGGCCTCGCTCACGCCGGCGGCGGCGGTGCGAACGACCGTCGCCATACCTTCGGGGCGAATGCGTTTCATAACGCCCTTGAGACGATCGCGCTCGGCGGCGGACTCGATCTTTCGCGAGACGCCGGAATAGCGGCCGGTCGGCATCAGGATCAGGTAACGGCCGGGCAGGGAGACGTTCGTGCTGATGCGCGCGCCCTTGAGCCCGCGCGGCTCCTTGACGATCTGCACTAAGGCGTCGTCGCCTTTTTTGACCTTATCGGTAATCGTGAAGCCGCTGCGACCCGACGTCACCTCGACGTCGCCGATGTTGAGCGGCTGCTTGCTGATGTCGTCGACGTACAGGAACGCGTTGCGTCCCAAGCCGATGTCGACGAATGCGGCGCCCATGCCGGGCAGCACGTTCTGGACTTTTCCTTTGTAGATCGAGCCGATGACTTTCTCTTCGCGCTCGATGTAGAGTTCGGCAAGCGAGCCGTTCTCAAGTATGGCGACCCGGTTCTCCCAGGGGTCGCTCGAGATCAAAATCTCGGTAGACAAATTGTCAAAACTCCGAAGCTTCGAGCGCGCGGCGGGCGGTCTTCGAACTCCTCCGCGACGGCAACCAGCCAGGCCCTCGCCTGCGATCGCCTTCGAGCGGGCACGTCGTCCTGACGCACCGGCACGCTCGATTGTTGATAAAAACTCTTTTTACGGCCGCGCGGGATCCTTATCTAAAACCAGGATCGACCCACGGCTTACTCCACAGGTTCCGGCCGGCCCGGAAGCGGACCTGCCCGCGCGACTAGCAGGCCTGCTGTGGGAAGGGCAAAGCGGCGGCAAACGGCCGGCGGCGATAGATCTCGATGGTCTTACGTCGGCCGCCGGCATCGATGCTCAGGCCGCGCAGGCGCGCGCACCCGTCAATCCAGCCGTACCGGTCGACCCCAAACTGCCACATCCCGCGGACGGTCAGATGTTCGAGGTTCTTCATCGTCGCCAGCGGCGAGAGGTCATCGACGTGGGTCAGCCCCTCGAGCGTCAGATGGGTGACGCCGCTGCCCGACAACCACCCCAGGTCCCGGATGCCGGACGTACGCGTTAGGCGGAGCGCGCGTAACGCCGTCATCGCCCCGAAGGCCTCCGCGTTCTCGATGCGGATGCCCGCGCACGCAATCGACGCGAGCCTCTGCGCGGCAGACAGAAAATCGGCCGCATCGATCGTTTCGTCCGCACGCCCCACAACTCGCACGCGTTCGATCGTCGTCGAGCCGATTTCCGAAAGATCGCCGGGCACGCCTTCCAGTCCGAGCGCACGCAGATGCTGCGACGATGCGAACGCTTCAATCGTCTTCCCGCACGATTGAATTGCCGCCCGCTGCAGTGAGGAAAACGATCGAACGACTCCGGCATCGAACGCGGCGGCGCGGCCGTGAAGCCGCACGCCGGCGCGCGGACGCGCGGCCAGCCATTCCGCCGCGCCCTCGCGATCGCGATCGCCCAGAACCTCGCGCCACGCAATCCACGCATCGTCGGGCAAACCGGCAAAGGCGTCGCCGGCAAATGGAACGCGCAGATCGCGCACGACGACGAGCGGCCGCTTCCACGTCGTCCCCGCATACGTCGCCTGCAGAAGCCGCTCGACGATCTCGGGCGCCTCGATCCGGTCGCTCGACGGCGCGGCGCTACCGCGCTTGAAAGAAGTGTCGCGACCGACGATCGGCCAACGCATCACGACCAGCGCTCGATCGTCGACGCGCGCGGCGAAGACCGGCGCGCCGCCGGCATCCAGAAACGCGAGCAGTGGAAACCGCCCCGCCATCTCCACGACGACGCCGCGCGCGACGACGCCGTCGGACAGCAGCACCGCGAACAGATCGCCCTGACGATACGGTCGTTTCATGTCGACAAGAAGAGTTCGCCGCACGCGGCGCAAAGACCGCGCGGTGAGCGCATCGCATCGCGCCTTGGGGCGCCGCTTCGACGCAGAACACGGCGTCGTGACCCAAGCGCTGCTGTTCCTGGGCGAACTCGATCCCGAAGCGATCGGCGACGCGATGGCGCACGCCACGCACTACGAACCCGTCCCAATCCCGGACTTTCACGCCCTGCTCGACAACGTGCCCGACGAGCTCGTGCGTCGCGCGACGTTCGTCGACATCGGCTCGGGCCTGGGACGCGCGGTCATGCTCGCGATGGCGCGCCCGTTCAAACGCATCGTCGGCATCGAAGTTTCCGCCGCCCTGCACGAAACCGCCCGCGAAAATCTGCGCGACGCGCGCGACCTTCCAACGCTCTGCAGGGATGTCCGCCTCGTCCGCACCGACGCAAGAACGTTCGCCTACCCGCCCGGCGATCTGGTCGTCTTTCTCTTCAACCCCTTCGACGCAGTCGCACTCACGCAAACGCTAGGACGCATCCAAGAGCGTCCGTCGCCCGGCCAAACCTGGCTGCTCCACCACACGCCAAGCCACAACTTCGAAGCCCCCACGCTAGCAAACTGGAACGTCGTGACATCGCCGCCATCGTAACCATCGACCATCGCCAGCCTAGAGCATCTGCCGTGAGGGTGCCCCGACCGAGCGATTAACCATGAAAAAAGCGAGGTCGGGGTACCCTCACGGCAGATGCGGGGCTACGCCAACGTAGATGCTAAACGCCGGCGGTGGTTACGCGTTCCCCAAGACGTCGCGGCCGCGCTGAGCGTAGATGTTGAGCAGCACGCCCACCGCCGCGAAGTCGGCGAGCATCGCGGAGCCCCCGTAGGACATGAAGGGCAGCGGGATGCCGGTGACCGGCATGATGCCCACGGTCATGCCGATGTTGACGACCAAATGAAAGAACAGCATCGCCACGATGCCGGTCGCCAAGAGGAACCCGAAGCGGTCGCGTGCGGCAAACATCGTGCGGATCGCGCCGTAGAGCATGACGCCGTACATCGCGAGCAGCACGAGCGCGCCCAAGAAGCCGAACTCTTCGGCGAGCACCGTGAAGATGAAATCGCGCGAGTGGGTCGGTACGAAGTTGAGTTGCGTTTGCGTGCCGTGATGCAAGCCTCGGCCCAGCCAGCCGCCGTTGCCGACGGCGATCTTGGATTGATCGAGCTGATAGCCGGCGTTTTGCGGATCGGCTTTGGGATTGAGGAACACGAACAGACGCGCGCGCTGGAAGGGCTTGAGCACGAGGTTGGTGCCCAGCGTCACGCCCGCTACGGCGAGCGCGCCGGCGGCGTAGGCCAAGAAGTGTGCGATCTTGGGAAGGCCGACGAAGAGTTGCGCGGAGAGGATCGCCAGCAGCACCAGGGTCGTACCGAAGTCCGGTTGTTTGAGCACCAACAGCGCCGGGATCGCAAACGTCAGCAGCGGTTTCCACAGATCGCGTAAACGATCGTAGTGTCCTTGGCACAAGACCGTCGCCACGGCAATCGCCATTATCAGCTTGACGGGTTCGGAGGGCTGCAACTCGCCCAGCGGCCCCAGCGGAATCCACCGCTGCGCGCCGTAGGCGCCGTGACCGCCGCGCATGACGTACAGGAGCAGCAGCACGTTGATCCCGTAAAGCACCGGTGCCCAGCGGCGCCAGTTGCGGTAGTCGATCAGCGAAAATCCAAACATCGCGATGACGCCCGCGACGAGGTAGGCGATCTGCTTGCGAAACTCGCCCGAGGCGCCGGCATCGTGCGCGTTGGCCGACGCAATGCAGACGATCCCGACGATCGAGATCGCGACGCACGCACCGGCTAACGGCCAATTGAGGTGGCGGAGGTAGCGCCTGGTGGAACTACCCACGGTCACGTCGCGGGCGCGGGCTCCGCGAGGGTGGAGGACGCGGCGGCTTTGCGGCGGCGCTTGCGGCGCGGCAGTCCCGTCGATGGCGTCGACGGCGGTTTGCGTTCCTCGTTCTGCCGGTTCACCGCCAGGATCGGAACGTTGGCCAGCATCGCCAGCGCCTTGTCTTGCTGTTCGAAGTTGACCTCGATCTTATCGCGATCGACTTGAACGTACTTGGAAATAACGTCGATGAAGTCGCGCTTCATCGCTTCGACCATCTCGGGGGCCAGCGACAGGTGATCGCTCATCAGCACCAAGCGCAGGCGCTCTTTGGCGGTCGAACTCGAGCCGGGCTGGCCGAAGATCTTTCGTAGAAACTCGATCACTTGCGGCCTCCGAACAGATCGCCGATTTTTTCCATGAACGTCGGCTTGCTCTCCACCGTTGGCGCGGCCACGTCATCGCCGGCCAAGCGCGCGGCGATCGCGTGGTAGGCCCGTGCGGTCGCGCCGTCGGTACGCAGGGCGATCGGCTCGCCGCGGTTGGTCGTGACGATGATTTCGGGTTCGTCGGCGATAACGCCCAAGAGCGGCAGGCGCAGGATGGCGTTGACGTCTTCGACCGAGAGCATCTTGCCTTTCTTGACCATCGCCGGGCGCAAGCGGTTGACGATGAGCTGCGGGCGAAAGCGGTTGCCCAGCAGACCGATGACCCGGTCGACGTCGCGCACCGCCGAGACTTCGGGCGTGCAGACGACGATCGCTTCCTGCGCGCCCACGACGGCGTTCCTAAAGCCCATCTCGATGCCGGCCGGGCAATCGATCAGCACGTAGTCGAACCGTTCGCGCAGCTGCTCGATTAACGCGCGCATCTTCTCGGTGTCGACCTCGTCCTTCTCTCGCGTTTGGGCCGCAGCGAGCAAGACCAGGTTGTCGTGATGCTTGTCGCGCACCAGCGCCTCGTCGAGCGAAACCGTCTCCTCAAGCACGTCGAGCACGTGGTATTTCACGCGGCTCTCCAAGCCCAGCACGATGTCCAGGTTGCGCAGGCCGACGTCCGCGTCGACCAGCGCGACGGTCGCGCCGCGTGCGGCTAGCGCGTGACCGAGATTGGCCGTGGTGGTCGTCTTGCCGACGCCGCCCTTGCCCGACGTGACCACGATCGCGCGGCCCAGCGTGCGCGGGAGCGCGGCGGCCGCGGCGTCGCGGCCGGCTTCGTTGTCGTCTGCATCGTCTGCGAGCACATGCATCTGTCGTTACCCCGCCTTGAGCGCGCCCAAGAGGCGCCCGAAGAATCCTTGGCTATCAAAATTAGTGAACGGCACGAGTTCGCCTTCCAAACGACGTGCGATCTTATCGTACACGATGCTCAGGCGATTTTGCTCGTTGAGGACGATCGGTTCGCCTTTATTGGTCGTATCGATGATTTCTTCGTCGTCGGGGACGATGCCCAGCAACTCGGCCGACAAAATTTCGCAGACGTCCTCGACCGACAGCATGTCGCCGCTGCGCACCATATCGGGCCGGATGCGGTTGACGATCAGCCGAACGGGCAAGCCCCTCTCGCTGACCTTGCCGATCACGCGGTCGGCGTCGCGGATCGCGCTGACCTCGGGGGTGGTCACGACGATCGCCTCGCCGGCACCGGCGATCGCGTTGCGAAACCCGCCCTCGATGCCGGCCGGACAGTCGATGATGACGAAGTCGGCCAACTCGGCCGCCTGATCCATCAGGGCCGCGAACTGTTCGGGAGAAATCGCGTCCTTGTCGCGCGTTTGCGCGGCGGGCAGGATCGACAGCGATTCGAAACGCTTGTCCTTGATCAGTGCCTGGCGCAGCTGGCAGCGTCCTTCGGAGACCTCGATCAGGTCGAAGACGATGCGCTTTTCGAGGCCCAACACCAGGTCGAGGTTGCGCAAGCCGATGTCGGCATCGACGAGGATCACGCGTTGGCCGCGCTTTGCTAACGCCGCGCCCAGGTTCGCGGTGGTCGTCGTCTTGCCGACGCCGCCCTTGCCCGACGTGATAACGATCTTGCGAGCACTCAAGCCGGGACCTCCCCCAAACGACCAAATGGTACGATGACGATTTTTCCATCGCGCACGAACGCGATCTCGGCGACGGGTTCCGCGCAACGCTCCTGCGCTTCGGCGGCGATGCAGGCGGCGATGCGCAGCTGGGTGGGCGCGAGCTCCAGCGCGTAGATGCGCGCGGAGGCATCGCCCTGCGCGCCCGCGTGCGCTACCCCGCGCAGCGCGCCAAACACCAGGATGTCGCCGGTCGCCAGCAGTTCGGCGCCCGGATTGACGTCGCCGACGACGGCGATGTTGCCGATTTGCTGGAGCGACTGCCCACCGCGCAAGGTGCCGACGTGATAGAGTGTCGCCGGACCGGCCTCGACGATCTGCAAAGGTTTGGGGGCGGGCTCGGGCTGGCGCGGATCGGCGCGCCGAACGCTGGGCTCGCCTTGTTTGCGCCGCTGGGCGATATCGGCACGGGCGCCGGCAAAATCGGCGACCAGCGATCGCGCGGAATCGGAAAGCTGCACTTCGCGCGGGCCGCGCAACGCCCGCCGATGCTCCAACTGCTCGACGCCGGCGACCGGCGCGCTCCCCGCCTCGGTGCCTTGGAGATCGATGCCGAAGCGCTCCAAGAGCGCGCGAAGCACGTCGAGTTGCTCGCGCTCGGGGAGCCGCGTGCCGAAAACGGCGGTCGCCGCCGTGCCGCGATAAAAATCGGGGCGCTCGCTTAAGCGCTCCTCCAACTCGAGCAAGGCCTCGTCGAACGAGCGATCGCCAAAGACGACCTCGATTCCCATTCCTTTTCCACGCAGCAGCGCCATCGGAAAGGCGGGTTCACAGGTCTGGTGAAGACCCCTGCCGGCCTCCACAACGCGTTCACAAAAACTTAGCGTTATCCACAACCCATCCACAGCGCAAAATCGTACCTTCAGGGTACCGGGCGGCTTCCTAGAGAACGTTCCGGAACAAACCCGCACCGGACGGGTACGGAGAAAAGAGCTGCTATGTTCTTCCGCATTCTTTGGGTCCTCACGATCGTCTCACTGCTCAGCGCCGCGGCGCCGCTGCCGGCTCGCGCCGTATCGACGCAAGACGAGATTGCGATGGGGCAAGCCCAGGACAAGCAGATCGTCCAAACCAGCGTGGTCGAAACCGATCCGCTGCTCAACGCCTACGCCAACTCGATCGCCAACAAGCTGTGGGCCGAGACCGCGCGCAAGGACATCCCCTACAATCTCAAGATCATCAAGGCGCAGGACGTCAACTCGTTTGCGACCGAAGGCGGCTTCATCTACCTCGACGAGGGGCTGATCGACTTCGTGCAGTCCGACGACGAGCTCGCCAGCGTGATCGGGCACGAGACCGGACACATCGAGCGCCGGCACCTCATCACGATGAGTTCCAAAGCGACGGCGATGAGCATCCTCTTCGGATTGGCCTCGCTGTTCTCGCCGCTGATATACAACTTCGGCAATCTCATCCAAGCCGGTGCCATGGCCAAGATGTCGCGCGCCGACGAAATTCAAGCCGACCGTTACGGACTGCAGTTGATGTCGCGCGCCGGCTACGATCCTAACGCCATGGTTACCATGATGGCCCATCTCAACGTGTTGGCCGACGCGCACGAAGACGTCGTCGACAAGTACTTGGCGGGCCACCCCGATTCCAAGGCGCGCGTCGCTCATCTGCTGGGCTATCCCGAACTCGATCCCAACAAGGTGACGCCGGACGAAATGCTGGTGCGCGCGCTTTCTGACGAAGAGCGCGCCCGCTACAACATCGCCGCCCTGGACCTGACGCAGATCCTTCAAAAGCAACCCGGCAACACCGAAGCGATGCTCAAGCTCGGCCAGGCCCAACTCGCGCTGGGTCAGACCAGCAAGAGCGAACAAACGCTTTCCGACGCGTTGCAATCGATCAGCCCGCAAACGCGCGCCGACGCCCAGCAGAGCATTCTTGCCTTGCGGGATATCGATTCGCGTCGCGTCTCGCTGCTGCGTCCGGATTTAGCCGCGCTGCGCGGGGCGATGGCCCAGGCGCAGGACCGGCAAGCGCAAGCGGCAGCGCAAATTCAAGTTCGACGCGACGAAGGCAAGACCGAGATCAAGGCCGTCAGCGATCGCATCGAAGCCGTCGGTTACGAGTTTCCCGATTTGAGCAACGTCGACATCAAACCCGGCTCTCGCTTAGAGGCCATGGCCAAGGACCTCGAGGCCATCTCGCGCTCGCTCACCAGCGCGACCGAAGACTGCAACGCGGCGATCGGCGGCGTCGGATCGATCGATAAAGATAAGGAAAGTGGACTGCTCAAGGAAACCGCCGGAATCCTCACGCAGATGCAAGCGCCCCTGTCGCTCGATCCGATCCCGTCGGACTCTTTGGCCGTGTTGCCGTCGTACCCGCAACTGTTCGGGGACCTGACCCGCGCGAACGGCGATATGCTTGCCTCGGTCGACGCGAGTCGGGCCGCGCTGATTATGGTCGATCAATCGCTGGGAGATCTCGACATCTTCCTCAAAGCGCTCCATCAAACCAGCGGGCTCAACTTCATGGGCGATATCTCGATGTCCGATTCCAAGACGCTGCAGGCGCCGCTCCAAACCGCCGAGGATTCGATGGACAAGGCCGCGACGGCGGCGTCGCAGGCGCTGCAACTCTACAACATGGCGCGCTCGCGCCAGATTTCGGTACGCATCACGATGCTCGGCCTAGGGACCTCGCCCGCGAGATACGCGACGTTACAATACGCGCTCGATCAGCGTTTCCACTCCACGGGTCTCGACTACAGCTCGATGGTTCACCAAGACCTCACGCCGGGCGACGTTACCGCCGCCACGATCTTGGCCGCCGACGTGAAATCCTCACCGCAAGAGATCGTCGACGAAGCGCGCGCCAATCACCGCACGATGGTCGACGAAGCCAACGCGCGCGGAATGCACAGTTGGCCCTTGGAAATTTTCATGGGCCTGACCTATCTGGACTACACGGACGATCCCACGCAGGAAATGCACCTGTAAGATGGCTTCCGCCCTGGGCGCACGCGATCTCTTCCGCCTGTTTCGCGGTCTCGACGTCGGCAAGGTGAACGCCGGCTCGCGCAAGCCGTTTCGCTTTCTGTTGTGCGGCGATCCGGCGCTGGTCGCCGAACTGCGCGCGCTGCTGCTGCACGGGCATCCCGACGACGTGGTGCCGCTCGACGCCGCGGCCTGCTTGGAGGCCTTCGCAATCCCAACCCCGCCGGCAGCCGATCCGCGCGAGACGCGCGTCGCGATGTTTTTGGGCCGCCGCGGCGATCTCGCGTCCGCGAACGTGGCGTCGCTGCGGTCCTTGGGCGTACCGATTTTCGCGATCACCGTCGATCCCGAGGCGCTGCCCAGCGGACCGCCCGCGCCGCCGGCTGCGGGAACGTGGGCCGAATATGTCGTGCCGTCGCTGGAGCGCGACGCCCTGCGCGGCCGCGTTTTTCCGCACATCGTCACGCGCTGTAAGAACGTCGAGATCGCCGTCGGGCGCCGTCTGCCCGCAATGCGCGAAACCGTCGCAGCCCAACTCACCCGCGATGCGGCCAACACCGCCCTCAAGGTCGCGTTGGCCAGCGCGGTGGTCGACCACATCCCAGTGGTCGGTATCGTGCTTGGCGCGTTCGCTTCGGCCGGCGACATGGTCGCCATCACCGGCATTCAAATGATGCTGCTGCTCCACATCGAGGCGACCTACGGGCGCGATCCCGACGTCCAGCGCATGTGGCAACTGCTGCCGGTCATCGGAGGCGGTTTCGGCTGGCGCACGATCGCGCGCGAACTGGCCGGGTTCGTGCCGGTCGCCGGCATCGCGATCAAGGGCGCGATCGCGTACGCGGGAACGATCGTCGTCGGTGAAGGCGTCACGTTCCTCCACGAACACGGGCGCCACATGAACAAAGCGCAGGCCGCGCAGCTCTACGCGCGCACCAAGGACGATGCGATGACCTTCGCCCGTCAGCTGATCGGTAAACTCAAACCGCGTTAGCTCGTTAGGACAGGCGCTCTAGCAGTTCTTCATCCTCAAGGGATGCCAACGCGGCTGGGACGCGCGGGCGGACGCGCGCGGCGATCCGCAGCGCGAGGTCGCGACGTCGGTCGCCAGAGAGTTGATCGCGGCGTTCCAGAAAGTTTGCGATCAGCGCTCGTTCCTCGTCGCCCAGGAGCGACGCCGCGGTCACCGACGCCGGTTGCGGCAAGGCGCGCAGAAAATTCTTGATCGGGACGAACCTGGATTCGCGTACGACGATCGTCCCGGCCGCGTAATCGCCGACGCGCTTATTCTCGGGCGACAGCAGCGTCGAGACCGCCGAGAGCGCGTAGAATAGCAACAGCTGTTCGCCGATGCGAATGACGTTGCGGAGGAACGACGCGCCGAAATCGACGGGGTACCCGCCGTCGCGGACCACCCGAATACCCAGCAGTTTCTTTCCCGGCGTCTGCCCGTTCCAGAATATCTCGAACAAGATGAAGTAGCCGTAGAAGATCGTAAACACGATCGCGACGACGATCGCGATGCCGATCGATTGAGCCCAACTATCCTGGTGTTCTTGCCGAACGACGGCCGGCGAGGCGTGCGACGCTAAGTACGTGAGGCCCCAAAAGATCAACAGAATAACGGCAACCTGAATCAAGAGGTCGACGAAGACGGCCAGAAAGCGGCTCCCCAGCCCCGCCAGCTCGTAACGAAATGCGACGCTTTCGGGCGTTCGAATGTCGACATCGCGGTCCATGGAGTCTGCTTCGACGCACGCGGCATGAGCCTCTGTATCGTTGACGAAGAGGCGCGCATGACGCAGGCGACATTCTTCGAACGGCGCGCTCCCTCGTGGGAGCGACTCGAGGCCCTGCTGGACCGTGCCGGCCGGCGCGGCCTTCGCGCGCTCTTGCCCGAAGATGTCGTCGAACTCGGCAAACTCTACCGTCAAACGACCAGCGATCTGGCGTACGCTCAGGGACGCGGCTTCGACGCGACGGCGCAAGCCTATCTCAACCGCCTGACCGCCCGGGCGCACGCCTACGTCTATGGCGGAAGCGCCCAAACCGGATGGGTTCGAATCGGCGTTTTCTTCGGTCGAACGTTCCCGTGTGAATTTCGCCGATCGTTTGCTTATTTTGCGATCTGCACGATCCTCACGATCGCTTGTGCGACCATCGCCTACGTCGTGATTCGAACGCATCCTGCCGATGCGTACTCGCTACTGCCCTCGCAGATCATCCCGCCGGAGATCAAGAAGAGCCTGCACGATTCGAACTTCGCGCGCGGTTTTGCCGACTCGCCGGCGCTGTCGACCAAGATCGTCACCAATAACATCAAGGTCGCTTTCGCGGCCTTCGCCGGATGCATTACGTTGGGAGTCTTCACGGTCTACATCATCGCGTTCAATGGCCTTATGCTCGGCGGGTTGGGGGCGCTCTTCGCCAACGCCGGCTTCGGCTACGATTTCTGGGCGACGGTCGCGCCGCACGGCGTCATCGAACTGACCGCCATCCAGATCGCCGGCGGCGCCGGACTGCTCGCGGCCGCCGGCATTCTCTATCCCGGGCGATTGCGGCGTCGCGACGCCCTGCGCCTCAACGCCCAGCGCGCCGGCGTGCTGATCGCCGGCGTCGCCTGCATGCTGGTCGTGGCGGGAACGATCGAAGGCTACTTTTCGCCGCGTCGTCTCCCGGCGCAAACGCGCATCGCGATGGGCGGCCTCACCGCCATCGCCCTGGTCGGCTATCTCGGCCTCGCGGGTCGTCGCCGCAAGGGTTCTCCCTCATAGCAGGCCGCTTCGCTAGTGCGAAGTGGCGGCGTAATAGTCGCACGAATCCCACCCGCCTTGAACGCTGCTTCGGCTCTAGAGTAATCCTCGCTGTTTGATGCGCAGGTATTCGTCGATGAGGGCCGTGGTCAGTTTGCGCGCGGGTACGTCGACGACGACGCTGCCGCGTCCGGCGAGCATCGCGCCGGCGACGCGCCGTTCGTGCTGAAGGCCCAATGCGACCGCGGTGGAGTACGCGGCCGCGACGCCGGATGGCTCTTCTGCCATCGCCTTTTCGATCGCTTCGTCGTTCATCAAGACGCAGACGACCAAATGCCGGCGCGCCAGCGAGCCGATTTCGGCTAACAGCGTGCTTTGAGCGATTGGATCGATGATGTCGGTGAAGAGCACGATCATCGACCGCTTGTGCAGGTGCTCGCGTAAGTACGTGAAGGCGCGCGTGTAATCGGATTCTTCGAAGCGCGGCTCCAGGCCGTACATAAGGCCGGATAGTGGAGATGCGTGCATCGCCCGCGGAGCGCTGGCGGCAACGATGCGGCGCGCGAAGGCGACCAAACCGACCTTGTCGTTGGCCAACCCGGCGATCGTCGCGACCGAGAGCGC
>DATCDS010000065.1:0-6028 GCA_036510515.1 Vulcanimicrobiaceae bacterium
TTGCACCGTCCGCACCGCCTCGGCCTTGAACTCGGGAGCATAGTTTTTTCGTCGTCGGACCTGTTTCATGGACCCCTTCCTTCCTCACGAAGTGAGGCTTATCTTGGAGTCTCCAAAATCGGGTCAATCCCACCATGACACTGCGCTCACTATGGGCGTCTGCTTGCCGCGTGGCGGCCGGCGTTATGGTCCGAATATAGACGATTTACCGAGAGTGTCTAGCCTGGGGCAATAGTGCCCGACGCAGCTCGGGCACGTTGCGGGCGATCGAGGGATGGCCGCGCAGCGCGCCGTCGTAGATCAGGAGCTTGCCGTTGGAGGCGCTCGCGGTAACCGTCGGGCCGCCGCCGCCGATCGCGCCGCGCGCGCCTAGCCCGCGGGCGACCACCGATGACGGCCGGCGAAAAGCGGTGTAGATGCGTCCGGCGGCGCCGCGCGCGGAAATCTGCGCGCCGCCGCTGCCGATGCCCAGCGCCACGTCGCCGCTCTGGGATTCAAAGCGCGCCAGGCCCGCAAGAAACGAACCGTCGTCGTACGCGATCGAGCCGCGAATGCTCGTTGCTTGGATCTGCTGGGCGACGCAGTGCTCGAACAGGATCATGCCGATCGCCGTGCGCGCGCGCAGGCGATCGAACGACGAATTGCTGGCGACGATGCGGCCCCTGAGTACTTGCGCGAAGCCGGTGCCGCTGACGTCGCGCAACGC
The DNA here is from genome assembly GCA_036510515.1 of Vulcanimicrobiaceae bacterium. Classification (GTDB taxonomy): domain Bacteria; phylum Vulcanimicrobiota; class Vulcanimicrobiia; order Vulcanimicrobiales; family Vulcanimicrobiaceae; genus JALYSX01. The sequence goes on from DATCDS010000065.1 coordinate 707, forward strand.
GATCGCGCCGTCGTGCACCACGGCGAAGAACGCGCCGCGATGGTAGTTCCGAAAGGCGATGTTTCCGGACATCACGCGCGCCATCACCAACGCGGTGCCTTGCGGAACGGTCACGACGGTCCTACCGTTGCCGACGATGCGCACGCCGTCGTGCGCGCCGTCGAGCCGGGGCAGAACGAAACTCTCGGGCGGCAGCGTCAGCTCGCCCGAAGCGGTGGTGACGGTTTGTGCGAGTACGTTTTGCGTGGTGTGCAGCCGCGCGGCGACCTGATCGGCGTCGGCGTGCGACCACCTGACGCGGCCTTGTGCGACGATCCGGATTTCGCTGCGATTCCAGGTGCGAACGACCAGCGAGCCGGTATGTAACCGAATAACGACCACCGGCGAGCTTCCAACGTCGACGACGATCGGTTCGGCGACCGCCGGGGCAGCGGCGGCCAGAAATGTAACCAGGACGAGCGCGACGACGATTCTCAAGTCTCTAGCATACGCTTGGGCAAACGCGGCCTTCATGAGGATTGGGTGAGTAGCCGCGGGAACGTGGCGCGAAAGGTCGTACCGGCGGCACTCGACCGCGCGGCGACACGTCCGTCGTGGACGCGCGCGATCGAGCGAACGATGGCCAAGCCCAAACCGGTGCCCGGGGTCGCGCGCGAGCGCGATTTGTCGGCGCGGTAGAAGCGATCGAAGATCGCCGGCAGCTCGTCCGCAGCGATGCCGGGGCCGGTGTCGGAGACCTCGAGCCAGACCACGCGTTCGTCGCTGCCGACGCCGACATCGATGCCGCCCGCGTCGGTGAACTTGATCGCGTTGTCGATCAGGTTGGAAACCAGATGGCCGATCAGGTTGCGCTCGCCCAGCATCGTTGCGTCGCTCGCCGGTGCCAGGCGCAGCAGGAGCCCTTTCTCACTCGCGCGCAGGGCCGACGCTCGGACGGCCTGGGCGGCGATCTCGGCCAAGCGAATCGGCTCTTTGGGAATCGGATCGCCGCGATCGGCCTTGGCCAAGGTCAGCATGTCGTCGACCATCGCCGCCAGCGAGCCGCTTTCGCGCGCGATCGTTTCGAGCGATTCGCGGCGGATGCGTTCGTCGCGATCGCCCCAGCGCAGCAGCAACTGCGCGTTAGCGTGAATCGAGGTCAGCGGGGTGCGCAGCTCGTGCGACGCATCGGAGATGAACTGGCGCTCGCGCGCGAAGCCCTCCTCAAGGCGTCCGAGCAGATCGTCGAACGAGGCCGCTAGCTGCCCGATCTCGTCGCGGCGTCCGCTCCAGCCTAACCGCCGGTCGAGGCGGTCGGAGCCGATCGCGCGCATCTCGCGCGCGAGCCGGTTGATCGGTTCGACCATCTGCGTTGCCAGAAAGACCGAGAGCGCGAGCACGGCAACCAGCGCCAGCACGAGGATCGTGGCGATCGCGCGCTGGGCTTGCGCGAACGCGCGCTGCAGGGTGTCCAGCGGCTCGCCGACGTGCACGACGACGCGATCGCTCGCGCCGACCGCAACCATGCGATCTTCGACGAGAAACGGCGCGCCCGCGACCGAAAGCGTGCGATAGGTCGTCGAGGCCAGGTCGGTCGCTGCGGCGAAGCGCGCGCCGCCCAGGTTGGTGCTTTTTGCCAGGACCGCGCCGGCGACCGAGTCGATCTGAACGTAGGTTCGGGGCGAGGCCCAATGCTCGATGTTCGCGCTGTCCAACAGGGTGTCGAGGGCGCTTTCGGTTTGCGTTCCCACCGAAAATGGATTGCCCTCGGTTTGCGCGGAGGCGACGATTTCGGACATGGTGCGGTCGACGTTGACCTTCACCTGCGCGTAGAGTATGCCTTGAAACGCCAAGACGATCGTGATTCCGATCGCCACCGACGCTAGCGCCAGCAGCAGCGCGTAGGAGGCGGCGATTCGCCAGCGCAGCGAGATCAATCGCGGATCGTGTAGCCGACGCCGCGCACGGTCGTAATCAGTTTGTCGTCGAAGCCGTCGTCGATCTTGCCGCGCAGGTAGCGGATATAGACGTCGATCAGATTAGAGTCGCCCAAGAAATCGCTGCCCCACACGCCGTTGAACAACTCGTCCCGCGTATGGACTTTATTGCGATGCAGCAGCAGATATTCGAGCAGGGCGTATTCTCTGGCCGTCAGCGATAGGGTCCGTTCGGCGCGACGCACTTCGTGCCGATCGCGATCCATCGTCAGATCGCGATACTCGATCACGCTTTCCTGCGGCATCCGTTCGCGCAATCGAGCGCGCACGCGCGCGAGCAGCTCCTCGGTCGAAAACGGTTTGGTCATGTAGTCGTCGGCGCCCAAGTCCAAACCGGCGACCCGGTCGGGCACGCGATCCTTGGCCGTCAGCATGATGATCGGAACTTGGCTCTTGGCGCGAATGCGTTTGCAGACTTCCAAGCCGTCCATGCGCGGAAGCAAGAGGTCGAGGATAACCAGGTCGGGCTCGCGCAGCGCTTTTTCCAAACCGCCGAGCCCGTCGGTCGCCATCTCGACGGCATAGCCTTCGTGTTCGAGCTCGAGTTGCAGAACGCGGCCGATGGCCGCATCGTCCTCAACGACCAGGACGGTATAGCGAGGGCGCAGTGGTTCCATGCCCCGATTTACGGGGTCAGCGGCGTGCAATCCGCTCGCGGACCATCACCGGCGGATTAGGCCACAATGAGAGCGCGATCGCGGCCCCGCCGCCCGAGGCGATCCACAGCAGCGTCACTGTGTTGGTGAAGAAATGAGCCACGGCCAGTTGAATCGAGAACAGCGTGTCGGCGAGCAGCGGCATGCCGCCCATGGCGATCGAAACGCAAACCCAGCCGATGACCCCGACCAAGGCAAAGAGGGCGGCGGCTTCGGGCAGGGTGACGATGGCGGGCGCGCGGTAGACGGTCGCGGCGAGGATCGACGAACGCAAATCTGCGGGCGGCTGCTCGAGATCGAGCGCGAAGAGCGCTCGTTCTAGGGATTCATCGTTGTCGTAGTTCATGGCAGATTCTCCGTACGTTCGTCGTCGAGCAGTTTGCGTAACTGCTCCTTCGCGCGAAACAGGTGCGTCTTGACCGTACCTAACGGGATACCCAAAACCTGGGCGATTTCCTCGTATTGCCTGCCCTGCAGGTGGTACAGCGTGATGGCGGTGCGATATTTTTCCGGAAGGGCGGCGATCGCGGCCCGCAAACGGCGGGATTCGTCCGAGGCGATCGCCTGGGTCTCCGGTCCGGCCGCGGCATCGGCCCGGTCGGGGAACTCTTCGTTAGAATAGCGTTTGCGCCGGCCCAGCCGGTCGCAGCAGATATGGTAGGCGATCGCAAAGATCCAGGTCGAGAACTTGGCCCCCGGCTTGAACGTTCGCAGGGAGCGGAACGCCTTAAAGAAGGCCTCTTGGGTCACGTCTCGCGCTTCCTCGGCATCGCGCATCGTCCGATAGGCCAGGTGATAGACGGCGCGATCGTAGCGCTCCACGAGCGTGGTAAAGGCCTCGGGGTTGCCCCCAAGGCTGCGCGCCACCAGCACGGTATCGTCGGTGCCCGAGACTAGCGGTGCGATGGTCGGCGACTCCAGCAAGGCGGCTGACACATCCCACCTACGCGCGCGCGGGACGACATGTTTCAGCCCCGCCCGCGAAACACCGGGGCTCCCGCCGCGTACATGAGTCGGTCCCACGAGGGCCGTAGGAACGAACGGAGGCTAAACCCGACCATGTTGGTGATCCCTATGACGATGCAACGGCGTAACTGCGAGCAGCCCCCGCGTCCCACCTTTGAAGGCTGGGGACCGCGTCTGTAATGGGTTCTCGCGCCGGCGTCATCGCCATGCTGATCGCGGTTGAAATCGCGATCGTCGGCCTCGCCATCTTCAGCATGGCGCACGCTCGCGGCGTGTGGGGTCGGGGTCCGCTCAACAGCTACAACTATACGGGCAAGCCGATCGCCCCGCTGGCCGCCGGTTCCACGCCGCACGTCGTTGTGGACGACTCGAACGACCAGGTCGTCGTGACCGCCTCCACCGACAACTTGGTTCACGTGGCCGATCTAACGAGTTACCACGGAAGCGGCTGGGGCTCGCCGCAGATCCAACCGCTGACGGTGACGCGAACCGCCGATGGCGTCTCGATTACGCGCCCGTCGAACGACGTCAGGGTCGACTTCAATTTTTTAGGTAGCAGCGTGGAAGAAGATCGCATTACGATCGCGCTGCCGGTCGGGTCGGCGATCGATATCCAAGGCTGTGCCGGCGCCGACGTGACGGGCGTCAACGGCAAGGTAACGGTCCGTTCGCAAGACGGGCAAATAGCGCTTGCAACCCTGCGCGGCGACGTGGACGTAGCGTCCAACGATGGGTCTATCCAGAGCCGCGACGTGATCGCCCCGACCTTTAGTGCGAGCACCGATGACGGCAGCGTCACCATCGATGGTCTGCACGTTACCGGTAAGAGTGCGACGATTCACAGCAACGACGGTTCGGTGACCGTGGCGGGCGATTTTGCCGGTTCGGGAACCTACGAAGTTTCGACCGACGACGGCCGCATCGCGTTGACCTTGCCGTCGACCGCGAATCTCGTCGTCGCCGCATCGACCAACGACGGAAGCGTCTCCCGCGACGGCCGGTCGTTAGCCAACGGCGACGGCGATAACTCGGGAACCTTCACGCTCGGTGGCGGGAGCGGACGGCTGAACGTATCCAGCCACGATGGTTCGATTTCAATCATGACGAACGGAGCAACCTAACATTATGAATAGCGATGGAACCACCGGCGCCATCATCGTCCTCATCGTCATCGGCGGGCCGCTGGCGGTATGGCTGGTGTCGCGTTATCTCGCGCACAACGAATATATGGCGATGATCAGCCACGGCATGACCCCGCCACCCGATTCGCGCGCGTGGCGCCGCGCGTCGAAGGAAGGCTGGGTGCCGCCGCCGGCCGGCGCCGCGCCGCCGGGACAGTGGAATCCGCCTGGCTACGACGTGCCCCCTCCGGGCAGCTCGTACGATTACTACCACGCTTACGCGCAACGGCGCTTGAGCAAAGGGATCATGGTCGCGATGGTGGGCCTGGCGCTCTACTTGGCGCTGGGTCCCGCGATCGGTCACGGTTTTGGCTGGGGGTCGGGGCCGTCGCTGCCCGGCTTGATCGTGATGTTCGTCGGCCTGGCGCAAATCATTAGCGCGGTGCTGGCCGGCGCCAGTTTCGGTCCGCCGACGCCACCGCTGGGCGGGCCGCCCACCGGCGATCCGCGCTCCAGCCCGTTCGGCCAAAGCCAAGCGCCGCCCCCGCCGTCCGGTAGTCCCCCTTACGGCTGGCGTCCGGGCTCGCTGCCCGAAATCGAAAA
>DATCDS010000066.1:0-4533 GCA_036510515.1 Vulcanimicrobiaceae bacterium
CGCCCACCGCATCGGCCAGGAGCAGCACGTCTTCGTTTACAAACTGATCGCCGAGGACACGGTGGAGGAACGAATCTTAGAGCTGCAGCAGCGCAAGGCGACCCTGGCGGCGAGCTTGTTTGACGAAGCGACCACCGCGCCGTTGCGATTAGAGCTCGACGACATCGAGCGCCTCTTCGCCTAGTGTGACTCACCACACTGGCGCGATCGTCGCGACGGCGCGCGGCAACTGCAGGGCTTGGGGAACCGGAAGGGCGCCGCTGCACGGGCTGCCCGTTGCGGCCGTCTCGATGGCGTCGACGGCCGGCCGGGCACCATAGACGATGCCGCGATCAACACGGTGGCCACCACCAACGATCGCAACGACACGAGCGTTCCGCAGCCCAGGCGCCGCCCTTTTTTGCCAGCATCGAAAGGCCAGACACCGGCGTTGGTTAATCGTAGGCTATTCTGCTGCAAGGCCAAGGAGCCAGGACCGATCATGCCGACCGAACTTCGCGATTTTCTTACGCTCTCGTATGCCGAGCTCGAAGAGCTCAATTTGGGCGCCAAGAAGCAACGCGAGGCGCGCATTCCGGCCGAACGCGCCGCCAAAGAGCGCCTGGAGTATCTGGCCGGCGAGCATCGCATCAAAGCGGTCACCGTGCTGTTCAGCGATCTCGAAGGCCGCTTGCACATGCTCGACTACGACAAGAAGTTTCTGCTCAAGAACAGCGATAACCTCACGTTCGACGGTTCGTCGATTCGCGGGTTCACGCCCCAGCGAGAGAGCGATCTGCGGTTGGGGCTGGATTGGAGCGCGTTCTATTGGGCGCCGGCCGACGTTTTTGGGCCGGGCAAGGTGTTGGTCTTTGGCGACGTGCTCGATCGCGACGGCTCGTCGTTTGCCGGCGACATTCGCGGCAAGCTCAAGGCGCTGGCGGCGCACTACCACGAGAAGCACGGCTATACGCTCAACGCCGCCAACGAGATCGAAGGGTTCCTGTTCAAAGGATTGGACGCCGAACGGCGTTTTCACGAAACCGGCGCGTTTGAGTACGTCAACACCGGCGGATACTATCACTCCCTGCCCGGCGATCCGCTACGCGCGTTCATCGATTCGGTCGCCGAAGTGCAGCGAGCGATGGGCTTTCAGAACGAGAAAGATCACCCGGAGGTCGCGCCCTCGCAGTTCGAGATCAACTACAGTTACGGCGAGGTCGTCGGCGCCGCCGATCAGATTCAACTCTACAAGCTCATCTGCCGGCAGGTGGCAACGCGCATGGGGATGACGTGCAGCTTTCTGCCCAAGCCCGTCATCGGCGTCAACGGCAGCGGAATGCACACCAACGTCTCGATCAACAAGGGCGGCAAGAACCTGTTCTGGGATCCCAAGGGCGAGGAGCAACTGTCGTCGTTCGCGTGGGAGTTCGTCGATCGTATCCTCAGCCACGCTTCGGAAACGTGCTTGATGCTCAACGCGAGCGTCAACGCGTATCGGCGGCTGGATCCCCATTTCGAGGCGCCCAACCAGATCAAAGCATCGGCGGTCGATCGCGGTTCGATGGTGCGCATTCCGATCGGCAACGAGCGCAGCGCACGCATCGAAGTGCGCTCGGTCGGTCCCGACGCCAATCCATACATGGTCATGCTAGCGGTATTCAAGACCGGTTTGGAAGCGGGCATCAGCAAAGAGAAAAATCTGCGCCAAGCCGCGCACTATCTGCCCGACAGCATTTACAGCGCCATCGACGCCTTTCGCGGGTCGCCCTGGACCGACGCGCTGGTGGGGCCCGACGTCAAAGCGCGCTACGCCGAACTCAAGCAGGCCAGCGCCGATCGCTGTCCGCGCCTGCTGGGCACGGTCGTCAAAGCCCAAGAAGTCCAATACCACCACGAAGTCTACAACCAGTATCTTTGGAACCTGTTCTAGCCCCGGGGCGTAAGGTCGGCGGGAAACGATCGTGCTTTAACAAGAACGGCTCGCCCAAGGCCAGGTTTGCGACCAAGAAGCTGGCCGAGCGAGCGATTCCCCGCACCTCGACGGGCTTAGCGGCCTATGCCTGTGAAGCCCACGGTTGGCATCTGGGCCACCGCTGAACCATCGCATCGTGCCACCCTGGTGGCATCGGGTCCCGGCAGGATGGCGGTATGGAAACAGCAGGCGGCACTGCGGCTTTTGGGGGTAGGAGGCGCTTGGGGGGCGTGGTATTATGGCTTGCCCCCACGGGATTTTCACATCCGGCATTGCCGGTCGTCGCAGCGTGCGACGTGGCTAGGGTCGCGCGACTCATCATCGACGCGGCCGCCAACCACCTAGTCGAAAGGACAACACCAGACGATGGCTACCAAGACCAAGGTAAAGCGCGCGACCAAAGATCGTCGCCCCAAGCGCAAACCCTGCAGTTTTTGCGGCGACAAAGCGATCGACGTTTCGTATCGCGACGTGAACCGGCTCAAGAAGTACGTCTCCGAGCGCGGCAAGATCGTCCCCCGCCGTATCTCCGGCAACTGTGCCAAGCACCAACGGATGTTGACCGTCGCCGTCAAACGCGCGCGCGTCATCGCCTTTCTTCCCTTCGCGTCGGAGTAAGCAGGAGCGTTTCCATGAAAGTCATCTTGCTGGGCGACGTCAAAGCGCTCGGGAAGAAGGGCCAAGTTGTCGAGGTAGCCGAGGGATACGGGCGCAATTTCTTGTTGCCGCGAAACCTGGCGACCGAAGCGAGCAAGGGCGCTCTGGCCGTTCTCGAATCACAGTCAAAGGCGCTCGCCAAACGCGAAGCGCAGACCCTCACCGACGCGCAGCAGTTAGCCGCGCGGATCGAAAGCGCGAAGTTGGACGTCAAGGCCAAGGCCGGCGGTAACGGCAAGCTGTTCGGCGCCGTGACCAACGCCGATGTCGCCGAGGCGATCTCGCGCTCGTTGGAGATCGACGTCGATCGCCACAAGATCGAAATCAAGACCGCGATCAAAGCTTTAGGCGCCTATCCCATCGAGATCAAGCTGCACAAGAACGTCGTCGCGAAAACGACCGTAAACGTCGTCGCGGCGTAAGCCCGTCATGGCTTCGAGCGCCGAAAACCCGTACGCCAGCCGCCTCCGACGCAAACTCGGCGTCGAAGACGAGTTGGGCCGGTACGTCTCGGCGCTCTTCGACATGCTCGGCAACGTGCTGGGTTCGGAGAAACTGGTCCTACGCGCGGGCAAAGTCAGCGCGATCAAAATGATGCGCTCGCCTAATCTGTCCGACCGGCTGTGCGCGTTGGCGCGCCTGGTCTTCGAAGACCCGACGCGCGAAAAGTTAACCACGCGCGCGCAGCAGCGCAAGCTCATCGGCGAGATCGAGGAAGCGATGGCCGACATCGTGGCGCACAAGAGCGTCGAAGATGCGATCGAGCGCAAGGTCAACGTCAAGATGTCGCAGCGCCATCAAGAATATCTCACGGACCTGCGCATTGAAGCGCTGCGCGAAGACGGCGGCCCCGAAACGCCGTCCTCGCAGGCCAAGCTGGCCGAGTTGGATCGCCTCTCGGAACGTTCGTTGGCGGCTTCCGCGCTCCAGCAGTTGCGTCCGCAGAACCTGCGCGAGTTGATCGGCCAAGAACCCGCGATCAAGGCTCTCCTGGCAAAAATTTCTTCGCCCTATCCGCAGCACGTGCTGCTCTATGGGCCGCCCGGCGTCGGCAAGACGACCGCGGCGCGGCTGGTCCTCGAGGTCGCCAAGGCGCGCGCGTACACGCCGTTTGCCAAGGACGCGCCCTTTGTAGAAGCCAGCGGAACGACGCTGCGCTGGGATCCGCGCGAGACGATCAACCCGCTGCTGGGCAGCGTCCACGATCCCATCTACCAGGGTAGCCGGCGTGAGTTTGCCGATAGCGGTATCCCCGAACCCAAGTTAGGTCTGGTCTCGCGCGCGCACGGCGGCGTGCTGTTCATCGACGAGATCGGCGAGCTCGATCCGCTGCTGCAAACCCGCTTGCTCAAAGTCCTCGAAGACAAGCGCGTGATCTTCGAGTCCTCGTACTTCGACGAGACCGCGGCCAACGTCCCGGCCTACGTCAAGCGGCTGTTCCGCGAGGGCGCACCGGCGGATTTCCTGCTGATCGGCGCGACCACGCGCGATCCCGAGGATATCGATCCGGCGGTACGCTCGCGCTGCGCGGAAGTCTACTTCCAGCCGCTGACCCAGGGACAGGTTGTGACCATCGTGCAAGCCGCAATCAAACGGCTGGGCGCCAAAGCCGCGCGCGGGGTCGCGCAGCTGATCGCTTCGTACACGATCGAGGGACGCAAGGCCGTGCAGATCGTGGCCGACGCTTACGGGCAGGCGCTCTATCGACAGCGGCCCGAGAAAACCGACCGCCGCAGCGTGACCCTGGTCGAGGACGACGTGCGCGCCGTCGTACAATCCGGCCGCTTGATCCAGCATACGTTGGTCAAGGGACGACGCACGCGCGAGGTCGGTAAGGCGTTCGGCCTGGGCGTCCACCAGTATCTGGGCAGCATCATCGAGATCGAAGCCATGGCGTTTCCCGCCGCGCAAGCCGGCAAAGG
>DATCDS010000067.1:0-22282 GCA_036510515.1 Vulcanimicrobiaceae bacterium
TATCTGTCGCGCGGGTACATCGTCAACACGCACGTTACGTCGGTTTCACCGGTGCCCAACGGCGCCTCCGAAACGCTCGAGTACGCGCTCGACGATTTTTCGATCGCGCGGCTCGCGCGCGCGATCGGCGACGGTGCCACGGCTCGCACGTTTCTGCTGCGGTCGCAGAACTGGTCGAACCTGTTCGATACCGCAACGGGCTGGATCGCGCCGCGCGGCGTCGACGGCGGCTTCGAGCAAACGCCGATCACCGACAACGGACAGAGCGGCTTTCAAGAAGGGAACGCCGCGCAATACACGTGGATGGTTCCGCAAGATCTCGCGGATCTGATCCGGGGGATCGGCGGGCGCGCGGCAACGGTCGCGCGGCTCGACGCGTTCTTCTCGCAGATCAACGCGGGACAAAACCATCCCTACGCGTGGTTGGGAAACGAGCCGAGCCTGGGCAGCCCGTGGGTGTACCTCTCGGCGGGCGAGCCGTGGCGAACGCAGGCGGTCGTGCGCGACGCGCTCGACACGCTCTATACCGACACGCCCGCCGGTTTGCCCGGCAACGACGACCTGGGCGAGATGAGCGCGTGGTACGTCTGGTCGGCGATCGGCTTGTACCCGCAAAATCCGTCGGTGCGCGTGCTCGACATCGGCAGCCCGCTGTTCGCGCACGTCGTCGTGCGCTCTCCGGGCGGACCGACAATCGCCATCGACGCGCCCGCTGCGGCGGACGACGCGCCGTACGTGCAGTCCCTGCGCGTCGATGGAAAACCGTCGCAACGCACGTGGGTAGCGCTTCCGATGCAGGGAACGCTCGCGCTCGCATTTACGCTGGGGGCATCGCCCAACCGCGCTTGGGGCACCGCAACGCAAGACGCGCCGCCGTCGTATTCCGCGCGAGCCGTCGCGTTTCCAGCGCCGATCGACGCATCGAGCGGTCCCGCGCCCGCAATCGTACAGGCCGCACCACCCGGACGCCGCATCCCGATCGCCTACGTGGAAAACTACGGTGACAACACCGTAACGCCGGTCGATCTGCACGCGCGCGTGGCCGGCGCACCGATCGCCGTGGGATCGGGCCCGCGCGACGCCGCGCTCGACGCGGACGGTACGCGATTGTACGTTGCGGATCGCAACTCGAATCAGTTGAGCGTCGTCGACACGATCGCGGGAAAAACCATCGCGACCGTTGCGGTCGGCAACGCGCCCAGCGGTACCGCGATAACGCCGGATGGGAAGACGGTCTGGGTCGCTAACTCCTCGGACAACACCGTGCAGCCGATCGACACCGCCACGTTGCGTGCCGGAACGCCGATCGCCGTCGGCGCGTCGCCCCGCGACATCGTCGTCGCGCCCGACGGCAACCACCTCTACGTCACCGATCAGGGCGGCGACGGCGTAACCTCGGTCGATCTTTCCACGCGCGCCGCGCAGCCGCCGATCGTCGTCGGCTCCAAACCAACGGGCATCACGATCTCGCCCGACGGCAAGACACTCTACGTCGCCAACAACGGCTCGGGGACCGTGACGATCGTCGACCTCGCGACCGCAACGACGCGCGTCGTGCCCGCCGGCATCGTTCCACAGATGATGGCGTTTTCGAGCGACGGCGGCACGTTGTACGTTACCAATTACCTGGGCTACACCGTCACGCCGATCGATCTGGCAACCGGACGTGCGCGCGCGTCGATTCGCGTTGGCGGCGCTCCCGACGGCATCGTCCGCTCGCCCGACGGCACGACGCTCTGGATCGTCATGCGGCAAGACAACGCGCTCGTACCGCTCGACCTGGCCACGGGCACGGTCGGCACGCCGATTCCCGTCGGCGGCACGCCGCTCTCGATCGCCGCCCCCTAGGAGCCTAGCAGCCGTGCGGGCGCTCGGCGTGCTGCGGGCCCATACGCGGGTATAAACGATACGCCTTCACTGTCATAAGGAGTATCTATGAACGCTCGCACCCTCTCTCTCGGCCTTGCCGGCGCGGTCTTCGCCGCGGGACTGCTCGTCACAAGCGCGCCGGTCTCCGCGCAAGCGCGGGTCGGCGACCCGTACTGCGGATCGTGGCAAAACGGGTCCTGGGTCGCCAACGGCAACTGCTCCGGATACATGCCCAGCATGCGCCGCGGTACGGTGAGCGGAACGATTACGTCGGTTTCGGGTCACTTGGTTACCATTCAGCAGACCAACGGCAGCATCGTCATCAACGACACGCCGGCGTTGCGCCGCAAGACCTCGGGACGGGTTGCGGTCGGACGCCAAATCACCGCCACCGGTTACTGGCGCGGCGGGACGTTCTACGCGACCAACATCCTAGATAACGCGCCAATCGCCCCATAGTCCGCCCACACGCGCGCGCACGCGGGAAACGACCGTGCGCGCGCGTAAACGGCTAGCGTATGGTTGCATCGCGCCGCATCGCCGTAGTCTGTGCCGCGTTAGCGGCACTTTTTTGTGCGGCGAGCGGACGCGCGAGCGCGGACGGACGCGCCTCGCTGGCCGAACCGGCGATTTCTCCCAACGGACGCGAGATCGCGTTTGTTTCGGGGGGTAGCATCTGGACGGTGAGCAGCGCGGGCGGCGTCGCAGGGCTGCTGGTCGCCGACAACACGGTCGGCGACCGACCCGTCTACTCGCCGGACGGCACGAAACTAGCCTTCGTTTCCAAACGCGGCGGTTACGGCGACATCTACATTTTGACGTTGGCCACGGGCTCGTTAACACAGCTGACGTACGACGACGTGACGCAGCAACTCGACGGCTGGTCGAGCGACGGATGGGTCTATTTCTCCAGCCCGATTCATAACATCCAGGGCGAGCGCGACGTGCTGCGCGTACGCGAAAGCGGCGGCACGCCGATGCCCATCGTCAGCCAACCCTATATCAACGAGTTCTTCGGCGCGCCGTCGCCCGACGGCGCGAGCATCGCGTTCAACGTGCGCGGCCTCTCCGGCGCGCAATGGTGGCGCTTGGGACACAGTCACATCGACGAATCCGAAATTTGGATCCGCCGCGGCGCCGGCGATCGCCCGACCTACCAGCGCGTCACCGACGGCGGGGCGCGCGAGGACTGGGCGATGTGGGGAGCCGATGGCAAGCATCTTTTCTACATGTCGGATCGCAGCGGTGCGCAGAACATCTGGGAGCGCGAGATCGGCGCGGCGGCGCACCAGATCACGCACTTCACCCAAGGTCGCGTGGTTTGGCCGACGATCTCGCGCGATGGAAAGACGATCGCATTCGAACGCGACTTCGGCATTTGGAGGCTCGACACGACCGACGGCCGCGCCCAACCCGTGAGCGTCTCGATGCAAGGCGTCGTCTCGCAGCCGCAGATACGACACGTTTCGATGAGCGATCGCTACACCGATTATCGCGTTTCGCCCGATGGCAAGAAGTTGGCGTTCCTGGTGCACGGACAACTCTTTGCCGTCGCGGCGAGCGGCGGAGCGGCGTTCAAGGTGACGGGCCACGACGAGTACGCGCGCGAGTTTACCTGGTCGCCCGACAGCAACGCATTGGCATTCGCGTCGGGCGCCGGCCACGAGGATCGTATCTACCTGTACGATTTCATTCACGACGCCCGCACCACGTTGGTACCAAATCCCGCGGACATCCGTTTTCTCACCTACGCGCCCAAGGTCGCGGGCGGCGATGCGTCGATCGCCTACGAACAAGACGGCACGTCCCTTCGCGTTCTGGATCCCGCGGACAAGAGCGTACGCACGGTCGCGCGCGCGGATCTGCCGATCACGCCGGGGGAGCCCGACGTCGGGCTGGCCTGGTCGCCGGACGCGCGGTGGATCGCCTATCTTGATTTCGACGCCCTGGATTTCACGAACGTGTCGGTCGCCAACGTTGCCGACGCGCGGGACCGCACGATCACGTACCTGGCCAACGCTTTTGCCAACTCGATCGCTTGGAGCCCGGACGGGAAGTCGCTGCTCTACACCACCGGCCAACGGACCGAGCCCAGCCAGGTCGCGCGCGTCGATCTCGTTACGCGAACCCCGATCTTCGTCGAGGATAAGTTTCATCAGCTCTTCACGCCCACCGGCGGGGCACAACCCGGCCCCAATCCCGTAACCGCCGCCGCGGCCAAGGGCGACAAGAAAAAAGAGCACGCGCCGCCCGACGTCCGCATCACCTTCGCCGGCATCGTCGATCGCGTTACCTACTTGACGACCGGGTTGAGCAGCGACGACGCCGCCATTTCGCCCGACGGCACGAGCGCGCTCTTGACGGCCGAGCTCGGCGGTCAAGAGAACCTCTTTCTCTTCCCGCTCGATCCCGACGCGCAGAACCCGGTCGCGCGCCAACTGACGGCATCGCCCGGCGTAAAGGCCCTGGCGCAATGGGCTCCCGACGGAAAGTCGGTCTACTACCTGGGCGATCGCGGAACGCTCCAAAACGTGACGCTGGCCGACTCCAAGACGGCGCCGGTTTCCATCGCCGCAGAGTTCGACGAAGACTGGAATCGCGACAAGATCGAGGCGTTCGACGAGGCGTGGAGTGCGATTCGCGATTACTACGCCGACCCGCACACCAACGGCGTGAACTGGGAGGCCGTGCGCGCCGCATATCTCCCGCGCTTCCAAGGCGCGCAGAATCCCGCCGACCTCAATCGCTTGCTCAATCTGATGGTCGGCGACCTCAACAGTTCGCACAGCGGCGCATACCCGCCGCCAACGGGCCTGCGTCCGATCACCGGACGCCTCGGCCTTTCGTTCGATCGCCTGGCCTACGAACGCGACGGTACCCTGCGCGTCACGGGCATCCTCGCGCAATCGCCGGCGGCGATCGGCGGTGAGATCGCCGTGGGCGATCGTCTGCTGGCCATGGACGGCACGGCGATCGACGGGCACGTCAGCCTGGACCAGCTCCTGAACAACACGATCGGAAAGAAAGTGACGCTCTCGATTGGGACGTCGACCGGCTCGCACGACGTCGCGCTGCAACCTACGGATTACGCCAGCGAAGCGCAGCTGCGGTATCGCGCTTGGGTCGCCGCCAATCGCGCGTACGTCGACAAGGTCAGCGGCGGCCAGCTAGGGTACGTTCATCTTCCCGACATGGAAGAAGGATCGTTGGACCAAATGTATCGCGATCTCAACACCCAGCAGATGACCAAACGAGGCATCGTTATCGATATCCGCTCTAACGAGGGCGGATTCGTGAACGCTTACGCGCTCGACGTGCTTTCGCGCCGCGCGTATCTACAGTTCACCTCACGCGACCAGCCCACCGTCGACGTGCGCGAGCAACTCGGACAGCACGCTCTGGAAAAACCCACGGTGCTGATCGTGAACGAAGAAACGCTTTCCGACGGGGAAGATTTCACCCAAGGCTACGAGGCGATGCATCTCGGCCCGGTCGTCGGCGAGCCGACCGCGGGATGGATTATCTTCACGTCGGCGATCCAACTGATCGACGGCACGACGTTCCGCCTGCCGTCCACGCGCGTGTCGACCGAGCAAGGTCAACCGATGGAACGCCATCCGCGACCGGTTGACGTTACCGTCCAACGGCAGATCGGTTCGGACGACGACGCCCAACTCCAGGCGGCGGTCCACACGCTGCTGCAGAAATTGCGCTAGGGTCGCAATGCCGGCATACGGTTCGTCCATCCAACAAAGCGGCGTTCTCCCGCGCATCTTGGCCGTCACGCACGACATCCTGCAAGCGCGGGATCTGCAGCCGGCAGTGGAATCGATCGCGCGCGCGTTCGGAGAGGTCTTTCACTGGAGATGCGTCAGCATCGTCGCTACCGACGAACCCGAAGGCGAGTTACAACGCCTGGTCATGTGGGGGTTTCCCGACGATATCGTGCGCGACCATCTTGGCGAGATCATTCACTTCCAAGACGTCGCGGAGTTTCTGCAGCCGGATTACGAGGTGTTCCCGAACTGCTATTACATCGCCGCCGAACACGCAAAGGATACCGATCGCCGCATCTACATCGGCGACCTTCCGCGCGACGGGCCGCGCACCGATAAGACCAGTTGGCACGAACGCGACGCCCTCGCGCTCGTTCTTGCCGACGGCGACGGCCGGCGCCTAGGCTATCTCTCGGCCGATCATCCCGCCGACGGCAAGATTCCCACACGCGACATCCTGCGCGACATGCAGATCTTCGTGAACCTGGTCGGACTGGCGCTCACCAACGCGCGCGCCCACCACGTCGCCATCGAACGCCGCCGCATGGTTGAAGAGAACGCGCGCCTTCAAAGCGACTTCTTCACGATCGTCGCACACGAAGTTCGCTCGCCGTTGGCGGCGATTCGCGGCGCGGCATCGCTTATCTCCGCGCACCTCGAAGAACTGTCCGCCGAGCGCCGAACGGATCTGCTCGGCGTGCTATCGAGCTCGACGATGCGGCTCTCCTCGATCTTCGAGGATTTTCTGCTGCTCTCGCGCATGGATGCGGGCCAGCTCACCTTGCGCATGCAAAGCGCCGATCCGATGACCCTGGTCGAAGAGTCGGTCTCGCGCGCTCGCAGCGCGCACGACGACCGCGAATTCTGCATTACCGCGAACAAGCCGCTCCCCAGCATCGTCGCCGACGAAGGCCGCGTCGTGCAAATCCTCACGAACTTTCTTTCGAACGCGGTCAAGTATTCACCGGCGACCTCTCCGGTCGGCATCGAGATCGCGAGCAACGACGGCGAGGTGTTCTTTCGCGTCACCAATACCGGCCCCGGCATTCGCTCCAAAGACCGCAACAAGGTGTTCACACGTTTCGGCGGCGTATCGCAAGACGAAGGCGCAACCGGCCTAGGCCTGTATATCAGCAAGCAGCTCGTGACGCTCATGGGCGGGCGGATCGGCTTCGACAGCGTGCCGATGCGCCGTACGTCCTTCTGGTTCGCGCTACCCAGTGAGGACGCCCAGTAGGAGCGAGGTCGCCTCGTTCCCACTTCTGCTGTTGACCCAGATGCGCAAAGGAAGGTAAAATTGCTCCTTCCGACCCCCCGGTTGCTCCCGTTAGGCAGTATTTGAACGTGCAAACCCGACCCGATATCCGCAACGTCGCTATCATCGCCCACGTCGACCACGGCAAGACGACGCTGGTCGACGCTATGCTGCAGCAGAGCGGCGTCTTTCGCGAGGGCCAGCGCGTCGAGAGCCGCGTCATGGATTCCAATCCCCTCGAACGCGAGCGCGGGATCACGATTCTGGCCAAGAATACGGCCGTCCGCCACGGCAACGCCAAGTTCAACATCGTCGATACGCCGGGCCACGCCGACTTCGGCGGCGAGGTCGAGCGCGTGCTCCAGATGGTGCAGGGCGTGTTGTTGCTCGTCGACGCCGCCGAGGGCGTGATGCCCCAAACGCGCTTCGTGCTGCGCAAGGCGCTCGAACTCGACCTGCGCGCGATCGTGGTCGTCAACAAGATCGATCGCAAAGACGCGCGCTCCACCGAAGTCGTCAACGAAGTCTTCGACCTGTTCATCGAACTGGGCGCGAGCGAAGAGCAAGCCGACTTCGCGACGCTGTTCACCAACGCCAAGGCCGGCATCGCCAAGAACCATCTCGAGGACGAAAGCAACGATCTCGAACCCCTGTTCGCGGCGATCCTGCGCCACGTTCCCGAAGCGCCCGCCGAAGAGGGGCCGTTCCAGATGCTGGTCTCGGCGATCGATCACAACAAGTACGTGGGACGCATCGGCATCGGGCGCATCTTCCGCGGCACGTCGCGCGTCAACGCGCCGATCGCCAAGGTCTCGCGCGATGGCACGATCGAAACCGGCTTGCGCCTGACGACGATGCTAGCGTTCGCGGGCTTAGAGCGCATCGAGGTCGAGGAAGCGTCGGCCGGCGACATCATCTGCGTCTCGGGTATCGAGGGTCTCAATATCGGCGATACGATCGCCGACGCCGTCTCTCCGGAAGGCATCCACGCGATCGCGGTAGACGAGCCGACCGTTTCGATGTCGTTTAGCGTCAACAACTCACCCTTTGCCGGCAAAGAAGGGAAGTACGTGACCTCGCGTCAGATCCGCGACCGTTTGATGCGCGAGCTCGAATCCAACGTCGCGCTTCGCGTCGAAGATACCGAGAGCGCCGACACGTTCGAGGTTCGCGGACGCGGCGAGCTGCATCTCTCGATCTTGATCGAGACGATGCGCCGCGAGGGCTACGAGATGCAAGTCTCCAAGCCGCAGGTGATTCTGACCGAGCGCGACGGCAAGCGCTGGGAACCCGTCGAGTACGTGGTGGTGGACGTCGCCGACGAATATTCCGGCGCCGTCATCGAAGCGCTCGGCCGCCGCAAAGCCAACATGTCCAACATGTTCAACGTCGGCGAATCGCGGCGTCTCGAATACACGATGCCCACGCGCGCCATTTTCGGCCTGCGCGGCGAACTGCTGACGCTCACCCGCGGCAGCGCCGTCATGTCGCATACCTACTACGATCATCAGGAATGGCAGGGCGAGCTCCCCGGCCGCAACGTCGGCGCGTTGGTGGCCAGCGACACCGGCCGCACGACCGCATACGCGTTGGGCGGCGTCGAGCAGCGCGGCCGCTTCTTCGTGGGCGCCGGCGTCGACGTGTACGAAGGCATGGTCGTCGGGCGCTCCAACGACGATAAGGACGTATCGCTCAACGTCGTGAAGGAAAAGAAGCTCACCAACATGCGCGCTTCGGGTTCGGACGATAACGTCAAGCTCGCACCGCCCGACGATCTGAGCCTCGAACGCGCCATCGAGTTTATCGACGACGACGAACTGGTCGAGATCACGCCTAAATCCGTGCGTATTCGCAAGCGCCTCCTCATCGAGACCGAGCGCCTGCGCGCGCGAAAGCGTGAAGCCGGCCGGGCATGAGTTTCGATCCGCATCGCGTCGCTCACCGGACGCGCACGCTGGCCCAAGGCTTCGCCCAGTTCTTGCTGCGCGGCAGGACCGCCGACCTCGCCGTTGCGGTCGTGATCGGCGCCGCCATCGGCGCGCTGATCAACGAGTTCGTCAAGGACATCTTCACGCCGTTCGCAAGCGCCCTAGTCTCCTGGCACGCCGGCGCGGCCAGCGCCGCGGAATGTAATGCGAGCGGAACCTTCTGCTTTCGCGGCTACCCGATTCTCTACACCAACTTCGTCGACGCCTCCGTTTCGTTCTTGGTCATCGCGCTGGTCGTGTATTTCTTCGTCATCGTTCCCACCAACAAACTGGTCAGCAACTCGTTCCTCCAGCCCTCGCCCGATCCGGCCATGCGCAAGTGCCCCGAATGCCAAGCCGACATCCCCAAACTCGCCAAACGCTGCATGTACTGCACCCAACCCGTCGCCCCGGAATAACGGATCGCCACGCCGGAATAGCGTCGCTCTCGATCGCCATCCCAGTGTCATGGCGAGCGTAGCGCCCGGGAGGCGCGGAGTCGAGCCACGCGACGCGAGGCCTTGCGCGGCTACGAGCCGGCGTGAATTTCCTGAATCCAGGAAACCTCTTGCAACGAATCGTCGTATTCAAAAATGCCGAGGCGAACGCCGTGACCGACTACCTTTCCGCTTTTCGGTTCACGTGCAACTTTATCTGGCCCCTGCCACACAAAGTCGAACGGTCCCTCATTAAACCAGCGCTGCCAATAAATGTACACGGACCTTTCGCTCGGCAAGAGGCGTACAAGTGTTACGTTACTCTTATCCCAGCCATTTGAAGTGCGCCCATTTGTCGTGGAGTTACCATACATAAGAAGTTCGTCGATCTCCGTAAGCGCCTCCGGGATGGCAATGCGGTTCTGACCGTCGGGTAGGCTCGCCGGAATAGCCAGAGAAGCTATTGGATCGGCTTCCAGCAATAGGGAGCTCGAACTCCGCACCGCTGCAGCGGCAACGTTGGGCTTCGGAATCGCTCGTAATGTCCGTGCGTCGTAGAGCGCGACGCGAAGGCCCGTACGATTCTTATCGGTGCCGATATGGTGCCAAACAACGAACCGTTCGTCACCCAGAGGTTTGATATAACACTGGAAGCCGAAGATGCCGTACGTCTTCCCCTCAAGTTGGAGAAAGACCAGTCCCGCTAGCCTCTCCAAATTACCCGGATCGCGCTTGCGGTCATAGGGCTCGTATAAGCTAAAGGATTCGCCGTGACGAGCGAGGTGCGTCGCGCGGTGCCATGGCGTCGGGCCGGGAACCGAGGCGAGAGCTGCTTCAGCGTCAACGAGCGGTATCACGCGAATACTTTAACCATCGCTGCCGTGGTCTACCTGCAAGCTGACGTCGTGCGCGGTGTCATGGCGAGCGTAGGCGCGAAGGCGCCGGAGTCGAGCCACGCGCTGCACGACCTGACGTCGCGTGGCTCGACTCCGCGCCTCCCGGGCGCTACGCTCGCCATGACAAACCGCGATGACACTGTCCATGACACACCGCGCCTACGCTCGCTGTGACACTGACACGTTGAAGATGAGTTCGCCGTTGGGTTGGTTGTAGGTGACGTTGACGGTGGCGCCGTCGGGGATGTCGCCGGCGAGGATTTGGCGGCCGAGCGGCGTTTCGAGTTCTTTTTGGATCGCGCGCTTGAGCGGACGCGCGCCGTAGGTGGGATCGTAGCCGACGCGCACGAGGTGGCGTTTGGCTTCGTCATCGAGCGCGAGCGTGATGCGTCGTTCGGCCAGACGCTGGCGCAAGCGGCCAAGTTGGATATCGACGATGCTGGCCAACTCGCTCTCCTCGAGCGCGTGGAAGACGATGATCTCGTCGACGCGATTGAGGAACTCCGGGCGGAAGTGCTGGCGCAGCTCGTCCAGCACCGTCGCGCGCATGACCGCGTAGTCGGCGCCGTTCGTCGAGCCCTTGTAATCCAGGATGCGATGACTGCCGACGTTGGAGGTCATGATGACGATCGTGTTGCGGAAATCGATCGTGCGCCCTTGTCCGTCGGTCAAGCGCCCGTCGTCGAGAATCTGCAGAAAGACGTTAAAGACATCGGGGTGCGCCTTTTCGATTTCGTCGAACAGAATCACGCAGTACGGCCGGCGGCGCACCGCCTCGGTCAGTTGACCGCCTTCGTCGTAGCCGACGTACCCCGGCGGCGCGCCTAACAGCCGCGCGACGGTGTGCTTCTCTTGATACTCCGACATATCGACGCGGATCAGCGCGCGCTCGTCGTCGAACAGATATTCCGCCAGCGCGCGCGCCAGCTCGGTCTTGCCCACGCCGGTCGGACCCAAGAAGATGAACGAACCGATCGGGCGATTGGGATCCGAGAGCCCGGCGCGCGAGCGCACGACCGCTTCTGCGACCGCGTCGACGGCTTCGTTCTGGCCGATCACGCGGCGATGCAGTTCGTCGGCCAGGTGCAGCAGCTTCTGCTTCTCGCCTTCGAGCAGTTTGGTGATCGGAATGCCGGTCCAGCGAGCGATGACCTCGGCGATGTCCGTCTCGTCGACTTCCTCTTTAGAAAGGCGGCTGCGTCCGTCGCGGGGCGCGAGCGCTTCCTCTTGTGCGTGCAGCTCCTTTTCAAGATTCGGCAGCGCGCCGTACTGCAGCTCTGAAGCGCGGCCGTAGTCGGCCTGACGCGTGGCTTGTTCGATCTGCACCTTGGTCTGTTCGATCCGGTCGCGCAGGGACTGCAGCGACGTCGCCTCGTTGCGCTCGGCTTCCCATTGCAGCTTGAACGAGGTTTGCTCGGTCCGCAGATCGGCCAGTTCTTTCTCCAACGCATCCAAACGCCGTCGACTGGCGCTGTCGCTTTCCTTGCGCAAGGCTTCGCGTTCGATCTCCAACTGCATGATGCGCCGCGTCAGCTCGTCGAGTTCTTGCGGCATCGAATCGATCTCGGTGCGCAGCTTGGCACCCGCCTCGTCGACCAAGTCGATCGCCTTATCGGGCAAGAATCGATCGCTGATATAGCGGTTGGAGAGCGTCGCGGCGGCGACCAACGCGCCGTCTTTGATGCGCACGCCGTGATGCGCTTCGTACTTCTCTTTGAGGCCGCGCAGGATCGAGATCGTATCCTCGACCGACGGCTGATCGACCATCACCGGCGCGAAGCGCCGTTCCAGGGCCGCATCCTTTTCGATGTATTTACGATATTCGTCCAGCGTGGTCGCGCCGATCATGTGCAGTTCGCCGCGCGCGAGCATCGGCTTGAGCAAATTGCCCGCGTCCATCGAGCCTTCGGTCTTGCCCGCGCCGACGACGGTGTGCAGTTCGTCCAAGAACAGCACGATGCGACCCTCGGACTGCTGGACGTCCTTGAGCACGGCCTTGAGGCGCTCTTCGAACTCGCCGCGATATTTGGCGCCCGCGATCAGCGCGCCCATGTCCAGCGAAACGACGCGCTTGTCTTTAAGCCCTTCGGGAACGTCGCCGCGAACGATGCGCTGGGCTAAGCCTTCGACGATCGCCGTCTTGCCGACGCCGGGCTCGCCGATGAGCACCGGGTTGTTCTTGGTGCGTCGCGAGAGCACTTGGATGACGCGGCGAATTTCTTCGTCGCGTCCGATCACCGGATCGAGCTTGCCGCGCTCGGCTTCGAGCGTGAGATCGCGGCCGTAGCGTTCCAGCGATTTATACGTGCCCTCGGGATCGCGGGACGTCACGCGTTGATTGCCCCGCACGTCGCGCAGCGCCGCCAGCAATTTGTCGTAGGAGAGTCCGGCATCGCCGAAGAGCTTGCCGGCCGAACCGCGGGATTGCGCCATAGCGAGCAGGACGTGTTCGACCGACACGTAGTCGTCTTGCAGCTTCTCGGCTTCGCCCTGCGCGACGGTCATCAAGCGCGCGAGTTCGGGCGACAGCGTGACCTGCGCGGAATCGGCGTTGGCGCCCGACAGCCGCGGCAGGCGGCCGATGGCGTCTTCGACGCTGCGTGCGAACGCCTTGGGATCGGCGCCGGCCTTAGCCAGGATATCCGGCGCGATGCCGCGCTCTTGTTCCAGCAAGGCGGCGAGCATGTGTTCGGGCGCGGTCTGGGTGTTGTGTTCGGCCAGCGCGCGCGAGTAGGCGGCGTTGAGCCCGTCGGCAACGCGCTCGGTCATACGATCGGCATTCATGATCTCACCACCGTCCTACCGTCCTAAGGGAGCAGTTCAAACGTGTAGGTGCCGCTCTCGGAGACCGTGACGCTCTGGCCTTGGCTTTGCATTTGCGCGAACATCTGAGCGAGCGGACCCACCGCCGGAACGATATTTGCCGCCGCGTCTTTGAAGAGCGACGCGAGCGACGGCGAGACGTTGACCAGCCGGCCGACGTGGCGCCCGTCGGCCGCCGCGATCGTTTCGGCACGAGCGCGGGCGGCGCGCGTCGCCGCGGCCAGCGCTTGAGCGTCCAGCGCGTCGGGGTCGCGCGCCCGCACCATGACCTGATCCACCGTGAAGTGTGCGGCCGTCAGGCGCGCGGCTACGGCTTGCAGATCTCCCGGCGCAACAGAAACCGTCGCGGTTTCCGTAGGCTGACCGAAATTGGGAGGCATCATCGCCTGGGCACCGCTCTTCATGCCCAGATCCGCAACGTTCGCGGACGAGCCCGCCGCAGCCGCAATCCCCGCGTACGCCCGCGCCGCTTGCGCGTACGCCGCTGCGCTCGAGCCCTTTGCCAGCAGTTTTGAATCGACCGTCAGGACGACGAGGACGTCAGCCGTCGTCGCGGTTCCGCTGGCGTTCACGGTGATGCCGGCGGGAATGGTGGGAAGGGCTATCTGCGCCACGGCGGGCGCAGCCGTCATGGCTAGAGAGAGTAGGATGATTGCGATGCGTTTCACGATCGACTCCTTCGTGCGCCCTAGGGGCGCGGATGCGCGCAGCGATCGATCTCGTCGATCCAGCGCCGTTTTGAAGCGTCGTCGATGAACGATGCTTCGAACGAGTTCTTCGCCAGCGTTACCAGTTCGCCGTCGGATAACGCCAGGGCTTTGCGCACGGCATTAAAATTGTCGCCGACGTAGCCGCCGAAGTAGGCCGGGTCGTCGGAGTTGCACGTCGCGACCAGGCCGGCCTCGAGCATACGCTTGAGCGGATGGTCCTCCAAGGTCGCTACGACCTTGAGCCGCAGATTCGACAACGGACAGACCGTCAGCGGAATGCGTTCGCGCACCAAGCGCTCCACGAGCGCTGGATCTTCGATGCTGCGCACGCCGTGATCGACGCGCGACACCTTGAGCAGGTCGAGTGCTTCCCAGACGTACTGCGGCGGGCCCTCTTCGCCGGCGTGCGCGACGGTGCGCAACCCCTCGGCGCGAGCGCGATCGAAGACGGCCGTAAACTTCGAGGGCGGATTGCCAACCTCGGCGGAGTCCAGGCCCACGCCGACGATGCGGTCGCGGTGCGCGAGGGCGGTTTCCAGCGTCGCCATCGCCGAATCGGCGGACCGATCGCGCAGGAAGCACATGATGACGTGCGAGGTGATGCCTAGATCGCGCTCGCCGTCGCGCAGCGCATCCCAAATGCCGTTCAAGACGGTTTCGAACGCGACGCCGCGATCGGTATGCGCCTGAGGATCGAAGAAGATCTCGGCATGACGCACGCCCTGAGCGGAGGCCTTGCGCAGGTATGCCGCCGTGAGATCGTAGTAGTCGCGCTCGACGCGTAAGACGTTCATTCCGGCGTAGTAGAGGTTCAGGAACGACTGCAGGTCCGAGAAGCTGTACGCCTCGCGCAGCGCCTCGACGCTGGGATAGGAAATCGCCACGCCGTTGCGCGCGCCGATCTCGAAGATCAATTCGGGCTCGAACGTCCCCTCGATATGTAGGTGAAGCTCGGCCTTTGGTAAGGCGACTGGATCGATCATGAGCCGCAATTCGTCGCTACGCGGTCGTCGCCCTCGCGCGCCGTGATGCCGCGTGCGTCAAACCACTCTAGTAACGGCACCGCGAATCGGCGCGTGCTGCCAAGCAGGTCGCGGAACTGCGCGACGGTGATGCGCCCCTGCCGTGCCAAGAACTCATCGAGCAGCGCGCGAATCCACGCGATCTGCTCCCGACGATAGAGCGAGCCGGCAACGCCCGCGAGCTCTCCGGTGGCCAGCAACGTATCGAGCGCGCGCGAGAGGCCCGCGATTTCGGCCGCCGCGATCGCTTCGAACACGGCGTCGCGCGCGGCCGGGAGGAATGGGGCCGCAGGGTCCACCGCAATCGCCGCGTCGAAAAAAGACCGCTGTTCGGCGGTCAGTTCGGGTTGGAAGTCGGGCGTGCGATAGTATCCGTCGCGTTGGACCACGAGCCCCTGGGCGATGCAGCCCGCGAGTGCGGGTACCAGTTCGCTCTCGACCGCGCGCAGTTCGCGCGCGAGTGCCAAGGAGGTCGCGCCCATCGCCCACGGCTCGGCTCGCTGGCGCGCGCGCAGCGTTTGCTCGACGCGTGCCGCGAACTCGGCGCCGTTAGGCGACGTGTTTGCCGAGCATCGAGGTGATCACGTTTTCGGAAACGTACCCGACGATGCGATCGACCGGCTTGCCGCCTTTGAACAGGATCAGACACGGGATGCCCGAGACCTGATATTCGCCCGAGAGCGACGGGTTCTCGTCGGTGTTGAGCTTGACGAACTTGGCCTTGCCGTCGTGCGCCGAAGCGACCTTCTCGACGACGGGCGAAAGCATCTTGCACGGGCCGCACCACGGCGCCCAAAAGTCGACCAAAACCGGTTGATCGTTGTCGAGCACTTCGCTCTTAAAGTTCGCCTGCGAGACGTCGGGTAATGCACTCATCGTGAAATCGTTGCTCCTTGCACGTTCATGAACCGTCGTAGCCGCTGTCGGGTTTCAAAGTTCGGTCTGCTGGGGTTCCCCGGTGATGTCGGTAAGTTGGGCCGCCTGCTCGCCGAGGTTGGTGATCGCAATGACCTCGTCCCCTTCGCCCAGGCGCTGCAAACGCACGCCCTTGGCGTCGCGTCCGGTCTTGCGAATCTCGGCAACCTTTAAACGGATCACTTGGTTGCCCGAGGTGATCATTAGCAGCTGGTCGTCGGGCGCGACCAGGATCTGATCGACGACGGCGCCGATGTCGTCGCGTTGGCGAGCGAAGGCCTTGACGCCCTTGCCGCCGCGCGCGGTGTGCCGGTAGTCGTCGATCGGCGTGCGCTTGCCGAACGCCAGCGAGGTAACCAGCAGCACTTCGCGCCGTTCGTTCTCGACGACGTCCATCGCGATGATCGCGTCGCCCTTATCCAACGTCATCGCCTTGACGCCGCGCGCGCCGCGGCCCATCGGGCGTACGTCTTTTTCGTTGAAGTGTACGGCCATGCCGCGCTCGCTGGCCAGGATGATGTCGCGCGACCCGTCGGAGAGGTCGACCGCGAGCAGGTCGTCGCCTTCGTCGAGGTTGATCGCATTGAGGCCGTTGCGACGCACGTTGGCGAACTCGGCGAGTTTGGTTTTCTTGATGACGCCTTGGCGCGTGACCATCACGAGGTACTTCTCGGCCTCGAACAGATCGATCGGGAAGACCGCCGTGACTTCTTCACCGGGCGGAAGCGTCAGCAAGTTGACCAGCGCCGTGCCGCGCGCTTGACGCGTCGTGTCGGGAATCTCGTAGGCGCGCAGGCGATAGACGCGGCCCTTGCTCGTGAAGAACAGCACGTGGTCGTGCGTCTTGGTCACGAAGAAGTTGCGCACGATGTCTTCGCGCTTGAGGTTGGCGATGCCGATCACGCCGCGGCCGCCGCGATTCTGCGTGCGGAACGTGTCGACCGAAACGCGCTTGATGTAGCCGCCCACCGTGTAGGTCACGACGACCTCGGTGTTGGGGATCAGCTGTTCCATCGAGATCTCGTCTTCGCCGGGCTGGATGTCGGTGCGACGCGCGTCGCCGTACTTGGCTTTGATCTCCAGCGTTTCGCTCTTGACGATTTGGGCGATGCGGCGCGGGCTTCCCAGTATATCTTCCAGCTCCGCGATCGTCTTGATCAGTTCGGTGTATTCGGCTTCGATCTTCGCGCGTTCGAGTCCGACCAGCGCGCGTAGGCGCATGTCGACGATCGCTTGAGCTTGGATTTCGGAGAGCCCGAAGGCGGCGGAGAGGCCGGACTTGGCTTCGTCGGTCGTTTGGCTGCCGCGCACGATCTCGATGACCCGATCGATGTTGTCCAGCGCGATGCGGTAGCCTTCGAGCAGATGCGCGCGCTCTTGAGCCTTGCGCAGTTCGTAGCGAGTGCGGCGCGTGATGACGTCTTTGCGATGCGCGATAAAGTGTTCGATCAGCTGCTTGAGGTTGAGGACCTGCGGCTCCATCGCGGTCGTGCCGTCGGCACGCGGCTCGCCCACGGGCACCAGCGCCAGCATGTTGAAACCGAACGACGCCTGCAGCGGCGTGTGCTTGTAGAGCTGGTTGAGCACGACTTTTGGCGTCGCACTCTTCTGCAGCTCCACGACCACCATCATGCCCTTGCGATTCGATCCGTCGTCCAAGCGCGCGATGCCCTGGATGCGTTTCTCGGCGTGTGCTTCGGCGATGGCCTCGACGATGCGGCTCTTGTACACCTGGTACGGGATCTCGGTAATGACGATCTTGTGTTTGCCGTTCTCTTCGATAATCTCGGCCTTGCCGCGAATCGCGACCGAACCGCGCCCGGTGCGATACGCTTCTTTGATCGCTTCTTGGCCCATGATCGTGCCGCCGGTAGGAAAGTCGGGGCCCTTCACGATCTCGCAGAGCGCGTCGACGTCGGCGTCGGGCGAATCGATGAGCAGCGCGATCGCATCGGCGATCTCGTTGAGGTTGTGCGGCGGAATGTTGGTAGCCATGCCGACGGCGATACCGCTGGAACCGTTGAGCAGCAACTGCGGCAGGCGACCCGGAAGCACCGACGGTTCGGTTCCCTGATTGTCGAAGTTGTCGACGAACGGAACGGTCTCTTTTTCGATGTCGGCCAGGATGTCGGTCGAGGGCCGCGCCAAGCGCGCTTCGGTATACCGATAGGCCGCCGCGCGATCCGGGTCGATGGAGCCGAAGTTGCCGTGACCGTCGATGAGGGGATAGCGCAACGTGAAATCCTGCGCCATGCGCACCAGCGCGTCGTACACCGACATGTCGCCGTGCGGATGATAGGATTTGAGTACTTCACCGATGACACCGGCGCACTTGCGATGCTGCTTATTGGGCTCCATGCCCATCTCGCGCATCGCGTAGAGGATGCGCCGCTGGACGGGTTTGAGACCGTCGCGAACGTCGGGCAGCGCCCGCGAAGCGATGACGGACATCGCGTACGAGAGATAGCTCTCGCGCATCTCATCTTCGACGTTGACCGATTGAATGATATCGTTATTCAAGTTCTAGCTGGCACTCCGGAGACGATGCGGCATACCGCAAGCAAGGCGAAAGATAAGGACCTTCCGACGGCTCTTGGCCCGAGAAAACGGACCCGACACTCCTTCGCGAATTGAGCCGCATCTTCCCAGGTTGGTACCCCGTCGGCGCCCACGCGGCGGATTCGGGCTGGCGCGTGGCAAAAGCGCCTGGACTCGATGGAACGCACCTTCTCGTCCCAAGCCGAATTCGAGGCGTTTGCCGGCGCCTGGGGAGCGCGGTTGCGCCCCGGCGACGTGGTCGGTCTATCGGGCGCGCTGGGCGCGGGGAAGACGACCTTCGTGCGGGCGCTCGTGCGGGCGCTTCACGGCGACGATCCAACCTCCAGCCCGACCTTCACGTTCTGGCATCGCTATCCCGGATCGCCGCCGATCGACCACCTCGACCTCTACCGCGTCGACGATCCGGACGACCTGACCGAGCTCGGCCTCGAACAGGCCATCGACGGCACGTCGATCGTGCTGGTCGAGTGGTGGACCAACGCGCCGAGCCTCTTGCCGGCCGCCCGCTACGAAGTCGACATCGCCGGCGCGGGAGACGGGCCGCGAACGCTGACGGTACGGACGCCGGCGTGACCTCGCTCGGGATCGATGGCGCGCTGGGCGGTTTTTCCGCAGCGGTCGTGCGCGACGGCGCCGCGCGCGCGACCGCTGCCCTAGACGCAAACCAGGCACTCGAGGATGGCTTGGCGGCGATTCGCGACGTTCTCGATCGAGCCGGCTGCGAACGGCCAGACCGCATCGCGGTGGGCATCGGGCCGGGCGGCTTTACCGGGCTGCGCATCGCCATCGCGTATGCGAAGTCGCTGGCCCAAGCCTGGAGGGTCCCGCTGGTGGGCGTTTCGTCGTTCGACGCGCTCGAATACGGCCACGATCTCAAGCGCGTCCTGACGGTAGTCCGCGGGCGCGCCGGCGTCGTTTCCGCGCGTCTGCGCGATGGCCCGACGCAACGCCGGCATTCCGGCCTGGTCGACGAGACGATCGCTGCGGTGCTTGCCGGCGACCGCTTTTCGTCGTTGCCGGTTCTGGGTGCGGCACAGGACGTACTCGCCGCGCTCGGCGAACGCGATGTTACCGTGCTTACGCTCGAACCCAGTGTTGAAATCCCCGCGGTTGCCGTCGCGTTGTGCGCCTTGGGCGCGCCCGCCGCCGCATCGCCGCACGAGCTTCGCGCCGACTACGGCGGACGCCCCGCCGCCAAGGTTCCCGCACGCCGATGATGACCGCCGCGATCACCATCGAAACGATGTCGCCGGCCGACATCAACGAGGTGCGCCGCATCGAAACGCTGTCGTTCTCCACGCAGTGGCCGTCCGACGCGTTCTACAACGAACTGCAGAGTAACCGCAGCGCGCACTACTACGTCGGCAAGATCGCCGGGCGCGTCGTGGCTTACGGCGGCATCTGGGTCGTGATGGAAGATTCCCACATCACCGCGATCGCGGTCGATCCCGATTTCCGCGGACGCAAGTTCGGCGAGCTGCTGTTGGCGTACCTGATCGATCGCGCGATCGAGCGGGACGCCGGGTGGATGACGCTCGAAGTGCGCGAATCCAACATCGCGGCGCAGCGCCTATACCGCAAGTACGGCTTCACCACCGTCGCCACGCGCAAATCCTATTACAGCGACAACAACGAGAGCGCGCTGGTCATGTGGGCCGGCGACCTGCGCGGCGAACTCTACCGCGAACGCCTCCTCGCCATGCGCTCCGCCCTAGAAAAGTGACGCTTTCCTACGCCGAACTTTCGTCGGGCGTTCGCGCGCATTTGGAACAAGAGCACCGGTTCGGACATATCGTGCGCGTGGCGCGGTTGGCCGACGTGCTGGCGCAAGCGCACGGCTTGGACGCGCGTAAAGCGCGCACGGCCGGCATGCTGCACGATCTGGCGCGGCTGTATTCGAATCAACGCTTGATCGAAGAATGCGAGCGCCGCGCCATGCCGATCGATGCGTTCGAACGCGCGAACCCGGTCGTGCTGCACGCCCGCCTCGGCGCGGAGTTGGCGCGCGAGCAGTTCGGCGTCGAGGATCCTGAGATTCTGTCGGCGATAGCCAAGCACACGCTCGGCGCCGCGGAGATGTCGCCGTTGGATTGCGTCGTCTACTTGGCCGACGGGCTGGAGCCGCTGCGCGACTTCCCCGAGCGGACGGCGCTGGTCGCGCTGGCCGAAAACGACCTGCGTGCCGCCATGGCCGCAACGATCGGCCTGACGATGCGGTATCTTCAGAAGAAGGGAATCGCCGTCGCTCCGCAAACCGCGGCGGCGGCCCGCATATTTGGGGCACCGACCCAGGAGAACTGACCTGGCTGAACTGATCGATCTCGTGCGCGACGCGGCGCTGGAGAAAAAGGGCGAAGACTTTATCGCGATCGATGTCGCGCAACGAACGATTCTGGCCGACGTCTTCGCGATCGTGACCGGGCGTTCTCGCATCCAAACCCGCGCGATCGCCGACGCCATCGTCGAGGCGGCGCAAGGCCAGGGCCGGCGTGCGGTGCGCGTCGAGGGCTATTCCGACGGCAACTGGATTCTGATCGACCTGGGGAACGTTATCGCGCACGTCTTCACACCGGACCAGCGGACGTTCTATAATCTCGAGCGCCTCTGGTCCGACGCCCCGTCGCGCCAGGCCCAATCGTCCTAGGAGTCGCCGGAACGATGCAACGAAAACGCCGCTCGCTTCACGAACCTCGCGCCGCGCGCGTCCGCCGCGAAGGGTGGCTGCGCGCGGGCGTTTGGATCTTCATCCTGGTCTTCGCCTTTAGCGTGGCCGGCGGCATGATCATCTTCGGCGTGCAGCTCGCGAGCAAGTAGGCCTTCGGCTGCGAGCGGCCAAGAGCGTGGCATGCGTCGCTTTTTGATTCTTCTCTTGGCGCTGGCATGTACCGCGCCCGCAGTTGCCGCTTCCTCACCCTGGACCGACCTGCATTGGCGGATGATCGGACCCTGGCGAGGCGGCCGCGCCTTGGCCGTCACCGGCGTCCCGGGCGATCCCGAACATTTTTACTTCGGCTCGGTTGATGGCGGAGTCTGGGAATCGCACAACGCCGGACGCACGTGGCTGCCGATCTTCGATGCCCAGAACGTCGGCTCGATCGGGGCGATCGCCGTCGCGCCAAGCGACCCCGCAACGATCTACGTCGGCAGCGGCGAGGCCGACATGCGCTCGGATATTGCGTACGGTATCGGGATGTTCAAGTCGGTCGACGCTGGCAAGACCTGGACGCACATCGGTTTAGACGACACGCGCCAGATCGGGGCGATCGTCGTCGATCCGCACGATGCCAACGTCGCCTACGTCGCCGCGCTCGGGCACGCCTACGGCCCCAACGCGCAGCGCGGCGTGTTCAAAACGACCGACGGCGGCCGCACGTGGTCGAAGGTTCTGTATCGCGACGCCAATACCGGCGCCATCGACCTGGCCATGGATCCCACCGATCCCAAGACACTCTTCGCATCGCTGTGGCAGACGCGACGTCCGCCGTGGAACGTCTACCCGCCCAGCAACGGGCCGGGAACCGGTCTCTACGTCACGCACGACGGCGGCGCAACCTGGGGCCACGTCACCAACGGCCTGCCGAGCTACCTCGGGCATATCGGCATTTCGTTTGCGCCGGCGGGCACCCATCGCGTCTACGCGTTCGTCGACAGCGATGCCAAACACGGCGGCATCTATCGATCCGACGATGGCGGCGCGAATTGGACGCGCACCAGCGCCGACCAACGCGTCTGGCAGCGCGGCTGGTATTTCGCCGGCATCACCGCCGATCCTAAAGATCCCGATACGGTCTACGTGATGGATACCGCGATGTATCGATCGACCGACGGCGGCAAAACCTTCGCGGCGATCAAGGGCGCGCCGGGCGGCGACGACTATCACACCTTGTGGATCGACCCCAACGACGGCGCTCGAATGATTTTAGGCAGCGATCAGGGCGTGGTCGTCTCGGTCGATCGCGCGCAGACGTGGTCGAGTTGGTACAATCAACCCACGGGGCAGTTCTATCACATCATCACCGACCGCCGCTTCCCGTATTGGGTCTACGGCGCGCA
>DATCDS010000068.1:0-24542 GCA_036510515.1 Vulcanimicrobiaceae bacterium
AGCCACGATTCGAACTGTTTTCGAACAGCATCTCGTGGCCGACGGGCACAGCGTCGCGCCGTTAGATATTTCGATCGTCGATCGCTGGGGGCACGCCGCAATGCCCGGTCAACGCCTGCGCGTGACCATCGTGCACGGCGGTGCAAGCTTCGTCGATCTGCCCGCAAATCCCAACGTCACTCCCGGACCGGGGCAAGCCCCTGCGACGCCCGCGCCCAGCGACAACTCCTCATCGAATCCCGGCGTCGGCCAAGTGTTTGAAGGCCCGACCCAACCCGGCGGCTTCACGCGCGTTTCGCTGACCGGCGGTATGGTGGCCGGAACGCTCGAATTGCTCATCGCCGTGGGCGACGTACAGGTCCGCAGGACCTATTACATCGATCCCTACATCCGCAACACGTTCGTCAACGGTTTGGTGACGATCGGCGCCGGATCGATGCCGGCCTCGGTCGACGGCGATGCGATCAACGACAACGGCGGCGCGCGACGCCTCCGCGGCGCGATTTACGCCAGCGGAAAAGTCGGCAAGGGTTCTTTGCTGACCGCGGTTTACGAATCGCAGAATCGCCTGACGCAGCTGTCGTCGCTCGGGCCGTATACGCAAGATCCCAACGAGCGGCCGTATCAGACGTACGGCGACGCGTCGCTCTTGAGCAGTACCTATCAATCCAACGATCACGTCTACGCGCGTTTGGATCACGGCCGCAGCAATTTGATGTGGGGACAGTACACCGCCACGCTGGACAATAGCGAGATCGGCTCCTACACGCAGTTCTTGAGCGGCGCGAAAGGCGAGCTCGACCTCGGCCATAGCCAGAACGCGCACCTGATGGCGTTCAACGCGCGTAACGATCTGGCGTACGTCCAGCAGATCATCTCGCCCAACGGTCTTTCCAATCAACAGCTCAACCAGCCGCTCCAACCCAACATCGTGGTCGGATCGGATAACGTCTTGCTGAGCGTAACCGACCGGAGAACCGGAGCGATCCTCTCGCAGACACCGTTGATCCGCAACGTCGACTACACGATCGACTACGCGACGGGCATCATGCGCTTCATCAACATCCCGTTGCCGTTCGATCCTTTGGGCAATCCGCAGATCGTGATCGTCCAATATCAATACCAGGGTCCCGGCGTGAAGTCCGAGACGACGGGCGGCTCGTTCAAGCTAAACCTGGGCGGCCCGGAATCCAAGGCGGCCTTGCAGTTCGGTTACGTCAACGACGCTTCGGGCGGCCAGAACTACGCGCTGTTCTCCCAGCAGTTAAGCAATACGTGGGAGAACGGATCGTGGTCGATCGCGCACGCCGACTCGTCGGGCGCGATCCCGGTTCCCGGCGCCGTCGTTCCACCGGTGAGTACGGGCCAGGCATTTGCGGCCCACTTCAATCTGCACCGCGGTCTCGACGCGCTGACGATGTCGTTGGACCGCACGACGGAGGGCTATGCCGATCCGTTTGGCGGCCTGACGACGCCGGGCTTGGGTGACTACCACGCCGCGTGGACGCATGCGGTCCCCAAGAAGAGTACGTTCACCGCAAGCTACGACGCGCAGAGCAACAATTTTCAGGGCCAAACGTCCCAAGAGCACGACATCTCGTTGACCTACCAATGGTTCCTCAAGAAGCTCACGCTGCTGACCGGTCTGGTCCAACACGAGCAAGAGGTCGGCACGGGGACCGTTACAGCGATTCCGGGAGCCCAGGCGACGCCGGTTCCGCTTCTGGGCGGCTCGCAAACCCTAGCCCACCTGGCCGCGACCTATCAGGTTTCGCCGCGTCTCTCCGTGGGCGTCGACCAGTTCTTGACGCTTTCGGGCAGCGATGTGGGATCGACGCAGCCGACGCAGACGCTGGCGCAGATCAACTATCAGTTCCCGCAAAAGGGCACGCTCTTCGTCCGCGAGCTTTGGAGCGCGACGCCGCAGGCGACGTTTGCGAGCGCCAACTCTTCGCTGACCACCGGCATATCGTCGACGCATACGACCGACATCGGTATCACGCGGCCGCTCTCGCCCGCCACGACGGTGACGACGCAATACACGGTCGACCAAACGGGCAGCGCGACCGACATCTATTCGTCCATGGGCGTCAATCAATCGTTTAAGTTCAACCCCAAGTTCGGTGGCACGATGTTCGTGCAGGCGGCCGACGCGCGTGGCGATAGCGGCAACGGCTTTACCGTTTACGGGATCACGTTCGGTTACGCCAACGACGAGCGCATGCGCACGACGTTTTCCTATCAGGACCGTACCGGCAGCGGCGGCGGCAGCACGGCCAGTTTGGGCTTGGCCGGCCACCTCAATCCGCAGATCTCCGTCGTCGGGACGATGCAGCGCGCC
This sequence comes from Vulcanimicrobiaceae bacterium, assembly GCA_036510515.1. Taxonomy (GTDB): domain Bacteria; phylum Vulcanimicrobiota; class Vulcanimicrobiia; order Vulcanimicrobiales; family Vulcanimicrobiaceae; genus JALYSX01. The sequence continues at coordinate 2,342 of DATCDS010000068.1, forward strand.
TATGGAAACGGTCAGGCCGCCATCGACGATCAGATATCGATGGCGTACCGTCCGGTCGAGAGCGATCGTTGGACGGCGCTGCTGAACTACACGCGGTCCAACGGTTCGGACACGGCGGGCGCTGGCATCGGAAGCGTCGTCACGTTTGAAGAGCTCTACCGCCCGTGGAGCGGTTTCGAGTTGACGGGCAAGTACGCATATAAACTCGACGGCGACTCCAGCTATCTCGCGCATACCTCGTTGTGGGGACTGCGCGCCAAACAGAACGTCACCAAGCGCCTGGACATCGCGGCGGAAGTCCGCGAGGTCAGCGTGCCATCGATTGCCTCGGCGCGCTCGACGGATTTCGCGGCCGAGGCCGGCTATCAAATCGGCAGCAGCATGCGCCTCGCCGCCGGTTACAATTTCTCGGGCGGCCCCGATCCGTCGTTGCTCGGCCACCCCGTGCGTAAGGGCGTGTACGTGACGTTCACGACGCTCGTCGATAGGATTTTTGGCTGGGGTAAGCGTTGAAGGCTAGGGTCTTTGCGCGGCGTTTGACCGCCGCGGCGATCGCAGTCGTCCAAGTGGCGATGCTCTTGGCCGGCGATCGGGTGCACTTGGTTCCCGCAGCCCAGGCCTCAACGGCCGTCTGTGCGCCCAGTCCGGGCAAAGACGGCGCGGCCGGCACGTTGAGCGGCGTCTACAACTCCTATTACTATCCGACCGCAACGTCGACGACGCTTGCGACTGGAACGACGTCGATCGGTTTTTCGAACTACGCGCTCGACACGACCGACGGCGGTTCGTCGACGGCGATCGCCAATGACGATCTGCTCCTGATCATTCAGATGCAGGACGGGTCGTTCAACCACAGCAACGACGCGACGTACGGCGACGGCGCGAGCGGCAGCGGATACACGTCGCTGGGTTCGGCCGGGCAGTACGAATACGTTGCGGTCACCGCGTACAACACCAGCACGCACGTCGCGACGATCGAAGGCGGCGGCAGCGGTGGCGGGCTGATCAACACCTACACCAAAGCGTCGGCGACCGGAAGTGCCGGACAGAAGCGTTACCAGATCGTCATCGTGCCGCAGTACCTGACCGCCACGCTCTCGTCGACCTTTCGCGCCGGTTACTGGGATGGCAATGCGGGCGGCGTCGCCGCGCTGGACATGTCCTCGACGCTCAATCTGGCCGGCGCATCGATCTACGCGACGGGCGACGGGTTTCGCGGGGGCGGCCTCTCGGTAGCGTCCACGACGCCGACCGGGGCGCTCAACAGCGATTACGTCTACACCGCGACGATGAACGGCTCTGACCCCGGCAGCAGTCCGCCCGGAGACGCTTTTAAGGGCGAGGGCTTGTTCGGCACGCCCGACTACGTCCTGTACTACACGAACTTCACCACGCCGTCGACGCCGACCGGCGCGAGCATCCTCAAAGCCACCTCGGGAGACGGGTATCCCGGCGGCGACATGGCGCGCGGCGCGCCCGGAAACGCCGGCGGTGGCGGCACCGACATGGACCCGGTCTCCAACGATCAGAACACCGGTGGCGGCGGCGGCGGCAACGGCGGCCCGGGCGGCAATGGCGGCTACCCGTGGACGCCTCAGTACAGCGGCAGCACGGCGAAGTATACGGTCAACGTGCCGGGAGCGCACGCTGCGACGACCTATGCGGTCGCCGATTCCACCCACAATCCCGACATCGGCGGCCGAGGCGGTTCGGCGATCTCGCCGGCCAGTTTGGATGTGCTGCACGCCTACATGGGCGGCGGCGGCGGAGCGGGCGTCAATAACAACGCCTCGGGTGCTACCAACGGCAGCTCCGGCGGGCCCGGCGGCGGCATTGTCATGCTGCGGCTGGCCGAGACCAGCGGCAGCGCCGCGACGATCTACGCCGACGGCATGACCGGGCAAGCCCCCTACAACGACGGCGGCGGCGGCGGCGGCGCGGGCGGCACCGTCATCATCACTTCACCGTCGTCGTTTAGCGGCATTACCGTTCATGCCGACGGCGCCGCCGGCACGACCGCCGGAAACGACCAGAGCTCGATCACCTATCAGCACGGCCCCGGCGGCGGCGGCGGCGGCGGTCTGGTCATAACCTCGAGTCCGGTGACCGTGACGGTAACCGGTGGTGCGGCCGGCACATCGGTCGAGAATGCGTCGGACCATTACGGCGCGACCGCCGGCGCCAGCGGCACGACGCTCAACGGCTCGGTGAGTTCCTCGGATCTTCCCGGCATTTCGTCGGGAGCGGAATGCTACGGCTCCAGCGGCGGCACCAACACGCTCTACATCGGACCCTACGATTCCGGCGGCGGTACGGACCAGGGTGCAGACTATACCGGCAGCTTCAACGGCAACGTCGCGGTCACGAACATGAACGACTTCATCGCGCGCGGCATCCCGATCACCTCGATCGTCAATACCGGAACGTCGGCGACTTCTCCGAGCGGAACCGCAACCTTGAGCGCGGCCAAGACCATCAACGTTGGACCCTACGAGATGTATTACAACGAGACCGACTACAAGCAGCACGTCATTACGATGAATGCCACCGCGCCGGGCGCGCCGTCCGGTTGGACCGCGCGCCTGTGTTCGGGTACCTCGACCGCGCCGAACTGCTCGCCGACGGCGGAAACCTGCACGGGCACCACCCGCGCCGATGGGTGGATCTCGATCGGCGCCGCCGGAAACACGTCGGCATCGACGTACTGCATGCATAAGCACAATGGAACGCGCCTGCTGGCCAACATCTGGCTGGTGTACAGCGCGCCGGCCGGAACGTACGACGCCTTTACTAATTACGACGGCGGCGTGATCGCGCAAGACGACAACGCAACCGTGGCGCTCAACGGGACGCACAGCGAACTCTATCCCGGCTACGTGCCGATCTACAAGTCGTACAGCGTCGTCTCCAGCGGATGTCCGGCCGGCGTAGTGCCGACCTACCCTGCGATAGGCGTCTGTCCGGGCGGCGTACTCCAATATACGATCGACTATCGCAACGTCGTGCTGGGCGGCGGCCAGGGGACGCAAGGCAGCGTCGTCAGCTCGTTCGTCACGTCGACCGCCGGCTCGCTCCAAATCACCGACAACGGGGCACAGAGTGCGTCCAGCCAAAACACGACGCCCAATTGGTCGACCTTTACCAACGGCCTCAAGGAAGCACTGGGCAACAACAAGACGACCAACACGCAATGCGGCATCACCGCCGGCACCTGCGGCGATTCCAATGCGGGCACCGCTTTTACGTACACGGGCGGAGTCGGTGGGGTCGGCGCGACTGCGTTCGTCGCCACCGTCGGCGGCACGAGCTTCTTGCTCTATCCCGTCGGATTTCCCATCGCGGACAAGAGCCAAGGCACAATCACGTTTGCCGTTGTGGTAAAATAACGGTCCCGGCGTCGCGGAATGAAGTCATCGTGAACGTTCGCATCACGCTACGCCGCACGGGTTGGGGCCAACCGTGAATATCCGCCGCGCGCTGATCTTTGCGTTCGCGTTCGCCTTCGTCGCAATCGCGATCGCATCGGTCGGCGTGTTGACGGCTCAGGCGGCCCCGTGCAATCCGTGCACGTGGACCGGCACGACCAGTGGATCGTGGAGCGTCGCCGGGAACTGGTCGACGGGCGTGGCCCCGGCAAATAACGCCGCGCTGATCTTTCCTGCCGGCGCCGCGAACCTGTCGAACACAGATAACCTTGCCGGGACCATTCATATTACGGGGATCACCATCTCCGGCGGGGGCTATTCGTTGGGCGGCACGATCAAGCTGAACGGCACCCTCACCGATAGCAACTCGTCGGGGTCAAACGCCGTTACTGCAGCGGTAACGCTTGGGGCGGCCGGGACAATCAGCGTCACGAACGCCGCGGAGACGCTGACCGTCAGCGGATTGGTTAGCGGTGCTTTCGCCCTTACCAAGTCCGGCCTCGGCACGGTGGTCCTGTCGGACGCGAGCAACTCGTACTCCGGCAAGACGACGGTCTCCGGCGGAATCTTGAGCATCGGCGCCGACACGGATTTGGGTGCGGCCCCGGCGAGTGCGACGGCGGGTCAACTGACGTTCACCGGCGGAGCGCTGGCGACGACGGCAAACGTTACATTAAGCTCCAAACGCGGCATCGCTTTCACCTCGACGGGCACGATCGACGTCGCGTCGGGCACCACGTTGACCTACGGCGGCATCGCGACCGGGACGGGTACGGGCCTTATCAAGACCGACTCGGGCACGCTCGCGTTGTCGGGCGTGAGTACGTACACCGGAACGACGACCATCGACGGCGGGATCATTAGCATCGCCGCCGACCACAATATCGGCAAGACGCCGTCGAGTACGGTGGTCGGCGATCTGATATTTAACGGCGGAACGCTTGCGACGACGGCGACGTTCTCGCTGAGCAGCTTCCGCGGCATCGCGTTCACGTCGACCGGCACGATCGCCGTCGCGACGGGAACGATCCTGACCTACGGCGGTATTGCCGCGGGTTCGGGGGGCTTGACGCAAACCAGCACCGGCACCGGGACGCTCCTGCTTTCCGGTGCAAATACCTACGGCGGCGCGACGACCGTTAGTTCGGGCACGCTCAAACTCGGCGTCGCAAATTCCGTGCCGAGTACGAGCAATGTAACGGTGACCGGCACGTTCGATTTGGCCGGCTTCGCCGACACGATCGGCTCTCTGGCCGGTGGCGGAACCGTCACCGATTCGGCAGCGGCCGCAACGCTCACCACCGGCGGTGACAATGCATCGACGACGTTTTCCGGGGCGGTCACCGGGTCGCTCGCGCTCACGAAATCCGGTAGCGGCACGATGATCCTGTCGGATGCGAGCAACGCGTACACCGGCAAGACGACGATTGGCGGTGGAACGCTTAGTGTCGGCGCCGATACGGATTTAGGTACGGCCCCGGGCAGCGCTACGGCCGGTCAACTGACCTTTACCGGTGGAACGCTGGCGACGACGGCGACCTTCGCGCTGAACTCCAAGCGCGGCATCGCGTTGACGTCGACCGGCACGATCGACATCGCGTCGGGCACGACGCTGACCTATGGCGGCATCGCCGCGGGCACGGCCCTGACCACGTCCGACACGGGAACGCTTGTCCTGTCGGGTGCGAATAGTTACGCGGGCGCGACGAGCGTCGGCAGCGGTGGCACGCTCGCGCTCGGCGTCGCGAACGCCGTGCCGAGTACCAGCGCGGTGACGGCGACGGGCACGTTTGACTTGGCCGGATTCGCCGATACGATCGGCTCGCTAGCCGGCGCGGGGACCGTCACCGATTCGAGCACCGCCGCTACGCTGACCGCCGGCGGCGACAACACGACGACGACGTTTTCGGGAGCGATTACGGGAACCGTCGCGCTTGCCAAGGCCGGCACCGGCGCGATGACGCTGTCGGGTGCGAACTCGTACGGCGGCGCGACCACGATCGGCACGGGGGGAACCCTCAAACTCGGCGCGGCGAATGCGGTGCCGAGTACGAGCGGCGTGACGGTGACGGGCACGTTCGACTTGGTGGGCTTCTCCGACACGATCGGTTCGTTGGCCGGCGGCGGTACGGTCACGGATTCGAGCACGGCCGCAATCCTCACCACCGGCGGCGACAACGCCTCGACGACGTTTTCCGGGCCGATGACCGGTTCGGTCGCGCTGACGAAAGCGGGCAGCGGTACGATGATCCTGTCGGACGCGAGCAACACGTACACCGGCAAGACGACGAGCGGTGGCGGAACGCTGAGCATCGGCGCCGACACGAGTTTAGGCACGGTCCCGGGCAGCGCGACGGCGGGTCAACTGACGTTCACCGGCGGGACGCTGGCGACGACGGCGACCTTCGCGCTGAACTCCAAGCGCGGCATCGCGTTGACGTCGACCGGCACGATCGACGTTGCGACGGGTACCACGTTGACCTATGCCGGCATCGCTGCGGGGACGTCCCTGAGCAAGACGGACGCCGGAACGCTCGTGCTGTCGGGCGCGAATACCTACACCGGCACGACGAGCGTGGGCACGGGTGGAACGCTCGCGCTCGGTGCCGCGAATGCCATCCCAAGTACCAGCGACGTGACGGTCACCGGCGCGTTCGATTTGGCAGGCTTCGCCGACACGATTGGCTCGCTGGCCGGCGGCGGAACGGTCACCGATTCCAGCACGGCGGCAACCCTCACCACGAACGGCGACAACGCATCGACGTCGTTTTCCGGAGCGATCGCGGGTACGGTTGCTTTAACAAAGATGGGGAGCGGCACGTTAACGTTGGGTGGTACGAACACGTTGAGCGGAGCGACGACCATCAGCGTGGGAACGCTGCTCGTGAACGGAACGCAAAGTTCGAGCGCGGTGAGTTTGAACGGCGGCACGCTGGGAGGAAGCGGCACCGTCGCGACGGTCTCGTCCACCGCGTCGGGCGGAACGCTCGATCCCGGAACCACTACCGGCATTTTGACCAGCGGAAACGTCAACTTGAGTACGGGCACGCCCGCGATGTCCGTCCAACTCAACGGAACGACCGCGGGCACGAACTACGATCAGTTGAGCACCGGCGGCACGATCAATCTTTCCGGCGCGACCTTGATGGGCACCCTGGGCTTTTCGCCCAGCAACGGCGCGACCTTTACCATCGTCAACAACACCGGCGCTAGCGCGATTACCGGCACGTTTTCCGGATTGCCCGAGGGGGCGACGCTCACGCTGAGCGGCCATACGTTCAGCATCAGTTACGTCGGCGGTTCGGGGCACAGCGTGGTGTTGACCGCCGGAATTCCGTCGTTAGGTTTGGTCACCAGCGTCTCGCCGTCCGCAATGTACGAGCCGCCGGGGACCGATTTGGCCTACACCGTCACGTTTACGAACGCCGGCTTCACCTCGGGCTCCAACGTCGTCATCGCGGATCCCATTCCAAGCAATACCGATTTCAAGGTTGGTTCGCTGGTGAGCAGCTTGGGAACGACCGGGATTACCGTCAGCATCACCTATTCCAACGACGGCGGAGCGACCTATACGTATACGCCGGTAAGCGGGGGAGCCGGCGCTCCGCCGGGATACGACCGCAATGTAACCAACGTTCGGTGGACGTTTAGCGGAACGTTGAGCCAAAGGTCACCCGACAACACGGGCAGCGTCGCGTTCGTCGTGCGGATTCGGTAAGGCGCCGGGGGCCGCGCGTCCCGGGCAGAAAGGGGCGGGTTTTTCAGCGCGATTTGCGTTATACTTCTGGCATGAGACGCTTGTTGCTGACGCTGGCGCTCGTGGCAGCGCTACCGCTTGGGGCCCCAAGCGTGGCGCGCGCCGATGCCCTGCCCCTTTCCGACCCGGTCGGCGTGATGAAGGCGGCCCGCCAAGAAGTGGCCGCCGACGATATCGCCGGCGCGATTCGCACCCTTGGGCTCTACGTCGCCCTCCATCCCGAGGAGGCCGGGCCGGCGCGCCTGCTTGGCGATCTCTATTACCGCGTCGGCAAGCTCGTCCAGGCCGAGACCACCTATCGCGCCATCTTGGCGCTCTACCCGACCGACAAAGAGACGCACAATCGTCTGGGCACGGTCTACGCGACGGAGAATCGCGTCGACGAGGCGATCGCGCAGTTTAACGCCTCCTTGCCGGGAACCGATTCGGTTCCCGACCTGGTCGCGCTGCACCAACGCAAGGGCGACTTCGACCAATACAAGAGCGCGATGGAGCGGGTAGCCACGACCTTCCCAACCGACCCCGATCTGCAGGCCGAAGTCGGCCGGCTGTATGCCGCGATCGGCCAGCCGAGGGTCGCGATGGTCTATTACCGCCGCGCGCTCGTCGACGATCCGCAATCGCTCGACGCGCTGAACTGGTACGGCCTTGCCTTTATGGATGTCTACGACGAAGCCGACGCCATCCGGCAGTTCGAGAAATGCACGGGCCTGAGCCCCCAGGACTACGCGTGCGTTGCCAACACCGGCGCCGCGTATTTGGCCCTGGGCCAGTTCGCGACCGCCGAGCCGCTGCTGCTACGCGCCCGCGACCTTGCGCCCGAACAGCCCGAAGCCTTGGTCAACCTGGGAGACCTTGCGGATTCGCGCAATGACTGGAAGGGCGCGGTCACCTGGTATCTTCGGGCGTTGTCCGCGTCGCCATATTCACGCGATGCGTACATCGATCTGGGCTACGAGTACGAAAACCACGGGTTCTATCCGCAGGCCGAGGCCGTGTTGGTCAAAGGCATGGCCATCGATCCGACGGAGGGACGCCTGCACGTCCTGTTGGGAATGACGTATAAAGATGTCGGCGAGCCCAGCCTTGCGCTCGCGCAGTTCAAGATCGCGGAAACGTCGGACGATCGGTCGGTCGCCGATATCGCACGCCAAAGTCTCATCGCGCTCACCGACAGCACGACGCCCGCAGCGTCTTCATCGCCCCATTAGCCTCGCCCCGCGCAAACGCGACGCGCGTGAGGTGGGCGGGGCTTGGTTACTGCGCGAATGCGATGGCTTCGATTTCTACTCGGGCGCCTTTTGGGAGGGCGGCGACGGCGACGGTGGAGCGGGCGGGCTTGCTGCTGCCGAAGTATCGTTCGTAGACGGCGTTGACCGCGGCGAAATCGTTCATGTCGATCAAGAAGATCGTCGTCTTGACGACATCGGCGTAGGTCAAGCCCGCCGCACTTAGGACCGCGCCGACGTTGGCCAGCGCACGCGCGGCTTGCGACGAGATATCGCCTTCCACCAAAGCGCCGGTGTCGGGATCGATCGGCGTTTGACCCGAACAGAAGAGCCAACGGTCCGCGCGGATCGCGTGGCTGTAGGGCCCGATCGGCGCGGGCGCGTCCGGCGCGGTGATCGGTTCGAAGTTCATGCCGGGATACCGTCGCGCGTCATCGTTCCCTTGTAGTTCATGGCGGGCTCTTCGACGCCGAAGTTGCGCGCCGCGAGTTCGGAGACGCGAGCGATCTCCTGGGGCTGCAGCGGCGGCGAATCTGGTGCGGCCGCGAACTCGCGCAGTTGTTCCGCGTCGTAGATGTTGGGCAGAACGGACGTGACGCGAGGGTTGGTCAACAGCCACCCGATGGCGGCTTGCCCCAACGTGCGATCGGGTCGCTCCAAGAACCGCAGCGTCTCGACCTTTTGCACGCCGTTGACCAGCCACGATCGCGGTCGATGGCGGCGATGATCGTCGGGCGGAAAGACCGTATCGGCCGTGTAGTGCCCTTCCAGTAAGCCGCTGGAGTGCGGTACGCGAACCATGAAACCCGTATCCGCGTCGAGTTCGTCGGCGGCGGCGATTTGGCGATCGCCGGGGAACTGCTCGAGGATATTCCAGATGATCTGCAGCGAGGGGACGTTGCGCTTGCGCACCGCATCGATGCCCTCGTACAGCCAACCGATCGCGGGGCCCAACGCGACGCCGTACATGCGAATCTTGCCTTCGGTTTTGAACGATTCGAGCAATTCATACAACGTATCGTCGTCGATCTGTCCCATGCGCGCGTTGTGCATCTGATAGATATCGACGTAGTCGGTGTTCAATCGGCGTAGCGACTGCTCCAACGCGTAGCGCACGAACGTCGGCGAAAAGTCCTGCGGAATTTCGTTCTGGCCGCGACGCTCGTCGCCGTGACCGTAGATATCGTAGCCGAATTTGGTGGCGTACACGACGCGATCGCGCCGGCTGCTGAACGCACGCGCGAGTTGATCCTCGCTACGGCCGTTGCCGTAGGTATCGGCGGCGTCGAACAGCGTGACGCCTAGATCGAACGCCTCGGTGAGCAGCGCTTCGGCCTGGTCGTCGGTCTTTTCGCCCCACCACGACGTGGCCGTGGTCCATAGGCCGAAGCCGACTTCGCTGACGGTTACGTCGCTGTTGGGATAGGTGCGGTATTTCATCAAAGCTCCTGGGATGGGACGGTCTGGCGGGCTTCGCGCGCGCCGGGCGCCAACACTTCCATTGTGGAGTTCTTTGAAAGCTTCGAAGATGACTTTGCTCGGGTCGGGCGTTGGATTGCGGGCTACTTGCAGCATCCCGAAGCCTACCCCGTGCTGTCCGCGAACGCGCCCGGCGCGGTTCGCGCGGCGCTGCCCGCGGAGGCCCCCGAAGGGCCCGAGCCCTTCGACCGGGTGATGGACGATTTCGAGCGCGTGATCCTTCCGGGCATCACGCACTGGAATCACCCGCGCTTTTTTGCCTATTTCGCGACGTCGGCCGCGCCGGCGGCGATCGCCGCCGAGGCGCTGGCGGCGACCCTGGACGTCAAGGCGATGCTGTGGCGCACGTCGCCGGCGGCCACCGAGTTGGAAGAAGTGGTCATGAACTGGCTGGGCCGCTTGATGGGGCTCTCCGACGCGTGGACCGGCATCATCTACGATACCGCTTCGATCGGCGGATTCACCGCGCTGGCTGCCGCGCGCGAGCGCTTGGACCCGAGTATTCGCGAACGGGGGATGAGCGGCAGCGCTGACCTGCGCGTCTACATCAGCGAACACACCCACTCGCATATCGAGAAGGCCGCGATCGCGCTGGGAATCGGGCAGCGCAACGTCGTGCGGATCGCGTGCGATCGCCGGGGCCGCATACGCCCCGAGGAGTTGGACGCGCAGATTCGTCGCGACCTGGCCGAGGGCAAACGTCCGATGGCCGTTGCCGCGACCGTGGGGACGACCTCGACCACAGCGATCGATCCGGTCGCCGAGATCGGCGAGGTCGCGCGTCGTCACGACGTCTGGCTGCATGTGGACGCGGCCTATGCCGGCGTTGCGGCGATCTGTCCGGAGTTCCGCTGGATCCTTGCCGGCGTCGAGGCTGCCGACTCGCTGGTCGTCAACCCGCACAAGTGGCTGTTCGTGCCGATGGATTGCTCGGCGCTGTACGTTCGCGATGAGGCGCTGCTACGCCGCACGTTCGAGTTGGTCCCCGAATTTCTGACGACCACCGACGGCGGCGCGCGCAACTACATGGACTACGGTTTGCAGTTGGGCAGACGGTTTCGCTCGCTGAAGTTGTGGTTCGTCATGCGAGCGTTCGGCGCGCAGGGGCTACGCGAGCGACTGCGCGCGCACGTCGCGCTGGCGGCGGAGTTCGCGCGATGGGTTCGCGACGAGCCCGAATGGGAAGTCGTGGCCGAACATCCGCTGGCGCTGGTCGTCTTTCGGCACGTACCGCCCGGCCTCGATGCCGCGCAAGTCGACGACCATAACGGGCGTCTGATGGACGCCGCGAATGCCGGCGGCGAAATCTTCCTCTCGCATACCAAGTTAGACGGCGCGTTCGTCTTGCGGCTAGCCATCGGCAACCTGCGCACGTCGAGTGCCGACGTCGCGACGGCGTGGCGCGTGTTGCGCGAAGCCGCCGGGGCGGTGGGCCGTTGAAAGAGCCTCGATCGGTACGCTCGGGAACGGCCCAGTTAGTCGTCGTCGTTGGATTGCTGCTGATCGTCGCGTTGCTCGCGTTGTACAATAATCTGCGAATCCAGCGCGACGTGATCGTCTGGTACGCGGCTCGCAGCGATTTTCAGCGCGTCTTCTCGTCGATATTGGACGAAGAGACCGGCGTTCGCGGGTATATCGCTACGCGCCAGGCCTTGTTTCTCGCGCCGTACACGTCGGCCACTCACTTGACCGGCGGATATCTGACCAGGCTTCAAAGCGAGGTCGACCCTTCGCTGCAACCGGATATGGAGCAGATAACCAAGCTGCACGAACGCTGGTTGCGCGAGTTTGCAGCTCCGCTCATCGGGTTACCCAGTCGAACGGATTCGCTGAAAATTTCGCTCCGCGGCAAGACGTTGATGGACGATATGCGCGGCGTCAGCGGGGACTTTCTGTCGAAGGTCAACCGGCACGTCGCCTCGGAGGCGTGGCAAGGAACCCTCTCGCTGATGGTTGCGCGGCTGGCCTTGCTACTGAGCGTTGTGGTATTCGCCGTCTTCGGAATACGTTTGGAACGAGCGCGGCTGCGCGAGGAGCGGCGCCTGCGAGAGCGCCTGGCTCGTCGCAATCGGGAACTCGAGCGAAGCAATCAAGCGCTCCAAGAGTTTGCTTACATCGCTTCGCACGATCTGCAAGAGCCTTTGCGCAGCGTCGCGTCGTTCACCCAGCTGCTGTCGCGGCGCTACGCGGGGAAACTGGACGATCAAGCCGACGAATACATCGCGTTTGCCGTCGATGGCGCGCATCGGATGCAGGCGCTCATCGATAACATTTTGGAGTATTCGCGGGTCACCACCCATGGGGCGGAACTGATACCGACCGATCTCAATCCCGTGGTTGCGGCCTCGCTGTCCGATCTGCGCACCGCCATCGCCGAGCGGCACGCCGAGGTGACCGTCGGGCCGCTTCCCATCGTTATGGGCGACGCGCGGCAGCTCGAGCAATTGTTTCAAAACCTGATCGGCAACGCGATCAAATACAATCGCTCGGAGCCGCCGGCCGTGTGGCTGCAGGCCAGCCGGACCGGGCCCAACGAATGGACGCTGTCGGTGCGCGACAACGGAATCGGCATTTCGCCGGAGTATCACGAGCGAATCTTTAGGATTTTCCAACGATTACACACGCGGGTAGAGTATAGTGGGACGGGAATCGGCCTTTCGATTTGCAAACGTATCGTCGATCGACACGAGGGTCGAATGTGGGTGGATTCGGATGCGGGTAAGGGAGCGACGTTTTACCTAACCTTACAGCCGGGCCGTCCAGGAGCGACAGATGATTGAAAATGCAGACGTGATCGAAGTACTGCTCGTCGAGGATAGTCCCTCGGATGCTCGCTTGACCCAAGAAGCTTTTCGCGAGGGCAAGATCTCCAATCGCTTGACCGTCCTTCCCGATGGCGATCAAGCGATGGCCTACCTCAGGCGTGAGGGCCCTTGGGTGAAGGCGGCGCGGCCGGATCTGGTCCTCCTCGACCTCAATCTGCCGACTATCGACGGCCGCGAGGTGCTCCGGCGGATCAAGACCGACGACGCCCTCAAGACGATTCCGGTGGTCATCCTCACGACGTCGGAGGCCGAGCAAGACGTCCTCAAAGCCTACGAATACCACGCCAACTGCTACGTTCGTAAGCCCGTCGACCTGGCGCGTTTTCTGGAGATCATCGCGGTGATCGAGAATTTTTGGCTGTCGGTGGTGAAACTGCCAACGGGGGTTTCCCGCTAAGTCACCCTGATGCGCGTACTAATCGTTGAGGATAATCCATCCGACGCCGCTTTCGTGCGGGCCCTCCTGGAAGGCGAGGTTTCCTACGTCCGCGTGGCCACTCGTTTGGTCGAAGCGGTCGCCGCGGCGCGCGAGGATCGGTTCGACGTCGCCATCCTCGACATGTCGCTGCCCGACGTTTCGGGATTGGACGCGCTGCGCGCCCTGCGCTCTTCCGAGCCGCGTTTACCAGTCGTGATTCTGAGCGGGCGGGACGATCGCGACCTGTCGTTGGGCGCGGTGCAAGCCGGCGCGCAAGACTATCAGATCAAAGGCCTGATAACCGAAGATTCGCTGCGGCGCACGCTGAGCCACGCCATCGAACGGCATCAATTGATCGATCGCGTTTCGGCCAGCAACAGCGAGTTGGCGGATCAGCGCGCCAGCGTCATTCGCATCAACCAGCTCAAGAACGACCTCATCTCCGTGCTGGCCCACGATTTTAAGGGTCCGCTTACCAGCATTTTGGGCTACTCCGAACTGATCGAAGAGGGCCTGCTCGACGCCGACGAAACGCGCGACGCCGCACGCACGATCGCGCGCAACGTTTCGCGCCTGGCCGCGCTGGCCAACGACACGTTGGCCCTCTCGAGCATCGAGCAGGGCGAACTCGATCTTGCCGACGAGCGCGTCGACGTGCTCGCGCTCGTCCGCGAAATCGTGACCAGCATGGGCCCCGACGCCGAACGCGTGTCGATTGCCGCCCAGGCAAAGGACACCGTCGTACGTGGAGACCCCGGGCGCTTGCGGCAAGTCTTTGAAAACGTTATCCGCAACGCGCTCAAATACTCGCGCGAACCGAGTCCGATCGACGTCCTGCTCGACGAAACCGAACGCGGTTTGAAGATCGACGTTACCGACCACGGGATCGGCATTCCCGCCGACGAGCTGGGATTACTGTTCAAGCGATTTTCGCGCGCTTCGAACGCCAAGAAGGCGAAGATCGGCGGGACGGGCATCGGTCTGTTCTTGGTCAAGACGCTGGTCGAGAAGCACGGCGGCCAAGTCGCCGTGCGTAGTGACGCGAACGATGGGACCACGTTTTCGATTTGCCTTCCGCGTAGCGTCGCGCCTGGCGCCCCGGGGCACGTTGCGGTGCTGGCGGCCGATAAGAGCGTGGGACCGTTCATCGTCTACACTCTGCGCTCCAACGGCTATCGCGTGCGCGAATACCGCACGCCCGAACTGCTCGCGCAACGAATCGCCCAAGAGCCTAGCGCCGCCGTCGTCGTACACGCCGACAGCGTCGACATCACGGCGGACGCGCTACGATCCTCGCTCGGGCAGCCGTCGCGGCTCATCGCGATCGGCGGCGATCCGAGCGGGTGGGACGTCGCATTCCCCAGCTCGTTTTTAGCCGCCGATCTGCTCGCGGCGCTCGAAGAAACGCCACCTGCTAGCGTGCGTGAACCAGCGTGACGAGGTAGAAGAGCGAGAACGCGCCCACGACGATGGTCGTCGTCCACGCGATAACGTTGACGGCCGGAGAGTTGGCGTATTTCCCCATAACGCTGCGACGGTTGGCGATGGCCAGCATCAGCACCAGCTCGGCCGGCAGCAGAATCCCCTGCACGGCCTGCGCGCCGACGATCAACTGCAAGTACGGGATTCCCGGAATGAGCACGACGATCGCACCGAGCAGCAAGCCCGCGCCGAACAGCGTGAAGAAGACCGGCGCTTCGCGGAACTTACGATCGATCGCGGCCTCGAAGCCGAAGGCCTCGCAGATGACGAATGCGGTCGACAACGGCAGGACCGTTGCGGTGAACAGGCCGGCGTTGAGAATTCCCAAGGCAAAGATCGTGGCTGCGAGCGAGCCCGCCAAAGGACGTAGTGCGACGGCGAAGTCCGCCGCTTGCGTTGGGTGAAGATGCGCGCCGTGATGGTTGGCCATGAAGATCGTCGCAGCGTTGGCGATAATCATGAACCCGGCGATCGCGATGCCCAGGATCGACCCGATCACCACGTCGGCGCGCGCCAGCGGCAGGTCGGCCTCGCGCGGATCCTTTTCTACCACCGCGGACTGAAGAAAGAACTGCATGTATGGCGAGATCGTGGTGCCGATTAGGGCCACGACCATGAACGTCCAGGCGTTGTCGTGCAGGTGCAGCGAGGGAACCAGCGCGCCGCGTGCGACCGCGTGCCAATCGGGGTGCGCCAGCACCGCCGAAATCACGTAACTTAGGTAGATGAGCGAAAACCCGACGAAGGTTCGTTCGACGATTTTATTGTCGAAACGTACGACGAAGGTAAAGACCGCGACCAGCGCGATCGGCACCGCGATGTAGCGCGAGATGTGAAAGATCTCGGCGGCCGCGGCGATGCCCGCGAACTCCGTCGCGGTGATGGCGATGTTGACGAAGAAAAAGGCCAGCATCGCAAAGAACGAGATCTTGACCCCGAAGTTCTCGCGGATGAGCGAAGCGAGGCCCTTGCCCGTGACCGTTCCCATGCGCGTCGCCATCTCTTGCACGACGATCAGCGCGACCGCTAAGGGCACCAGCACCCACAGGATCGAGTAGCCGAACTGCGCGCCGGCTTGAGAGTAGGTTGCGATGCCGCCGACATCGTTGCCGGCCGAGGCCGCGATGAAGCCCGGGCCCAGGACGCCCATAAGAATCAACAGCGTGCGCGTGATGCTGCGCCGGCGGATGAGGGCCATGGCCTGAGGTTACTTCGCGATCGCCGGGCGGCGGCGCGGCTGGCGCGCGGTGAAGCGTGGCAGTTTCTTGGCCAGCTCTTCGGGCATGATCGCATCGATCGCGTCGTCGACGGTAACGATTCCTAGCATCGTGCCGTGTTCGTTGGTGACGGGGGCGGCCAGCAGATCGTAGCGCGCGATGGTCGCGGCGGCGTGCTCGGACGAATCGTTCGCATCGAGCGTGACGAGATCGGTTTCCATGATCGTGTCGATGGTGGCATCGGGGGACGCGAGCAGCAGCGAGCGCAAGGTCAGCACGCCTTGCAGCGCGTCTTTTGCGTCCAGGACGTAGAGGTAATAGATGAACTCCGAGGCCGGGCCGATCTCGCGAATCTTGCTGATCGTCGCTTCGGCCGTGCGATGCGGGTAGATCCAAACGTAGTCGGTGGTCATCAGGCCGCCGGCAGTATCTTCGTCGTATTTGACCAGTTCGCGTAGCTCGCCGGCGGTGTACTCGTTCATCTCGGCGAGCAGTTCGTGCTGCTTTTCGTCGGAGAGCTCGGCCAAGAGATCGGCGGCGTCGTCGGAATCCATTTCTTCGACGATATCGGCGGCGCGTTCGGTGCCGATGTCGTCGATGAGCGTCTTCTGCGTGTCGGCGTCGAGATGTTCGAACGCATCGGCGGCGGTTTCGTCGTCGAGCGAACGCACGAGCGCGGCGGCCTGCGGCGTCGCGAGGTCGCCGATGATCTCCGCCAGCTCCGAGGGATGCAAACGGGACAGCTTGCTCTCGGAGACCGAGAGTCGTACCTGACTTGGATTGACGTCGCGAATCGGCGAAACCGAACTCCACGCGATCATCGCGCGCGGGATCGCGCGATAGATCGCCGGGGTGAAGCGTTTGCCGAAGGACTTGAGACCCAGGCGCCGCAGCAGGCCGCCGACGCCGATGTCGGCCGCGACGACGCGCAGCTGGCCGCCGGCGCGCGCTAGCTCGATGTCGTTGATGCGGACGACCTTGCGGCCGTCGACGTCGACGATCTGCTTGTCGAGCAGATCGGCGATCAGGAACAGTGCGTCGCGCTCGGGCGGGGGCGATTCTTTGGGAGCGCCGGATAGCGCGACCGCGCCGCGGTCGTCGATCTCCAAGATCGAGTCGATCGGCGCAAAGCGCGGCCCCTGGGCGGTTTTGACGACCAGCCCGTCGATCTGCGGAAACGTTTCGTCGGGCCGGTTGACGAGAAAATCGGCGACCTTGCCGATGGGCAAATCGTCGATCGTGACGCGTCGTCCGACCAGTTCGGAGATAAATCCCTCGGTAAACGCCATAGCATTCGGCCCCGGGTCTCTTGCAAAATAAAAAGCCGACCACCCTCGCTGGGCGATCGGCACGGCGGAAGACGATGCTCGCGCATCCTACCTCAGTCGCACCGAGCTTTGGCACCACGCATCGTAAACGACCCCGGGTCGTCAGCCGCGTTAGACATCGCCTTGGATCCGGCGCAGTCTGGTCTACCCGCTTGGCGTCTCTCGACGTTTCTGGGCAGCGGCCTGTGTATAGCGTGGACGCCTCACCTAGCGAGGTATCCTATCTTTCAGTATAGCCGCTAGGGTCAACCCCTGGGGGGATAGGAGATAAGGCCCTTGAAAACGAGGCCCCCCTCCGGAGCGCTTAACGCGTCAAGGTTTTAGGATGCGATGCCTAAAGAATAAAGAGGCGCATGTTTGGGCAAATCGAATCGCGCCCCCTAACGCGTTCTCCGGGGTTGCCACCCCTGAATACGTAGAATCGTCGACCTACGAGTATCATGTTGAATTTATTGAGGCGACACTTCAGTGCGCGTTGCGGCGTCATCGCCGTGGCAATCTTAATTCTTCTGCCCGTCGGCTGGGAATCCGGGTGGGCGTCGATGGCATGCGACAACGGTAAGGGCTTTAGCATCTTGGATGGGCTTAACTGGGGATTAGCCTTACCAATTCTTTATCCGCTCTTTGAGCCGCGGATTTGGTTCGTTCCACTCGCCGTGTTTTTAGTTGGGGGCTTCGTCCCGATGCCGCGTGCGAGATTAGTACTACCGGTGACGCTATTGGTTTCCATTGTTCTATTTGTTTTTGAAGCGAGTACGACAGCTTCTGGTGCGCCCTACGATTGCATCCTTCCGTAGCTTTAACAAGAGGCATAGACATGAGGCGAAACCCCCGCACAAGGGGGCTCGTTTTGAAGTGCCTTAGAATTTACAATCCAGGTGCTCATTGATGGTGGCGAAGTAATTTCTCCACGAGGCGACGCCAGACCGCCTTATCTCCTATCCCGTCAACCCCTGGGGTCCCTTTAGGGCGACTCGCGCCGCGCCGGCGCGCGGGGGTCAGTGCAGCAGCGAATTCGTCGCGTAGGTGTGGTCGAGGAGGTTGCGGGCTTGCTCCGCGCCGGTAATCGGGAGACCCGAAGGATTCAAGAGGCCGATTTGGGCGAGTAAGGACGCCTGATCCCAGTAGATGTGTTCGTGCGCGACCTTATCCCCGTCGAACTTTACGACCACGACGATCGCCAAGGTGACGTGTTTCCCGGTCGGCGCGACGCCGGGAAGAAGCGCGTCCATCTCGACATCGTGGGTAAAGCTCATGACCAGCTCGTCGACGAGTTGATCTTCCCCGATGGTTCGCGAGATGCGCGTTGAGGACGTGTCCTTTGGCCACTTGGTCACAAAGTGATCGCGATAGAAGGCGAAGATCTGCTCGCGGTCGTTGCCGCCGGCCATCGTCGGCGCGTGGTAGAGGTGCGGCGTGGTGCTCATCGTCGCCATCGTAGCCGCCGCGTCGTGCAGTTCGAACTCGTCGCGCAAGTGCTCGTCGAACGCCGCCGCTAGATCGTGCCTCGTAGGCATGCGTATCTCCCTCTGCCTTACGGCACTGTCGGCGTCGGCCGGGATCACCCTGCGGATTTCCCGGAGTGCCGGGCGGCCCCTGGGTTTTCAGTTGGCGCAGGGAACATTTTGGCGCAGGCGCTCCTCTATAGGGACAGATGGTTCAAATAGGAAGAGGAGGCATATGGCACGCTGGGCATCCCCGGAACTCGTTTCCGCCGCGCTGAGCGGTGATGAAGGCGCTACCGAGCAGCTGATCGCCGCGGTCTGGCCGGGCTGTTTTCGCTTAGCTGCGACCGTCATCGGCGATCGCAGCCTCGCACAGGACGCGGCCCAGGAAGCCTGCGTGGTCGTTCATCGCAAAATACACGGCCTGCGTCGCGAGGCCGCGTTCGATGCGTGGCTCTATCGAATCGTCATGCGCGAGTCGGCGCGCGTTCGGCGCCGGCATCAGGCCGTTGGTCAGGCGACGTTTGAAGATTGCCTTGGCATCGACGATACGGCGACGGTGGACG
Organism: Vulcanimicrobiaceae bacterium; assembly: GCA_036510515.1. Lineage (GTDB taxonomy): Bacteria > Vulcanimicrobiota > Vulcanimicrobiia > Vulcanimicrobiales > Vulcanimicrobiaceae > JALYSX01. The sequence continues at coordinate 21,513 of DATCDS010000068.1, forward strand.
TGTGGCGCGCGTTGGCCGATCTTTCGCCCGAACTCCGCGACGTCACCGTACTCTTCTATTTCGACGATCTCAAGAGCGACGAGATTGCCGCGGCGTTGGGGATCGCTCATCCGACGGTCCGCACCCGGCTTCTGCGAGCTCGCGAGCATCTGCGCGGCCTGCTCGGCGACTACCGCGACGCACCCATGCCCGAGCCTAAGGAGATGAAGCAACATGCATTCTAATTTTTCAACGGCTGGCAAGAGCGCTAGAGAGCTGATTCCTGTTCCCGAACTGCCCGCGGAGTTCATTCGCAGTCGCTCGTTCGCCACGGCGGCGCGAGATCGCGTGCGCTCGTTCGTCCTGGGTGGTGCGATCTGTCTTGCTGCGGTGGGCGCCGGTGCCGGATTGGGCGGAAAGATCTACGATGGCGTGCACGTCTGGCTGTCCGGAGGGAAGGCCGCGGTGACCAACATTCGCTCGCTCACCGCGATGCATCGGCCGAAGGCGGCCGACGTTCGCGCCGCAATTGCGCGCGCAACGTTTCCGGTGGTTTTTCCGGTTGGTCTTCCGGCGGGAACGCGTGTGACGATGATGGGATACGCACCTGCCGAACACCCGAATTTCATCATGGTTATGTATTGGAACCGACGAGCTCACGTGCAGGGCGGTTTCAGTATATTTGATTCGACCGCTGTCAACACGAGCGAAGCCCTGCTGCCACCGGGGGCGTCGCGCGGCGCGGTCTACACGTGGCGCGTCGGCGGAGAGACCGTCGTGACCGGAAAGCATTCGATGACCGTTGGCGACGTAAATGCGGTCCGAGCCGCGATGATGGAGACATCGGCGTCGGATAGCCTGGCCGCGACCGACAAAATGTTGACAAGAATTACGATGCTGGCACCTACGCCCGTGTTAGGCGACCTGCCGGAACCCGCTAAGGTTGCCGAACGCTATGCGTCGCCGAATGGGCGTAGCGTCTTGCTCGGCCGACAGTCCATCGCGTCGATCGCGCGTATTCTCAAGGAAGGCAAGCCGATACTTGACACTCGGATCGTCTCCCTTGGCGAGATTCCCAACCTGCACGGAGACCCCGATTACACCAAGGCAAAATACCACTGGCCAAAAGTGGTTGCAGTGCCCGCGGGCGGCGTGCGCGCCATCGGCGCCGTGCTACGATCGATCGGACATGCCGATTGCGGCTGCGAGATCCTCTTCGATCAACCCAACGGCACGACGTACTGGATCTGGACGATCCCGATGACGGCCTCGGGAACGGTGAGCAAGTACGCCGTCGACGCCAAGACGTTGGCGGTTACGCCGCAGGCCAAGACGCGGTAATGCTATGGCGCGTTCGGTGATGCGAGATTTACGGTCGGCGCCAGATCGGGCGGTGGCGGCGCATCGAGTGCCGTTCGGTAGAAGATCTTCGGATCGACCGTCACGTTGAGCTGAATCGAGGAGATGACCATGTCGGCGGTCGTCGTATCGGATGTCTCGCGCTTCCAGATCGTATAGATCTTGCGGCCGCCTCCGATGTCTTTAAGGCCGGCAGGCCGGTAGGTTGCGATGTTGTCCACGATGACCGTGATGAGCGCGCCGGTCTGCTTATCGATCTGTAGAAGGACGCTTGGCTCGTTGGGGATGGAGAGTCCGACGAGGGTCGCCTGCCCGCGACTTCCCTTGGAGCCCTTCGTGTCGATTGTCAAGGCGACGGCCGGATATGCCGTAGTAAATGCGTTGCAGAGCAGAAGACCCTCGGTGAAAGCATCGGCCGCCATCGCCGCCGGGAAATCGTTGGGTTGGCCGGCGTGTGAGACCCAGCCCCAACCCGGGCCGCTCTCGACAAGGAACGATCTCCCGCTCGCGGTGCCTACGCTGAATTGTGCAAAGCGCGACGGCTCGCAAATTTCGTCGAACGTGCTTTGATCGGCGATGCGTCCCTTAATGCGTATCGCTAAAACGGATCCGTCACCAAGCGTCCAGCCCATGAAGGTTCGAAACTTCGCCATGAGCGCAGCGGCATCGGGAGCGGGCGACGCGGGCTGCGCAACAGCAATTGAAATCATCGGCGCGAACATCGCGACCGCCAGAAAAAATACTTTGGCAACGCGTTTGAACGTCAGCATAGGCACCTTTCGGCAGGCTGGGTTCTTCGGGGCTTGCTACATACCTTGGCTGCCGCTATGGTAATCGTATGCCTGATGCGTTAGTGGTCGCTCGTGCCGCCGCCCTTGCCGGTGGCGCGGTCGCGCTGGAAGCGCTGCACCGGCCGCATGAGATTGCGGAGAAGGGGCGGCGGGCCGACATCGTTACCGAGGTCGATCACGCGAGCGAACGCGCGATCGTCGCGTGTTTGCGTGCGAGCTATCCCGATGCGGCGATCGTCACCGAAGAGGCCGGGCTGCTGGCGGGAACCTCGGGCGAGCGCTGGATTGTCGACCCGATCGACGGGACGACCAACTACGCGCACGGCTATCCGATCTTTTGCATCTCGATTGCGTACGAACGCGACGGTGAGTTGGAGGCGGCGGCGATCTACGCGCCGACGATGAACGAACTATTCTTGGCGCGGTGTGGTGGCGGGGCGACGCTGAACGACGTGCCGATCGCCGTGTCAACGGTCGATTCCGTAGGGGCCGCCCTGGTATGTACCGGGTTTCATCCTGCGGATTTCGAACGCAATGCGGGCTGCTTTCGCGTGGCTTCCAATCGGGCGCAGGCGGTGCGGCGGGATGGGTCGGCAGCGTTGGATTTAGCCTACGTTGCGTGCGGGCGCTTCGATGCGTTCTGGGAGTTCGATCTGCACGCCTGGGACGTTGCCGCCGGAACGCTGCTCGTCCGCGAAGCCGGTGGGCGCGTGACGCGCGCGGACGGGAGCGGGAGCGCGGTCGACGCGCCATCGATTTTAGCCAGCAACGGGTTGATTCACGACGAGATGCTCGAGGTGCTTGCGAGCGGCTGTGTCATGGCGAGCGTAGCGACCGAAGGGGAGCGGAGTCGAGCCACCGACGCAACGTTGGGGCGCGGTGGCTCGACTCCGGCGCCTTC
>DATCDS010000069.1:0-35783 GCA_036510515.1 Vulcanimicrobiaceae bacterium
CAATCCCAACAACGTCTCGCCGTTCGACAGTATGATGGACGTCGATATTTGATGAAGCGCTATCTTGCCGCGGCGCTGATGCTGATCGTCGCGGGCTGTTCCAAGGGCGGAAGCGCCGCGTCGCCGCGCGCGCATTGGCTGGTCATCGCCGACGGCTCGGGTGACATCGATACGCTCAACCCGCATCTCTTCACGGAAACGACGCTGGGATACATTGCGGAATTGACGATGGCGTACTTGGTGCGCTACGACAAAGCCGGCAGGCCGATTCCGGAGTTGGTCACCGTCGTGCCGACGCAAGCCAACGGCGGCATCAGCAAAGACGGCAAGACCATTACGTGGCACTTGCGACGCGGCGTGCGCTGGTCCGACGGCGCGCCTTTTAACGCCGACGACGTGATCTTTACTACCAACGTGGTTAACAACCCGGCCAATAACGAGGTCGGTCGCGACGGTTGGGATCTGATTACGAAGATGGACGAACCCGATAAATATACCGTCGTCTATCACCTCAGCAAGCCCTACGCCTCGTTCTTGCCGACGTTTTTCGGAACCGCGGGCGCCAACCCGTGCGTACTGCCCAAGCATCTGCTGGCGAACTTGCCCAACATCAACCACGCCGCGTACAATTCAAAGCCCGTTGGTATCGGACCGTTTCGGGTCACGCAATGGCGCCGCGGCGATGCGGTGGAGATGGAGGCCAATCCGTACTATTGGCGCGGGATGCCCAAGCTCAAGCGGATCACGTACAAGCTGATCTCGGACCGCAATACCCTTGCAACCCAGCTGCAGACCGGCGACGTCGATATGTGGCCGATGGTTCCCGCGGCGTTTATCGCCCCGCTCAAACGGTATCCCAACATGACGACGATCGTCGTGCCGTCGTCCTATTACGCGCACTTGGATTTCAACGTGCAGAGGCCGTTGGTTAGCGATATCCGCGTTCGCGAGGCGGTCCGCTACGCGATCGACCGAAAGAAAATCGTCGATACGGTCGGCCACGGCTACGGCATCCTCGAGGAGTCGCCCACGTCGGTCGTCAATCCGATCGCGCCGACGACCGCGCAGATCCCGTTGATTCCCTACGATCCCGCCAAAGCCAACGCGCTTCTGGACCAGGCCGGTTGGAAGCGTGGCGCCGACGGCATCCGCGTCAAGAACGGCCGGCGGCTGCTGCTGGACTTCCCGTATTATACCGGCGCGTCGGATGCCGATCAGCGCATCGAGTTGATTCGCCAGATGCTCAAGGCCGTCGGCATATCGATCCAAACCAGCAAGTCCGCTCCGGCGCTGTTCTTCGCGCCCTATCAAGAACAGGGCATCGTGTACGGCGGGAAATACGATCTCACGATCTTCTCGTGGGGGACCGACCCGGTCGGCGACCTTTCGAATTTGTTCTCCTGCAAGCAGATTCCACCCAACGGGCAAGACAACGTCCGTTATTGCAATCCGCAGGTCGATGCGTGGATGGATCAGCTCAAGAACACGTACGATCCCGCGTTGCACAAAGAGCTGCTGCTCAAGATCTCCCGGCAGATCGTGGCCGACGTTCCGACCATTAACCTATATTTGCTTGAGGACGGCTACACGTACAGCACGAAATTGACGGGCTACGCGCCGGGCGCCTTTACGCCGTTCGATGACATGATGAACGTCGACATTTGAACGGCAAGGTCGCGCGAACGCTCGCGGCGGCGTTGGCCACGGTGGCGCTAGCGGGATGCGTGGCGGGCTCTCGTGCGGGCGGCGGCCAAGCGGGAACGTTTCGCTGGTCCGACGGCGAGGATATCGATAACCTCAATCCGCTGCTCTCGACCGAGACGGTGGTCAACGATCTGTCGTCGTTCACGATGGGATATTTTTTCGTCTTCAACGATAAGGGTGAGACGGTTCCGTCGCTCTGCCTGCGGCTTCCGACCAAAGCCAATCACCTGATCTCCGCCGACGGGAGGCAGCTGACGTTTCGCCTGCGCCACGGCGTGCTCTGGCAAGACGGAGCGGCCTTCACCTCGGCCGATGTGGCGTTTACGGTCGGGGTGATCCTCGACGAGCATACGAACGTGCTCACGCGCGACGGTTGGGACGACATCGCGGCGGTGAAGACGCCGGACAAGTACACGGTCGTCTTCGAACTGAAGAAACCGTATGCCGCCTTTGTGAACCGTTTCTTTACGCCGATCGGCAACCCGGCGATTCTGCCCAAACATTTGCTTTCCGGTCAAGATATCAACCACGCGTCCTACAACGCCTTGCCGGTCGGTCTGGGGCCGTTTCGCTACGTGCGATGGGCGCGCGGTCGAGAAGTCGTTATGGAAGCGTTCCCGGGGTACTGGGGCGCAAAGCCCAAGCTGGCGCGGGTCGTCTATAAGATCGTCCCGGATACCAACACCGTCGCGACGCAGCTGCGCACGGGCGAACTGGACGCGTTCGTGCGTGTGCCGACCAATCTGATCGCTGAAGTCAGTGCGTATCCGGACGTCAAGACGCACGCCTACGATACCAACTCGTACGGGCACATCGACTTCAATCAACGGCGCCCGATCCTGGCCGACGTTCGCGTGCGCGAGGCGCTGGCGCGCGCGATCGACGTGCGCACGCTCTGGCAGAAGGTCGATCGCGGTTCGGGATTCTTGGCGTGCACGCCCATCTCACACCTGAACTGGGCCTACGACGCGCACGCGCCGTGTCCGCGTTACGACTTGGGTCGAGCCGCCCGGCTGCTGGACGCCGCCGGCTGGCGCCCCGGAGCGGACGGCGTGCGCCGAAAGAATGGGCGCGCCATGCAGTTAGTCTTTGCGGGAAACGTCGGCAATCAAGGCCTGGACGCGCGCGTCGCGATCGTGGAACAGGCCTTCGCTCGCTTGGGCGTCGGGTTGACCTACGTCAAGTATCCGACGAATCTGTTATTTGCTTCGTATGCGGGCGGCGGCATCGTTGCGATCGGACACTACGACCTGACCTCCTACGCGTGGTCGCTGCCGCCGGATCCCGATATCTCCAATTTGGTCGCATGCTCGCGACGCGCGCCCAACGGGCAAAACTACTTGGGCTACTGCGACCGCGCGGTCGACGCCGCGCTCGAGGACGCGCTGCGGACCTACGACCGCGCGCGCCGGCGGGGAGACTACGTTCGCGTTCAAGAGCTGCTCGCACGCGATTTGCCGTTCGTCGTGCTGAGCCAACGGACCGATCACATCATCGCGGGCGACAACGTCAGCGGATTGCGGCCCGGGCCGACCATGATCTTTTGGAATCCCACCCAACTGGCGGTCGGCGCGCGCTGAGCCAGGCCAAGATCCCCGCGCCGGCCAGCGGCAGCAAGCGAAACAGCGACGCCGCCGGCTGCGTCGCGAACATGCCGCTCGCGAGTTGCTCGGCGTGCCACACCGCTGCGATCGCCGCGTCGGGCGGAATCGAAAACGCACCCGCGTCGTCGGGCCAGACCGGCAGCGGCGGGAGATTGGCCAGGATTATCACGCACGCCGCGATCGGGAGCAGCGCGAGCAGGACGCGCGTCGGAGCAAGCTCCGCGAAGGCGACGATGGCCGCCGCGAGCGCGACGAGCAGCAGCAGCGACTGCTCGATGCCGTCCAATCGCATAGCGATGCCCAGCCAATCCACGCCCACGAGCAAGACCGCGCCGAGCGTCCACATCGCGATCGGGCCCGCCGGTCGGCGCGCGAGCAGCAGCAATCCGGGGACGAGCAACAGCGCGAAGTCGTGTTCGTGGAAGAAGGGCAACGCGAGTGGCGCCAGGGCGCACCAGCCACACAGTACCGCGATCGGATCGTCGCGCCGGATCCACGCAATCGCGCACGCTGCGGCCAGCGCGAGCAACATCACGATCCAGCCGATAACGGCCGCGGGCACGACGCTCGCGCCCAAACCATGTGCGACGGCCGCGGGTGCGAACTGCACCAGCGATAGTCCTTCGGCAGCACCGTGCGCGCGCAGCAATCGCGCGTAACCCAGCGGCGACGGAACGTTGCCGGCTCGCGCGACGAACGCCCAGGCGGCCAGCAACGCGATCGCCGCAAGAATCTGAGCGAACACCGCGCGCCGCGTGCGCGACCACGCGAGCAACACCGGGGCCAGCGTCGGTTGCAATGCCGCGATCGTCGTCGCGACGGCGGCCGACGTCAATCGGCCGCGAAACGACGCCGCCGAGGCGACCGCGATCGCCGCCACGGCGATCAGCGCGAACTGCCCCAGCGCCAAGTCGCTCGAGATCGGTCCGAATGAGAGCGCGAGCAGCAACGCGGACGCCCACGCCCACGCATCGCGCGCGCGACGAGCGACGACCAGAAGCGCGCCGATCAGCAGCAACAGCGCGATCGCCAACGTCGCGTCCCATGCGATGGTGGCCGCAGCGAACGGCAGGCGTGCGTAGAGCGCCAGCGCCGGCAGGAGGGGTGGCGGGTTGACGAACGGCAGGACCTCGGCGCGGCGCGCGTCGACGCCGGGCAGCGTCCGTTCGATGGGCCAGATGTCGCGCGAATACGGATCGCCGCCGCGCGCCCAGGTCGCGCCAGCGGCGTAGTACGCTTCGAAATCGCGCGACGGCGCCCCGGCGGTCGCCTGCGGACGCACGCAGCAGATCGCCGCCAGATACGCCGCGACCGCGAGGGCGAGCAGCCAGCGCCGCTCGCGCGCTACCACGGCGTGACGGCACCCGACGTTCCGACGTGCGCTTGGGAGAGGATGAAGAGCAGGCCGAGGGCGGTTCCTACGTAGGAAATGCTGACGCGAACGCGCGCGGCCACCGTCAACGTCGCCGCACGCGGATCGACGTGCCCGCGCCACATCGCAACGATCGCCGGAATGCCCAGCGCGCCGATGACGATGACGAAGATGATGGGAATATGCCAGGCGATCGCCGCGATGACGAACCCGGCGATCCCAAGGATCCACAACGGCGGCCATACCGCCGCGATGACGCGCCCGCCGTCAAACGGGACCATCGGCAGCAGGTTGAAGAGATTGAGGAAAGCACTGACGTCGGCGACGGCCATCCAAAATGGATCCTTGAGGAACGAGCCGATTCCAAAACACAAGGCCGCGAGCGCCAGGCCCGTCAGCGGGCCCGCCAAGGCGATGTACGCATCGTGCTCGAGATCGTCGGGCGGCGTGCCCATCGTGTACGCCCCAAGAAATGGGATAAACTGCGGCAGCCGCGCCTCCAAACCATAGGCGCGAAACGCAAAGTAATGTCCCAGTTCGTGAACGGCCAGGGCCAGCAAGATAACGATTGCAAAGCGCCACCCGAAGAAAAGCACGTAGAGCCACAGGGACAGCAAGAACGTCCAACTCAGCGCGAACACTTTGGCGAAGACGAACAGAAACTTAAATTGAAGCAAAAGGACGATCAATCCCTTAAACTTTGCCACGAGCAAGGCCAGGCCGACCGCTCCCGCCCCAGCGTTGCGCGCCGCATTGTTCCCGCGCGCGGGCGTTACGTTCTTCTCGTCGCCCGGCCGATCCACGGGTTGTTCGTCGCGCGGTTCCATCGTGCGAGGAGTTCCGGGCATCTGCCCGTCTTCCTAGGGTTTCGAGCGTGCTTTCCCGTAGCCGGTGGCGATGCGCATCGTAATCGTCGGCGGCGGGTTTGCGGGAATTGCCGTAGCCCAGCAACTCGAGCGGCGGTTGCGCCCCGACGAGGCCGAGATCGTGCTGATCAATCGCGAGAATTTCTCGCTGTTTACGCCGATGTTGCCAGAAGTATGCTCGGGCGCGCTCGACGTGCGTCACGTGGTGACGCCGATTCGGTCGCAACTTCGCCGCACGCAGTTCGTCTTGGCCGAGTTTAACGAGATTGACGTCGCTGCGAAAACCGTGCGCTACACGCATACGTTGACGGGTTCGAGCGACGCGCTGGCCTACGACCACGTGGTATTGGCCCTGGGTTCGACGATCTCGACCTTTGGATTGCCGGGCGTCGCGCAGCGCGTCTTTGCCCTCAAGACGTTGGAAGACGCGGGGATCCTGCGCAATCGCTTGATGTGGCTGCTCGAACTGGCGGACTCGGAAAGCGATGCGGCGGTGCGGCGGCGCTTGCTGAGCGTGATCGTGGTCGGCGGCGGATTCACGGGCGTCGAAGCGGCCGGCGAGCTGCTCGATATGTTTCGCAGCGTTTTGCGGTACTATCCGCGCATCGCTCGCGACGACGTACGCGTCGTGCTGGTCGAAGGCGGCCCGACGCTGCTGGCGGGACTGCCTGCGAAGATGGGCGTCTACAGCGCGCGCGCGCTGACCCGACGCGGGCTGTCGATTCGAACCGGCGATCCGGTTACGGGAGCCGACGATCGCGGCTTGCATTTAGCCAGCGGCGCGATCGTCGAGAGCGGCACGATCGTGTGGAGCGCCGGCGTCAAGCCCGCCCCAAGCTTGACGCAGACGCCGCTGCCGCACGGTCGGGGCGGTTCGATCGCGACGCAGGCCGACATGAGCGTTGCGGGACATCCGGGCGTTTGGGCGATCGGCGATTGCAGCGCGATTCCCCAAGGAGGATCGGGCGTGTATCCGGCGACCGCGCAGCACGCGATCCGGGAAGGGCCGGTGCTCGCCGACAACATCGTGGCGACGCTGCACGCAAGGCCGACCAAATCGTTCCGCTATCGGTCGCTGGGCATGATGGCGTCGCTGGGGGGCCGGCGTGCGGTGGCGCAACTGCCCGGCAATCGCGTGCTGACCGGCTTTGCGGCGTGGTTTCTGTGGCGCAGTTACTATCTGTCGCGCCTGCCGGGGCTGGACCGCAAACTCCGCGTCGCGTTCGACTGGACCCTCGACCTGATCTTTCCGCGCGACATTGCCGAACTTCGCGTCTACACGCGGCGCGCGCAATCCAGCGCGGGCGCCGATGCGGGCCTATCGGGTACCGACGAGGCGCAAATCAGATTGTAGAGAAGGCTCCGGCATGGAGATGCGCGAGCCGATCGAGCGGTTGATCCGCGATCCGAAGGAATTTACGCGCGACGTGAACTTTCCCGACGCGTCCAAGATTCGTATCTACGACGAAACCTTGCGTGACGGCGAGCAGATGCCGGGCGTCTGCTATACGCCCGGTCAAAAGTACGACATCGCCAAGGCATTGGCCGAGATCGGCGTACACGTGATGTCGGTGGGATTCCCGGCGGCCTCGGAGGGCGACCGGCGCACCCTACAGTTGGTGATGGAAGGCAAGCGTCGCGGCGAACTCGGCGACGTCGAGATCGTCGTCATGTGCCGCAGCAATCGCAAGGACATCGACGTTACCGCGCAGACCTTGCGCGAAGTCGGAATCGATCCGCGCGAGGTGACGTTTTTCATCTTTACGTCGGGGAGCGACCTCCACCTCAAGTACAAGATCGGCAAGACCCTCTTGCGCTTCGAGGGCGTGGACGAATCGCGGTGGCTCGATTTGCCCCTGCAGTTCTACCGCAATGCCAACGTCGCTCTGCAATGCGATGCGATCGCGCACGCGCGCGCGTGCGGCGTCGAACGGATCGAGTTCGGAGCCGAAGACGGCAGCCGCGGCGACGTCGAGTACTTCATCGACTATTTCAAGCGCGGCCTGGCCGCAGGCGGAACGCGTCCGGCGTGGCCGGACACGGTCGGCTGCCTCACGCCCGAAGCCGCGCGCTGGTATTGCTCGCGCATCGTCGCCGCCATGCCGCCCGGATTGCCGCTGGTCGCGCACCTGCATAACGATTACGGTCTGGGGACCATCAATGCCATCACGGCGCTGGCGGCCGGATTCTCGGTCATCTCGGTAACGGCCAACGGGTACGGCGAGCGTGCGGGCAACGTCAAGCTGCACGAGTTCGTCGTGGCCCTGCGCGTTCTTTACGGCGTCGAGATTCCCGGTTTCAAATACGAGAAGCTGCGCGACCTCGCGCGTTTCATGGAACGTGTGAGCGGCATTCCGATGCAGCAGCACGAGCCGATCGTCGGAACGCGCGTCTTCACGCACGAGTCGGGCATCCATACCCACGCGATGCTGATCGACCATCGGATGTACGAGGCCGTCCCAGCCGAACTCGTCGGTGGCCGCACGTCGTTCGTCTTCGGCAAACACTCCGGCGTGGCGCTCGTCGAGCAGACGTTGCGCGAACGAAGCGCGGCCCTGACCGCCGCCGGGGTCGAGGCGACGCCCGCCCTCGCGCAACTCGTCACCGAGGAGATCAAGCGGCTGCGCGAAGAGCGCGCCGCATCCAGTTCGAGCGCCGACGCCATCGACCAGCACGAAGCCGCCATGCGCCGTCTCGCCCTCGACGAAACCGACGTGATCGACATCGCCATCGCATTGGGCACCGCCCAGCGAACTTACGACTCACCACACTAGCAGAATCGCTCGCGACGCGCCTTACTGTGCCAGGGTGGTGGCTTAGCGACGGGTCAGCATCGGGTTATGTCGAGCGTCGTTTTTTCTTGGATGGCGACTGCGATCGTTGCCAGGCTTCGAGCGTTTCGACGCGTCGTTCGAGGTCCGGGAGAGGCGTCGTCGCGCCGGCGTTCTTTGCGGTGCGTCTTTTCTCGACCGGTGCTCCGCCGGGGCGCAGGAGCGCTTCGATCGGAACGCCCAGCGCTCGCGCGATCTTTGCGACGGCGTAGACGCTGGGTTCGTAGTCCGCACGATTTTCAATCCGCGAGATCATCGTTTGATCGGTCCCGGGACCGGAGATCTCGGCCAGGCGTTCTTGCGACCAACCCCGCGCTTTGCGGAGTTGTCGGATACGGGCGCCCAGCGCCGGCTGATTCTCGGCCATGGATTGGAGATAGCACCTGCGGCCGCAGATTCCTCATGGTAAAATGCATGGATTTGGGTGGAATATGGTTAAGAGCATAACGAGGGCACAAAGCCTCGCTCACGACAGGACAGGGTTTAGCTGCATGGGTTCCGATGACCGACCGGGCGATCGAGCTCGCGAGCGCTGGCGCCTGAGCCAGGGCTCGCTGCCCCCGGGCGCGCGCGCGCTTAAGTCGCGCGAATCGATCGAGGAGTCATACATCCAGGGCCTGCGCGCGATCTCCGAGCTGGAAGGCTTCGCGCGGCAGAGCCGGGCCGATTTGGCCGGCGCCGAGGTCGGCCTGGTCGCCGGCTTGGCCCTTGAGGTGCTGCTCGACGTGCGCGACCTCATGGCCGAATGTGCCTGGCGCCTCTCCGAAATCGAATCCAAGGGCAGACAAGCCGGCGATTAGGCTGGGGAACCTCTGATCACGTCCGCGCACGGTTCTGGCACCTCGCTTTTGGCCGCTTTCGTCGTTGCTCATCGGTCACAACGCTACGGCGTTGCTCCCTCTTTGCGCCTAGAAATCGGCTCAAAATCGTTGCGCCAGAGCCGCACGAGACGTAATCAGATGTTCCCTAAGCCGCCCATGCGAAAAGCGGCGACGAAGGCTTTGAAAACGGTCGGATAATCGTCGCGGACCAGACGCACCGTTCGCGATCCGATGCGCGAGAAGCCGGGGATCATCTCGATGAGATCGGCCTGCTCGACGCGGACGACATCGATCTCTAAGGCGATCGGTGCCGCGAAGATCAGCGGCTTGGCGTTCGCACGGCCGGCGATTGCGCCGCGAGCCGCCGTACGGATGAGCTCTTGTGCCGCCGACGGCGAGATCGAATCGGAGGAAAAGTTGCCGATCGATTCTTTGACGATCGCTCCGGCGACCCAGGGCATTTGAGCCTGCACGCCTTCGACGGTCGTGCGATCGCCGGTCACCAGGAGTAGCGGAACCCCGAAGTGCCCGAGCAGGGCGGCGTTGAGCGTGGCTTCGCTGCAGGGAATGTCGTTGAGTCGCGCTTGATAGATGACCCCGGGCGTGTACGTATGGCAGAGCACCGCATCGGCGTCGCCGATCGCCCCGTGATAGCCGGTGAAGAAGGCCCCCGCGAAACCTGCGTCGGCGTTTTGCACCATCGAAAAGGGCTTGCGATTCCCCGAAACCACCCGCACGTCGTCGGGCAGCTCCTCGAAAATTACGTTGCGCATCGGACCGTGCGAATCGTTGACCAGCACGTCGGTGACGCCGGCCTCGCGCGCTCCGTCGATGGCGGCGCGGACCTCGCGCATCATCCACGTACGGTAGATCGGGTATTCCGGGTGCGGCGTGCGCGCATCGCACTGTTCCCAGGCGCAGACGCCGGCGGTGCCTTCCATGTCGCACGACAGGTAGAGTTTCACGCGGGCGCCAGCGCGGCGCCGCCGAGGCGAAAGGCCGCGACGAACGCGCGGAAGGCCGCGGGGTAGTCGGGGCTCGTGAATCGTACCGTCCGCGCGTCGATGCGGTCGAAGCCGGGCATTAGCTCGACGAAGTCGGCGCTCTCGGCGCGCGCGAACTCCAAGAGCATTTCGATCGGCGTGCTGAAAACAAACGGCTTGGCCGTCGCGGCCTTGGCGACGGCCGCGCGCGCGCCGGCGCGAATCGCGGCCTGCGCGGCCGCGGGCGTGAGCGAATCGGCGGCAAAATACCCGATCGATTCCTTGACGACGACGCCGGTGACCCAGGGCATTTCGTCGGTGACCTCCTCGACGATCGTGCGATCGCCGGTGATCAGGAGCAACGGGATCCCGTGGGTGCCGGCCATGGCCGCGTTGAGGACCGCTTCGCTGCAGCGCCGGCCGTTGATCGTCACGTTGTAGAGTACGTCGCTGGTGTACGTGTGCGCCAGCGTCGATGCCGACGCGCCGGCGCCGCCGTGATAGCCGGTAAAGAACGCGCCGACAAATCCCCGTTCCAGGCCTTGCGCCATCGAGAAGGGCTTGCGCGATCCGGAGGTGACGCGGACGTCGGGGGGCAGCTCGTCCCACAGCAGGTTGCGCATGTCGGAATGCGAGTCGTTGATCGCCACCTCGGTCGCTCCGGCGTCGCGCGCGCCGTCGACGGCGGCGCGCACCTCGCGCGTCATATAGCGCCGGTAGGTCGGATATTCGTGGACGTTGGACGGATCGCACTGCGCCCACGAGCAGACGCCCGCGGTCCCTTCCATGTCGCACGAGATGTAGATCTTCACGGTCCGCCCGCTGCGGCCAGTCCCGAGATCGCTTCGGAAAGACCGGCTTTGGCCGCGACGTTGGTGGGATTGGCTCGCAGCGCGCGTCGGTAGAACGGCATCGCCTCGCGATACTTTCCAACGGTGAGATACATGTCGCCCAGCTGCGTGAGCGCGACGTCGTCGTTGGGATGCGCGGCGATCCGTTGACGCAGGACGCTCAGCTGCTCCATGACGGCTGGGGGCGCTCCGCCTTCGACGTTGGTGTTTCCGGGCGTCGCGGCGGGCGCCGCGTGGCCGACTGCGCCGAAGACCGACCCGGTCACGCCGAACCCTTTGTTGACCAGGTAGGCCATGATGCCCAGAAAGACGATGGCAAAGGCCACGACGACGGGCAGGTAGGAGCGCGGGGGAAGTCCGCGCGGTTGGGGAGTTTGCACGAAGAGTCGTTTGGACGTTCGGCGAAGCGAATCATTCGTGTTGCCCACCGAAGCCGATCTCCAACTGATGTTCGCTCGCTTGAACTACGAACGGTTCAACGGCGAGGCGCCCGATTGCCGGATCGCCTACAACGAGCGCTTTTCCAATACGAGCGGACGGATCACCTATACCGGCCGGCCGCTGCTCATCGAGCTCTCACCCAAGCATTTCCGCAAATATCCCGAGGCGCTCGAAGAGACGCTCCTGCACGAGATGATCCACGCGTGGTGCTTCAAGTTCTTTCGCGACACCGGTCACGGTCCGCGCTTTCGCCGCAAGATGCGCGACTGCGGCATCACGTCGATCTATCACGATCTGGGCAACGTACGTCCGCTCACGGAATCGAGCCGCCGGTACATCCTGCGCTGCGAGCATTGCGGAAACGAGGCGTTGCGCAAGCGTCTGCCCGGTAAGCCCGTCTCGTGCTCGCGCTGCAACCCGCGCCGCTTCGATCCCCGCTACCCGCTGACGATTCTCCAGGTCACCCAGACGCAAGAACTGGGCACCAGCCTCGGCCACGCCGCCCAAGCCCGCCGCCCGTAGAAATTCGCCTCGGCGCTACCAAAGTAGAGGTCGAACAGCCCCTTCCTGGGTCAAAATAGCCTGGCTATGACGACGAATCGCAAAGAGACGGACTCGATGGGCGCCATCGACGTGCCGACCGACAGGTACTACGGCGCCCAATCGGCGCGCTCGCTGATCCATTTCGACATCGGCGACGCCGGCTGGCCGCGCGACGTGATGCCCAAGCAGGTCATCAAAGCGATGGCGACGCTCAAGAAGGCTGCCGCCTTGGTCAATCACGACCTCGGAAAACTCGATGACGAAAAGACCGGGCTGATCGTTAAGGCGGCCGACGAAGTCGTGGACGGTAAACTCGACGGACACTTCCCCTTGCGCGTCTGGCAGACGGGCTCGGGCACGCAAACCAACATGAACGTCAACGAGGTCATCTCCAACCGCGCGATCGAAATCGCCGGCGGCGAGATGGGTTCCAAGAAACCGATCCATCCCAACGATCACGTCAACATGTCGCAGTCCTCCAACGACACGTTTCCGACGGCCATGCACATGGCCGCGGTCGAAGCGATGGTCGCGATGCTGCCGGCGGTCGAAAAACTGCGAAACGCGCTGAACCACAAGGCGATCGCATGGCAAGGGATCGTCAAGGTCGGACGCACGCACCTGCAAGACGCTACCCCGCTGACGTTAGGTCAGGAGTTCTCCGGCTACGTCAACCAACTCGATCGCGCGATGGTCGCCTGTAAGGAATCGCTCGACCACCTCTACGACCTGGCGATCGGCGGCACGGCGGTCGGTACGGGCCTCAACGCGCCGGCCGAGTTCGCGCAACGCGCGGCCGAGAAGATTTCAGAGCTGACGGGCTTGCCGTTCCGCTCGCATCCCAACAAGTTTACGGCACTGGCATCGCACGACGACTTCGTCTTTGCGTCGGGCGCGCTCAAGCAGCTGGCGACCGCGCTGATGAAGATCGCGAACGACATCCGCTGGCTGGCGTCGGGCCCGCGCGCGGGCATCGGCGAACTGATCCTTCCCGAGAACGAGCCCGGCTCGTCGATCATGCCGGGCAAGGTGAACCCGACGCAATCCGAAGCGATGACGATGGTCTGCGTGCAGGTCTTCGGCAACGATCTCGCGATCTCGTTTGGCGCGTCGCAGGGGAATTTCGAACTCAACGTTTTCAACCCGGTGATGATCTACAACTTCCTGCACTCGACGACGCTGCTGCGCGACGCGTGCGCGATGTTCCGCGAACACGCGGTCAAAGGATTGCTCGCCAACGAAGAGCAGATCAAGAAGTACCTCGACGAATCTTTGATGACGGTGACTGCCCTGACGCCGAAAATCGGCTACGACAAAGCCGCCGAGATCGCCAAGCACGCGCACCATCACAAGCTTACGCTCAAAGACGCCGCCGTTGGCCTGGGCCACGTTACCGCCGACGACTTCGACAAATACGTCGTCCCGCACGAAATGACGCGCCCAAAGTAGCTCCATTCAAATCGGCGCGCGTTGCTAGAAGAAGTATCTGCCCACTAGCGAAACGGCGGCGACGATCAGCGCGGCGGCGACGTAGCGTAAGAGTTGGCGCGAGTTGAGTTTGAGGGAGAGGCGCGCGCCGATCGGACCGCCGCACAGGCCGCCGAGCACTAGCGGCACGACGTCGGCGATGCGAATGTCGTGTTGGAACGCGTGGGTCGCTAGGCCGACCGGCGACGTCAGCACGATCGCGAAGTGCGAGGTGGCGCTGATCGCGTGCGCGGGCAGTTCGGAGAAGTAGAGCAGGCTGGGGACCACGATCACGCCGCCGCCGATGCCGAATAGGCTCGAGACCAAGCCCACGGCGAAACCCATCGCGACCGCCCCTCGGTACGACATGCCTTTGATGCCGGCGATCTGGCCCGCCGGGCGACTTGCGGCTGTTGCCCGCCGATTCCAAAGCACGTCGGCGGCGACCGCGAGCAGCAACACCGCTAGGATCGTGTCGAACGTCTGCTCGGAGAGTCGCGTGACCAGCATCGCGCCCGCGATCGATCCCGGCAATCCGCCCAGCGCGATCAAGAGCCCGATCTTCACGTGCACGCGTTTCTGAAGAAGATAGGTGAACGCGCCCGAAGCGCTATTGGCGACGACGAGCGCTAGGGACGTGCCGGCCGCATCCGCCGGCGAGAGCCCGAAGAACAGGCGCAGGGCCGGAACGAGCAAGAAGCCGCCGCCTAAACCGACCATCGACCCGAAGATCGACGCCAGCAGCCCGGTCGCAAAGAGTTCGAGCCCGAGCCTCACGGGCGCTGGCTAGCTGTTGACGCGGCCGATGTAGCGCCGGTCGCGCGTGTCGATGCGGATGACGTCGCCGGCTTCTACGAACAGCGGAACTTGAACGGTCGAACCCGATTCTAATTTGGCCGGTTTGAACGTGTTGGTTGCGGTATCGCCCTTAAAGCCGGGATCGGTTTCGACGATCTTGAGCTCGACGTGCGCTGGCAAATCGACGCCGATCGGAAGATCGCCGTGAAACTGCACGTCGACGACCATGCCGTCCTTGAGAAAATCCGCGGGTCCGCCGATCAGATCGCGCTGGAGCGTGACGTTCTCAAACGTCTCCTGATCCATGAAGTGGAAGCCGTCATCGTCGTTGTAGAGCATCTGCATTTGGCGGTTGTCGACGGTCGCCCGTTCGAGCTTCTCGCCGGCGCGGAACGTACGCTCTACCGTCGCGCCGGTCTTGACGTTCTTCAAACGCGTGCGGACGAACGCGGAGCCCTTGCCCGGCTTGACGTGCAAGAATTCGATCACGGTCCAGAGGTTCCCATCGATGAGGATGGTGACGCCGTTGCGGAAGTCGTTGGATGAAATCATGACCCGCGGGAATACGCAGGCCGAAGGCTTTTCCCTTCGCGCGGAGCGCTACCGAACGCGCGTGAGGGTAATACGATTTTCGCAGCCGCTTCGCAGGCGCCCCAGATTTTCGCGGTGGGTGAAGAGGATCAGCAGGACGGCGAAGGCACCGTAGATGGTTTCGGCCACCGAGCCGGTGATGAAGAAGAGTGCGAACGGTGCGCTCAGGCTGCCTAGAATCGAACCGATCGACGAGTACTGGGTCGCCCCCGCGCCGACCAGCCATCCGGCACACGCGATCAATCCGGCCAGCCAGCTCAATCCGAAGATCGCGCCGAACGAGGTTGCGACGCCCTTGCCGCCCCTCCAACCCAGCCACGGCGAAAAACAGTGCCCCAGAACTGCTGCGATCGCTACCACGGCGGCGATCGCCGGTTTGTGCGACCAGTGCGCGGCGATGAACACGGGAGCGAAGCCCTTGACTGCGTCCAGGAAGAGCACCGTGACCGCGCCCTTCTTGCCCAGGGTTCGCAACGCGTTCATCGCGCCGATGTTGCCCGAGCCCTTCGCGCGGATATCGGTACGATAGAAAAAGTGACCGACCAGCAGTCCGAACGGAATCGATCCGACCAGAAACGCGACGATGACGTCGATCGCCCAAAACGCGATCATTCGTCGTCCTCGCCGCGGCGGCTGCGAAATTCCAGCGACAGCGGGACGCCCTCGAACTCGTAGTTCTGGCGGATCACGTTTTCGAGAAAGCGCTTGTACGAGGTCGGAACCAGCTCGGGATCGTTGCAGTGAAAGACGAACAGCGGTGGGTGCGTCGCAGGTTGGTGGCAGTAGAGTACTTTGAAGACTTTGCCGCCGACCGACGGCGCCGGATGCGCCATCACCGCGTCGCGAATCGTCGAGTTCAACTGCGAGGTCGGAACGCGGCGGTCCAGGTTTTCGGCGACCTTGGCGACCAGCGGCATCAGACTGCCCAAACGGCGGTGCGTTTTGGCCGACAGAAACGTGATCGGCGCGAATCGCGCGAATGGGATTTGCTCGTAGATCGCGTCGATAAGATCGGCCTGCTGATATTCGCCTTGCTCGCGCGCGAGGTCCCATTTGTTTCCGACCACCACCAGCGCCTTGCGCTCTTCGAGCGCCATCCCGGCCAGACGCTTGTCTTGGGCGGTCAGGCCGACCATCGAATCGAACAGCAAGATCGCGACGTCGCAGCGCGAGAGCGCCGAGAGCGAACGCAGCGCCGCGTAGTACTCGATCGCACCGTGCGCGTGCTGCTTCTTGTTGACGCCGGCCGTGTCGATCAAGCGAATGTGTTTGTCTTGCCAGGTGAAGATCGTGTCGATCGCGTCGCGCGTCGTGCCGGGAACGTCCGAAACGACGGCGCGTTCTTCACCCAGCATCGCGTTGAGTAGCGACGACTTGCCGACGTTAGGGCGGCCGATCAGCGCGAGCGACAGCTCGCCTTCCGGCGAGACCTCGCCGGTCCGGTCGGGCAGCAACTCGAAGACGCGATCGAGGAGATCGCCCGTGCCCTCGCCGTGAATGGCCGACACTTGCATGGGCTGTCCGAAGCCCAGCTTGGCGAACTCGCCTAACGCCGACGCGGCGGCCGACGGCGATTCGGTTTTGTTGGCGACCAGCACGATCGGTTTGCGCGTGCGCCGCAGGATGGCGGCGACGTCCTCGTCGAGCGGGTTGAGCCCAACCTGTGCGTCGACGACGAACATGATGACGTCGGCTTCTTGCGCGGCGGCTTGCGCTTGCCCCTTGACCGCTAGCGCGATCGCCCCCGTGTCGGTCCGCCGGTCGGCCTCGGGATCGATGCCGGCGGTGTCTACCACGCTGAAGGTTCGCCCGCGCCACTCCGCAAGGGCGTAGAGGCGGTCGCGGGTCACGCCGGGGGTGTCCTCGACGATAGCCAGACGCTGGCCGATCAGGCGGTTAAAGAGCGCCGACTTGCCGACGTTAGGACGGCCGACGACGGCGACGATTGCCGGGTTCATGAGCGCAGGGCCTTTCGGCAAACGGGAAGCCCGGCCTTTCGGCGAAGCGTAGACCGCCCCAACCATGCCTACTATTTATATCGAAACCCACGGCTGTCAGATGAACGAAGCGGACTCGCAATATATTGCCGATCGCGCCGCCGCTGCCGGTTATACGATCGCGGACGTTCCGCAAGACGCCAACGTGCTGGTGCTCAATACGTGTACGGTTCGCGACAACGCGGAGCGGCGAGCCTACGGCCGCATCGGACATTTTAAGGAACTCAAAGACGCCGATCCGGGCTTGCGGGTCGTGGTCGCGGGCTGTCTGGCCGAACAGGATAAGGATCGGATGCGTCGCCTGGCCCCGCACGTCGACGGTTTGTTCGGTACCAAAGAGTTGGCCGAGTTGGGCGACGCGCTGGCGTCGTGGGGACCGAAGTTCGAAGCCACGGAGTTGAGCGAGGAACGCGCGTTGCTGCTGCCGATGGGCGGGCGGGCCGACGGCATCGCCGACGCGTTCTCGCACTTGCGCGCGTTCGTGACCGTTCAGCGGGGCTGTTCGTATTATTGCTCGTTCTGCATCGTGCCGCACGTGCGCGGGCGATTCGATCATCGTCCCACCGCCGACGTAATCGCCGAGGTCGCGCACAAGCTCGCGGCGGGCGCGCGCGAGATCATGCTGGTCGGGCAGACGGTCAACGCCTGGAAGGATCCCGTGACCGGTGCCGACTTCGGCGACCTGTGCCGCGCGGTCGCCGCAATGCCGGGGTTGGAGCGTCTGGCCTTCATCTCGCCGCACCCCAAAGATTTTACCGAGAAGATGATCCGCGATTTTGCAGAGATCCCACAGCTCAACCCGCGCGTGCACCTGCCCTTGCAATCCGGCAGCGATCCGATCCTGCGGCGCATGAACCGCAAGTACACGCGCGCGCAGTTCGAAGAGAAGGTGGCGCTCGTCCGAGGCTACCTGCCGGGATGGGCGATCACGACCGACATCATCGTCGGCTTTCCCGGCGAGACCGACGAGGATTTCGAAGCGACGATGCAGCTGGTCGAGCGCGATCTTTTCTCCAACGCGTACACGTTCGTCTACTCGATTCGGCGCGGAACGCCGGCGGCGCGTTGGGAGCAGGTTCCCGCGGAGATTTCGTCAGCGCGCTACAAGCGGCTGCTCGACGCGCAGAACGCTTCCAATCGCCGCTATCACGACGCGTTGGTGGGGACGACGGTGCGCGCCCTGTTGCAGGGCGAGTCGCGCAAAGACCCCGCGCGCCTAGCCGCCAAGACGCTCCATAACGTGACGGTGGTCGCGCCCAAGCCGCCCGACTACGACGCGTCCTTGTACGCGAGCGAGCCGTGGATCGACGTGCGAGTGCAAACGGCGCACGTCTGGGGAACCACGGGCACGATCGTGGCTCGCGCGCGACGCTTTGAAAATGGGGGCGTTCCCACCGCCGCCCCAATCGTAGATCTGCTGGCAATCTAGTACGATGAGCGACGCACCGAAGTACTCTCCGATGCTCGAGCAATACTTTGGGATGAAGACCAAGCATCCCGAGGCGGTGCTGCTCTCGCGCGTCGGCGACTTCTACGAAGCCTACGGCGAGGATGCGGAGACGATCGCGCGCGCCCTGCAGATCGCGTTGACGAGCAAGGAAGCCGGAAGCGGACGTCGGGTGGCGATGGCGGGCGTCCCGCATCACGCGCTGCCGGGCTATCTGGCGCGTTTGGTGCAGCAGCGTTTCGTCGTAGCGCTGGCCGAACAGCTCGAGGCGCCGCAGGCCAACAAGTTGGTACGACGCGACGTCGTGCGTTTGGTGACGCCCGGAACGCTCATCGAAGATCATCTGCTCGATGGCAAACAGAACAATTATCTGGCGGCGCTGGCGGTGGTCGGCGAATCGTTCGCCCTGGCGTACGCCGACGTGTCGACCGGCTATCGCGCGGCCACCGCGATCTCGGGCGAGGACGCCTACGACGAACTGCTCGCCGAACTGGGGCGTATCGGCCCCACCGAGGTCGTCGCCGACCTTCCGGCAGACGTGCGAGCGACGATGGCCACGGCGCTGGAACAGATCGGCGCGCGCGTCACCGCGCCGTTGCTTTCGTTGGTCGAACCTCGCGCGCGGGGCGCCGTCGCCGGATTTTCGATGGACGAGTCGGTCGCGATGCATCGCGCGCTCGACGCGCTGGCCGCTTTCGTCAAACGCACCGGCTTGGCGCCCGGTGGGGACGACGGCAACGGCTCGCTCAACGCCCCGGAGATCTATCGCCGCCAGACGTTCATGGCGCTGGATCCCGGTACGCGTAAACATCTCGAGTTGACCAAGGCCCAAGGGCAGAACGCACGCGCGACCTTGCTGGCCACGCTGGACGAATGCTCGACCTCCATGGGCTCGCGCATGCTCGCGCGCTGGCTCACCGCGCCGCTGATGGACCCCGCAGCGATCGGCTTGCGGCAGGACGCCGTCGCCGCCCTGGCTGAGGATCACGCACGTCGCGATGCGATCGGCGAGCTGTTACGCGGATGCTTCGATCTCGAGCGGATCGCGCAGAAGGTGCGTTTCCGCCGCGCGATGCCGCGCGACCTCGCTTCGCTGCGCCGCACGCTTGAAATTCTGCACCCCTTGCGCAAGATCGTGCCCGAAGCACTCGCCGATCGCGTGGAACGCATCGGGGAGTTCGAGGACCTGTTGGCCGATCTGCGGGCCACACTGGTCGACGAGCCGCCGGCGCAGATTGCCGACGGCGGGGTCGTGCGCGCCGAATCGAACGCCGAACTCGCCGAATATGTGGCCCTGCGCGGCGACGCACGCGGCAAGTTGCTCGAACTCGAGGAGCGCGAACGGGAGCGCACGGGCATAAGGACCCTGCGCGTCAAGTACGCCAGCGCGTTCGGCTATGCGATCGAAGTCTCCAAAGCGCAGATCGCCAACGTCCCGCCCGACTACGTGCGCAAACAAACCCTGACGACCGGCGAGCGGTATATCACGCCCGAACTCAAGGAACTGGAGATTGCGATTTCGACCGCACAGTCGCGGCAGTTGCGGTTGGAAGAACGTCTGTACGCCGAACTGGTCGAGCGGGTGGCCGCGCGCGGCGAGGACTTGTTGCGTACCGCCGACGCAATCGCCGAGATCGACGTGCTCGCGGCGTTGGCGCGCTGCGCCGCCCAGCGCGGCTACGTTCGCCCGCAGATCGACGAAGGCGCGACGACCAGCATCCGGGGCGGACGTCACCCGGTCATGGAATCGATTCTGCGCGCGAACTTCGTCCCCAACGATTTACAGATGGAGGCGGCAGAGCACCGTTTCGTGCTGCTCACCGGGCCCAATATGGGCGGTAAGTCGACCTACTTGCGCCAAGCCGGATTGCTGGTCGTGATGGCGCAGATCGGCTCGTTCGTTCCGGCGACTTCGATGCGGTTGGGCGTGGTCGACCGTATTTTCACGCGCATCGGCGCGGGCGACGATTTGGCCTCGGGTCAATCGACCTTCTATATGGAGATGGCCGAAGCGGCGAACATCTTGCGCCGGGCGACCCGACGTTCGCTGCTGCTCATCGACGAGGTCGGGCGTGGAACCGGAACGCTCGACGGGCTCGCGATCGCCCAGGCGATCTGCGAGTTTCTACTGGGTTTAGAAGAAGAGACGCCGATGGTGCTGTTCGCAACGCACTTTCACGAGCTGTGCGCGCTGACCGACCACTGGCCGCGGGTTGCCAACTATCACATCACCGCCGTCGAGAACACGTCCCGCGCAGGCGCGCCGGTGTTTTCACACCGGGTTCAGCCGGGCAGCTCGTCGCGCTCGTTCGGCATCGAGGTCGCGCGCATGGCCGGTCTGCCCGAGGCGGTCATCGAGCGAGCGCAAGAGATCGCCGACGTGCTGGCCGGCAAGGCCGACCTCGAGGTGACCGTGCCGCTGCGCAAACGACTCCCCAAGGTCGTCCCGACCGAGCGTCAGCTCACGTTCTTAGGGTGACGCGTGGCTGAGATTCGCATGCTCGACGCCGTGACGATCGGGCAGATCGCGGCCGGCGAGATCGTCGACCGGCCGCTGTCGGTGGTCAAGGAACTCGTCGAGAACGCCATCGACGCCGGCGCGTCGAGGGTGACGGTGGTACTGCAAGGCGGCGGCATCGATCTGGTCGAGGTGATCGACGACGGAAGCGGGATCGCGCCGGCGGATCTGCCGCTGGCCGTCCGGCGTCACGCGACCAGCAAACTTTCGATCGCGCAGGACTTGGAACGGGTCGGCACGCTGGGGTTTCGCGGCGAAGGCCTGGCCTCGATCGCCGCGGTCGCGCGCGTGGAGGTCGTCACGCGTACCCACGATGCGCAAGTTGGTACGCGGCTTCGCGCGTATGCCGACGTCGTCGAACCGCCAGAGCCGGCGGCCGGTCCGATCGGCACGCGCGTGCGCGCGGAAGGGTTGTTCGACAACCTGCCGGTGCGTCGCGAGTATCTCAAGAGCGCGAGCGCCGAACTGACGCGCGTTTCGGCATGGCTCTCGTCGTTCGCGCTGGCCTATCCCCAGATTTCGTTTACGTTGCGTCACGACGGCAACGATGTCTGGACGATGCCCGCGACCGATGACGCGCGTCAGCGTCTGGCCATGGTCTTCGGACGCGCCGCCGCCGAGGGCATGATCGCGCTGGACACCGGCGCGGCGGCCTCGCTGCGCGGCTCGCTCGCGGGCTTCATCAGCGCGCCGGGCCAGGATCGCGGGGATCGCCGCATGCAGGTATTGTTCGTCAACCGGCGCTTGCTGCGCAGCACGCTGCTGGCCGGAGCCTGGACGGCCGGGTATTCGACCTTCACGATGATCGGGCGTCACCCGTACGGCGTGCTGTTCTTGGATCTGCCCGCCGATCACGTCGATCCCAACGTTCACCCAACCAAGAGCGACGTGCGTTTGCGATTCGCCAATCAAACCTTAGACGTCGTACGTAAGGCGATCGCGACGACCTTGCGCGGTCACGCGACCACACGCTTTGCCGATAGCGCCGGCGCTCCGGGGCTATCGTTCGCGCCGAACTCGACGCACGGGCAGGCCGTCGAACTCTTTACAACGGGCGAAGACGATCCGCAGGACGTCCCGGGCGCGCGCTTGCGCGTGCTGGCGCAATTGCATCGCACCTTTATCTTGGCCAGCGACGGTGAGGGTCTACTGCTTGTCGACCAACATGCAGCGCACGAGCGGATCGCCTACGAGACGATCGTCGAACGCGCCCAGCACGGTGCGCCCAGCCAACCTCTGCTGGTTCCCCTGCTCGTGGAACTCGACGCGGCGCAGGCGGCCGCCCTCGAACGCGCGCTCGAGATCCTGCGCGAGGGCGGGTTGGACGTCGAAGCGTTCGGCGAAACGACCTATCGGATCGTCTCGACGCCCGCGGGCTACGGCTCCCGGCCGTTCGATCTGCGCGGTTTTCTCGACGACCTCACCGAGGACCCCAAGCAGCGCGACGTTCGCGAGCGCGTGTGGGCGTCGTTAGCGTGCCACTCGGTCACCGTCGCGGGCGAGCGGCTCGAACCCGACGAGATGACGACGCTGGTCGAACGTTTGTCGCGATGCGTCAACCCCATGCACTGCCCGCACGGCCGCCCCACGATGGTGCGCCTGGCGCCCGAAGATATCGCGCGGATGTTCAAGCGCTTGTGAGCGCGGTCCTGATCCTGACCGGCGCGACGGCCAGCGGCAAGAGCGAGTTGGCCGTCGATCTGGCGCGCCGGTTCGATGCCGAAATCGTGGGTGCCGACTCGCGACAGATCTATCGCGGGATGCCCGTCGGAACCGCGGCGCCCACCGACGAGCAACTCGATCTGGTCCCGCACCACCTCGTCGCGTTCTTGGATCCGCACGAGCGCTACTCGGCCGCGCGTTTCGCCGCGGACGCAACCCGCGCGGTCCGTGAGATTCACGCGCGCGGAAAGCGCGCGATCGTCGTGGGAGGCACAGGATTTTACCTTCGCGCGCTGACCGGCGAGGTCGAACTGGCGCATCGCTACGATCCGGACCTGCGGGAACGTCTGCGACGCGAAGCCGCGGTGCACGGGGCCGAGTTTCTCCACGCCTGGCTCGCGCTGCGCGATGCCCGTCGAGCGTCGGCGCTGGATCACCATGACGTCTATCGCGTCGTGCGCGCGCTGGAGATCGCGATGGCCTCGCCGCCGATCGGCGACCCGCGGACGCCTTCGTCGTTCGCGTCGGCGAACGTCTCGTTTGCAAAGTTTGCGCTCGACGTCCCGCTCGCGCAGATCGACGCGCGCATCGAACGGCGCACCGATGCGATGCTCGCCGGCGGCTTGCTGGAAGAAGCCGAGCGGGTGGGCGCGCGTGCGGCCGCCGCCGACGCGGTCGGTTATCCGCAGGCACTCGCCTATCTGCGTGGCTGGTCGTCGTTTGCCGAGCTGCGCGCGTCGCTCGCGCGGGCGACGCGACGGTACGCGCGCCGCCAGCGCGCGTGGTTTCGTTCCGAACCCGGCGTTTTGTGGATTGCGCCGGCGGACGTCGCGGCGTCGGCAAAGGAGATACTGGGCTGGGTGTGAACCGCCCGTGCATGCCGGGAAACGTGCAAGACCAGTACCTGACCGAGATCAAACGGCGCGAGATGACGGTGGTGGTGACGCTGCTCGACGGCGCGCAGCTGCGCGGAACGATCGGCGGGTTCGATCCGTTTACGATCGCGCTCGAGGTCGACGGATCGACCCAGCTGATTTACAAACACGCCGTCGCGACGATCGTTCCGCACGGTGCGTTTGCGTTCGCGCCGCCGGGCGGAGGCCCCTGATGCTCGGCGTGCCGGTGACGAAAATGCACGGCACGTACAACGACTTCGTCGTTCTGGACACTCGCCGCATTCACGTCACCCATCTTCCCGAGTTCGCTCGCTTCGCATGCGACCGGCACGCCGCTTTGGGCGCCGATGGCCTGCTGGTCATCGAGGAATCGCCGATCTTCGATGCGCGCATGCGCGTCATCAATGCCGACGGCAGCGAAGCCGAGATGTGCGGAAACGGTATGCGTTGCGTCGCACGCTACCTCGCCGAGGCGGGGCAAGGCGATCGCCTGACGATCGATACGCTCTCTGGGCCGGTCTCTACCGAAGTACTCGCCCGCGCGCCGGAGTTCGTCGTGCGGATGACCTTGGGCGAGCCCGTGCTGGAAGCGCGCGACCTGCCCTTCGCTCGCGCGCAGTTCGTCGTCATGGGAAATCCGCACGTCGTCATCTTCGAAGACGATATCGACGCGATCGACTTGCCGGCGATCGCGCAAGCGATGCAAGGTACCGCGCAGTTTCCCGACGGCGTCAACGTGCATCTCGCGCGAGCGACCGGCCCGCAGGCGCTGCGCGTGCGTCATTGGGAGCGAGGCGTGGGCCTGACGCAATCGTGCGGCACCGGTGCCGTCTCCTGCGCGGTTGCGGCGATCTCGCTGGGACTGGTACGATCCCCGGTCGAGGTGACGGTGCCCGGCGGACGTCTGACCGTCGACTGGAGCGGAAGCGGTCGCGCGTGCATGAGCGGACCGGCGGTGCGCGTCCTCGACGGCGAACTGTTCGTGGACGATGCACTCCTCTGACTCGCCCCAGGAGGCCAACATTCGCGAGGCGCTGCCGTCCGACGCGCCGCGCATCGCCGCCCTGTGCGTGCAGTTAGGCTACGACGTCCCCGTGTCGCACGTGGAGCGTTCGCTGGGCAGGCGAGATGTCGACGGGGAAATGTTCGTTGCGGTCGTCGCGCGCGTCGGGGTCGTCGGCTGGGTCGCCGTGAATGCCCAGGAAAGCATCCTGACCTCGCGCGCCGCGGAGGTTCGCGGCTTGGTCGTCGAGGACGAATATCGCGGAATCGGCGTCGGCGCGCTCCTGCTGGCGCGTGCCGAGCGATGGGCGCGCGAGCGCGGCTGTCCGACGCTGTTCCTGCGTTCGAACGTCGTCCGCGACCGCGCGCACGCCTTCTACGAGCGGTGCGGCTACGCGCGCAAAAAGAGTCAACACGTCTTTGAAAAACAATTGGCGTGAGCGTCGGATTGGCCTATTGCGACCGCGCGTCGCGTATCTATTTCGATGAAAAACTTCGGCCGCTAGCCGACGGCGGCATCGTGCGCGAGCCCAAGCTCGGCGAGCTGATCCCCGCTCCGCCCGGCGCGGTGCCGCTCATCCTGCCCGGCCGGCGTCCGCGCACGACCGCGGGCACCCAGCGACGCCGCTTCGCGCTGGCGGCGATGCTGCCGGCCGGATACACGCGCCTGCTTGTGCCCGCATACGAGAAGGACGAGGACGCGCCGGCGCTTCCGCTGTTCGGGTACACGTTCGCCTGCGTGGTCGACGAGGCGCTGCAGGTCGCCGCGATGCGCACGGATGAGGGTGAAGATTGGCGCCCGCGCCTGTACGGCCCGGGCGAACTCGAGGCGATCCTGGACCGGCGCCTGGCGACCGATCCGGGGAATCGCGTCCTGCGCCAGGTCGCCCTGTGTTCGCGCGAGTACGGCTGTTTCACCGCGCAGAACGTCTTTCTCGAACGCGGCGAAGCGGCACTCCCGGTCTCGCCGAAATGCAACGCTCGTTGCGTGGGCTGCATCTCCGAACTCGAGCCCGATGTGGGCTTGCCGTCGCCGCAGACGCGCATCGCCTACGAACCCGACGATGCCGAGTTGGCTCGCGTCGCCCTCCACCATTTGGAGCGCGCGGAGGAGGGCATCGTGTCGTTCGGGCAAGGCTGCGAGGGCGAGCCGTTGCTGCGTTCTATGACGATCGCGCGGACCATCGAGCGTATTCGGGGGCAGCGTGCCAACGGCACGATCAATCTGAACACCAACGGCTCGATGCCCTCGGCGCTACAACGCTGCATCGACGCGGGTTTGCAGGCGGTTCGTATCAGCCTAAACGCGTTTCGCCCGTCGGTGTATGCGGCCTATTACCGCCCGCAAGGCTACGATCTGGACGACGTCTTCGCGTCGATTCGGCTGGCGTCGACACGCGGTCTGCGCGTATCGCTCAACCTGCTGACCCACCCGGGCGTCACCGACGATGCGCCCGAGCTGGCGGCGATGGCGGAGTTTCTGCGCGACGTACGCGTCGACATGATTCAAACGCGGACGTTGAACATCGATCCCGAGTGGTACTTCGCAACGGTCGGCCGACCCGCCGAACCGCTTGGCATGCGCCGCGCCATCGCTGCGATCCGCGACCAGCACGTCCGCGTCGGAAACTTCACCCACACGCACTGACGAGCGATACGCTCGTTAGCGTTAGCTGGCTGACGCAGGTCCAAGAAGGGTACGCGCGAGTATCGCGGCGCGCGCCTTGGCGATATCACGAATCTCGCGGACGCGTTCGGGCGTCTGGCCTTTGGGATCGGGTAGGCCCCAATCCTCGTCGATATGCGGAACGCCGACGACATCGCAGCCCATCGTGATGATCCGATCGGCGCGCGCGGCGATCGATGGGTCGATGAGTTTGGGTCGCGCTTGGGAGATATCGATACCGTCGTCGGCCATTGCGGCGACCACGGCGGCGTTGGGTAGGTCTGCGGCTTCGGTTCCGGCGGATGCCACCTCGATCTCATCGCCGGCGAAATGCCGTAAGTACGCTTCAGCCATTTGGCTGCGCCCCGTATTGTGACGGCATACGAAGAGAACGAACGGTTTCTCTACCGACATGTCAGGACGCCTCCGGAAGTTCGTGAGGGAGTAAGACCGCTTGGGCGTCGCGTCGCTCGATCGGTGCGATCCACGCAAAAACAGCCGTCGCGGCCAAGGCGCCGAGCAATTGCATGGCGATAAACCCCGGAACGTCGATCGGGCGGATTCCCGCGAACGTATTCGACAACGATCGCGCGATGGTCACCGCCGGATTGGCAAACGACGTCGACGACGTAAACCAGTATGCGCCGACAATATACCCGGCAACGGCAAACGGCACGAGCCCGTTTTTGAAGCGAACGCAGCCCCAAATGACGGCCAGCAATCCGAACGTTGCTACGAACTCACCGAGCCAGATCGCCCCGCCGGTGCGGACGCGTTGCGAAGCAAAGAAGACGGGAAGTCCGAACATGAGGTTTGCGGCGGCCGTGCCGGCTAGCGCTCCGATGATTTGCGCAGCGATGTATGTCGGCACTTCGCGCCAGGGCATTCCCATTTGCCAGGCATCGCAGATCGTGATCGCCGGATTGAAATGCGCTCCGGAGATCGGCCCGATCGCGGCGATCAGACAAACGAGCACACCGCCCGTCGCGATCGAGTTTGCAAGCAACGCGATCGCGACGTTGCCGCCGCTTAAGCGCTGCGCCATGATACCCGATCCAACGACCGCGGCCAACAAGAGCGCCGTCCCTAGGGCTTCCGCGACGCTGCGCTTGACGAGGCTCATGCGGTCGGCCCCGGGAGGGCGGCATCGATGACGGCGGCGAGTTGCTGTCGCGCGTCGGGAGCGAGTCGATAGTAAACCCAGGTGCCACGGCGATCGCATGTGACCAGGCCGGCGTCGCGCAAGATTTTGAGATGGTGCGAAACCGTCGGCTGGTTGAGTGGAAGAGCGTCCGTGAAGTCGCAAACGCATATCTCGTCCTCGGAGCGACCCAGCCACGACAGAATCAAGAGCCTGGCTGGGTCGGCCGCGGCCCTCAACAGGGCGGCCCCCAAGGTGAAATCTGTGCCGATCAGCTCGGGAGGCGGCGGACAGCAACGTTGCATCGACATTCTTCGATGGTACTGATTGTATTGGCGTCTGTCAATATAGGGTTGAGGTCGGTAGCCGGGCTTCTGTACCCACACTGAGTTCCGCTAGCATCACCCTGTTTGAAGTCCACGCTCACCTCTATGGCCAATGTATCCGACGTGAGTCTGCGAATGCGCTGTTAGGACGAAGACGCCATGCCGCTTTGGGTAATCGTGACGCTGGTGCTTACCGGGATCGGCGTCGGATTCGCCGAGCCGGGTCGCTTTAGCTACGCGTTCGGTGCTGCAACGTTGTACGTGTTTCTGCCGCCGCTGCTTTTTGAGGCGGCCTGGAAACTCGATCCGCGTCAGCTCCTTGGCGTCTGGAAGCCCGTGTTCGCGCTTGCCGTGCCCGGGGTTGCGATAACGACGGCGGTGGTTGCGGGAGCACTCGTTCTGAGCGGGTTCGCTTGGCCCCCGGCTTTGCTCGTCGGTGCGATGGTGAGCGCGACCGACCCAATTGCGGTCGTCGCGATTTTCCGGCGCGTAGCGGTGCCCGCCAAGCTGTCGACGATCGTGCAGGGTGAGGCGTTGCTCAACGATGGGATGGCGGTCGTGCTCTATCGCGGGATGTTGTTGGCGATTGCAGGCGGGTTGACGGTTCGATCGAGCGCGTGGGCCACGGCCGACGCTCTCTTAGGGATACTGGTCGGCGTGACGCTCGGGATAACGTTGGCGTTTGCGATCGCCCACCTGGTGATTCGGCGGCACGGTGCCTCAACCCAAATCATCGCCACTCTGGGCGGTGCGTATGCTGTCTACTTCGCCGGTGACGCCCTCCATGCGTCTGGGGTATTTGCGGTGGTCGCGTTTGGCATCGCACTGCGGGAGGTCGAACGCCGGTTTATCACCGTTACGGTGGTCGAGGACGTGGAGCGTTTTTGGGACGTGCTGGCCCTGTGCGCGAACTCGCTCGTGTTCGTGCTTACCGGCGCGGCCATCGATCTGTGGAGGGTCGGGCACGCGCCCCTTGCCGCCGCCGCCGCTCTGTGCGGCATTCTGGCTGCGCGCCTCGTCCTCGCGTACGTCCTAACGCCGCTTGCGATGGGACGATTCGATCGGCCCTGGCTAAAAATTGTCCAGGTTGCCAACGCCCGAGGAGCGCTATCGCTGGCGATGGCGCTCGCGCTTCCGCTGTCAATTGCCGCGCGCAGC
Organism: Vulcanimicrobiaceae bacterium; assembly: GCA_036510515.1. Classification (GTDB taxonomy): domain Bacteria; phylum Vulcanimicrobiota; class Vulcanimicrobiia; order Vulcanimicrobiales; family Vulcanimicrobiaceae; genus JALYSX01. Next base: position 28,686 of record DATCDS010000069.1, read on the forward strand.
ACGATCATCGACGTGACCTTTACCGTCGTCCTCGCCACGCTGCTTTCGTCCGCGTTTACCGTTCCGCGTGCCGCCGCCGCGTTTAAGAGCTGAACGCCCTTCGGGCGCTTCTTGGGCATCCGCTCGGATCATCCGATCGGAGGATGGCGGACCCTTACTTCCACGCGCAGTATCAATGGCGATGTCACTTCAAAAAGTCTGCCCCACGATCGCGCTCGCGGTGCTGTGTTTGGCGGCAGCGCCCGCGCTGGGCCAAACGCCGGCTGCCGCGCTCCCTTCGCCGACCCCATCTGCATCCCCAACGTCCGCTCCGATTCCCAACATCACGTGGCAGACCAACGTCTCGGGTTATAGCTTCAGCACCACCGATTCGAACGCAACGAGCGCGGATTTTAGCAACCTCATGACGACGGTGACGCGGAACACCGGTCTCTTTCGCTTTGGCGCGACCATCGGCGGGTACGCCTTCCCCGTCGTGGGGCAAGTCTTGAACCCAACCTTAAAAACCGGCTCCAATACGGATCTTTTCGGCATCGTTCCGGTCGCCTACGTGCAGTACGTCCCGACCGGTTCGCTGACGTTGAGCGCTGGAAAACTTGCGACCATGATCGGTCAAGAGAGCGGTTTCACCTGGCAAAACGTCAACGTGCAGCGGGGTCTGGGTTGGAACGTCGAGTCGACGTTTAGCCGCGGAATTCGCGCGACCTACGTACGCGGCGCATTTTCGGGCAACTTAGAATACAACGACGGCTTCTATTCCGGCCGGCTCAATTCGCTCGAAGGCCTGTTCGGTTGGCAGCCCACGGCGAGTACGAACGTCCAGTTTGCATTCCTCGTACCGCCCGCCAAGCAAGGACCCAACCCGACTACGAACATCGCCAACAAACGTCTGTACGACCTGATGCTCACCCAAACGTTTGGAAGGCTAACGCTGACGCCTTATTTGCTTTGGGTCGATTCACCCGAAAATGCGGCGATCGGTTTTAACGGTGACGAACGAGCCTTCTTCGGCGCGGCGATCGCGAATTACACGTTTAGCCCCACGTGGTCGGTCGGCGCACGATACGAATCGGCCTCCAATCGAAGCGTCGCAACGGATACCGGCGCCAACGCCGATTTCCTCGGGTACGGGCCGGGCAGCAGCGCGTCGACGATCACCGTGACGCCGACCTACAGGGCGAGGCATTTCGTCATTCGCGGCGAGTACTCGTCCGTGAATCTCGGCCAGTTCACGCCCGGTCTTGGCTTTGGAAACGCGGGACTCAAGAGCGTTCAATCCCGTCTGGGCATTGAGATCGGAGCGCAGTTCTAATGTTGGAAATCGGAGTCGTCTTACTCTCCATCGCGTGCTTCGTCGTGTTCGAATATTACACGTACGGTTTGGAGAAGGTCTAGCAATGCAATTCGACGATCTTCTCGGCCTGCTGCTAACCTTGGCCGGCCTTGGTTACCTCGTCTACGCAATGCTGCGTCCGGAGAAGTTCTAATGACCGTTATCGGATGGGCCCAGGCGATCGTTTTGTTTCTGGTCGTGCTCGCTCTGACCAAGCCGGTTGGCCTGTATATGGCCAAGGTCTTCGCTGGGGAACGCACCTGGCTCTCGCCGTTGCTCGTGCCGGTCGAACGGCTCTTGTATCGTTTGGCCGGCGTCAAAGAAGACGAAGAGATGGCTTGGACGGGCTACGCCTTCTCGATGCTTGCGTTCTCAGCGGTCAGCCTAGCCTATCTCTACCTCCTGCTGCGCACGCAGCAGTGGCTGCCGTTCAATCCGAATCACTTCGGGAATCTCGCGCCGGACCTCGCCTGGAATACTGCGGTCAGCTTCACGACCAATACGAACTGGCAGTTCTATTCGGGCGAGAGTACGATGAGCTTCCTTTCGCAAATGTCGGGACTGGCTTGGCACAATTTCGTCTCCGCAGGTGTGGGCATCGCGCTTGCCATCGCGGTCGTCCGCGGGCTCGCTCGCACGACCGTCAAGACATTGGGCAATTTCTGGGTCGATATGACGCGCGCGTGCCTGTACGTGTTGCTCCCGATCTCGATCGTGGCCGCCGTCATCCTGGTCTCGCAAGGCGTTCCGCAGAACTTCCACGCGAACACAAACGTCACGACGCTCGAAGGCGTGACCCAGACGATCACGGGGGGCCCGATGGCTTCGCAGGAAGCCATTAAAGAACTCGGGACCAACGGCGGCGGCTTCGTGAATGCGAACTCGGCGTCGCCAAACGAAAACACGACGCCCTTTTCCAACTGGTTTGAGATGTTCCTCATCCTCATCCTGGGAGCCGGCCTGACGTACACCTATGGTCGGATGGTCAAAGATACCCGGCAAGGATGGGCTATTTTCACGGCCATGTCGGTGTTGTTCTTCGTTGGGTTTGCGGTTTGTTACTGGGCTGAAGCGGCGGGGAATCCGCTGGTCCATCATCTGGGCATCGCGGGAGCAAACTGGGAGGGGAAAGAGGCCCGATTCGGCATCGCGGCGTCGGCGCTGTGGGCGGTGGTCACGACCGCTACCTCGTGCGGCGCGGTCAATGCGATGCACGATTCGTTTACGGCGCTTGGCGGCTTGGTGCCGTTGGCGAACATGCAATTGGGAGAGATCATCTTCGGCGGTGTCGGTAGTGGTCTTTACAGCATGATCGTCTTCGTCGTTCTTACGGTCTTCATCGCCGGGCTGATGGTCGGGCGAACGCCCGAGCTTCTCGGAAAGAAGATCGAGCGGCGCGAGGTGCAGTTCGCCATCCTTGCCGTGCTAATTACGCCGGTGCTCGTCCTCATTCCGACCGCGCTTGCGGCTGTGATCCCTGCGGGCTTGGCTACCCTCACTAATAGCGGACCGCACGGCTTCTCCGAAATACTCTATGCGTTTAGCTCCACGAACGCAAACAACGGCAGTGCGTTTGCCGGACTTGGATCCAACCTATTCTATAACATCAGCACCGGAATCAATATGATCTTCGGGCGCTTCATCGAGGTGATTCCGATCCTTGCGCTGGCTGGAGCGTTGGCCGGCAAGAAAGCCGTCGCCGCCGGCGCGGGCACCTTCACCACGTATTCGCCGATCTTCGTTGCACTGTTGATTGGCACGATCGTGATCGTGGGTGCGCTCACATTCTTGCCGGCCGATGCGCTGGGTCCGATTGTCGAACACCTCCTCGTCCTTCAAGGGAAGACGTTCTAAACCATGATTTCACAACGCCGAATCGGCCGACGCCCCAAGGAGAGTTCGCTCTTCGACAGCGCAATTATCACACGCGCGATCGGCGACTCGTTCAAGAAGCTCGATCCGCGCTGGATGGCCCGCAATCCCGTCATGTTCGTCGTCGAGGTCGGAGCGCTCGTCACGACGGGTTTCTTTCTGCGGAGTATCGTGACCCACGCACCGACGGCGCACTTTGAGTTCGCCATTTCGGCGTGGCTTTGGTTCACCGTGTTGTTTGCGAACTTTGCCGAGGCGGTGGCCGAAGGCCGCGGCAAGGCACAAGCCGATTTCTTGCGCCGCACGAAATCGGACACGATGGCGAACAAGGTTCTGGCCAGCGGAGAAATCGTACCGATCCCGGCCGGCCTGCTTCGAAAAGGCGATACGATTCGCGTCGAGGCCGGCGAACTGCTCGCCGCCGATGGCGACGTCATCCAAGGCGCCGCAACGGTCGATGAATCGGCGATTACGGGCGAATCCGCTCCGGTCATTCGCGAGTCCGGTGGAGATCGCTCTGCGGTGACGGGCGGGACTCGCGTACTGTCGGACTGGATCGTCGTACGGGTGACTGCTAATCCCGGTGAGAGTTTCTTGGATCGGATGATCGCTTTGGTGGAGGGCGCCAAGCGTCAGAAAACGCCGAACGAAATCGCGCTTTCGATCTTGCTCTCCGGCCTGACGATCATCTTCTTGATCGCGGTCGCAACCCTGTTGCCGTTTTCGATCTACGCTGGCGCCCGGCAAACCGTTACGGTGCTGATCGCGCTCCTGGTCTGTCTGATCCCAACGACGATCGGCGGACTTCTTTCGGCGATCGGCATCGCCGGAATGGATCGCGTTATGCAACGCAACGTCCTTGCCATGAGCGGCCGTGCGGTCGAAGCGGCCGGGGATGTCGATACGTTGCTGCTCGATAAGACCGGCACGATCACGTTGGGGAATCGCCAAGCCGTCCAGATATTTTCGATCGAAGGGATCGATCCTAAGGAAACCGCGAAGGTCGCATACCTTTCGTCACTTGCCGACGAAACGCCCGAAGGCCGCTCGATCGTTACGCTGGCTTTGCAAACCATGACGACCGGCGAGCACGATCGGATGCCGGAAGGTTCGACGTTCGTGCCGTTTAGCGCGTATACGCGTATGAGCGGCCTAGATATGAACGACGGCACGAAGATCCGTAAGGGTGCGCCGGATTCGATCCAGGCTTGGGTTCGCGAACGGGGCGGCAAGGCATCGGCCGAACTCTCTGCCGACGTCGAGCGGATCGCTCGCAGCGGCGGGACGCCCCTGCTGTTGGCCCGCAACGATAGGGTGATCGGCGCGATCCATCTCAAAGATATTCTCAAGCCAAACATGAAGGCACGCTTCGATCGCTTGCGTTCGATGGGTATTCGAACGGTCATGATTACCGGCGATAACCCGCTCACCGCGGCGGCCATTGCCAACGAAGCCGGCGTCGACGATTTTCTCGCCGAAGCGACCCCGGAGACCAAAATGCAGCTGATCGTGCGCGAACAGGCCGCCGGCCGGATGGTCGCGATGACGGGCGATGGAACCAACGATGCTCCGGCCCTCGCACAAGCAGATGTTGGCGTTGCGATGAATTCGGGAACGCAAGCCGCGAAGGAAGCGGCCAATATGGTCGATTTGGATTCCGACCCGACCAAGTTGATCGAGGTTGTGGAAATCGGCAAACAGTTGCTGATGACCCGCGGTTCGCTTACGACGTTTTCGATTGCAAATGACGTTGCGAAATATTTTGCGATTTTGCCGGCGATGTTTGCTGCCGCATATCCGGCAATGAGTGCGTTGAACGTGATGCGCCTGGCAACCCCGCAGAGCGCTATTCTGTCGGCGGTCATCTTCAACGCGCTGATCATCATCGCGCTCATTCCGCTGGCGCTGCGCGGGGTGAAGTATGTCCCGCAGGGCGCAAACGCGGCCCTGCGCCGCAACGTCCTGATCTATGGGTTGGGCGGACTGATCGTCCCATTCATCGGGATCAAACTGATCGACGTTATCCTTACGCTCGCGCATTTAACATAGGAAAAGGCACATGCTTCGCTATTTTGGAACCGCGCTACGAGTTACGATCTTCTCGGTGATCGTCTTCGGACTCATATACCCACTAGCGATGACGGGCCTCGCGCAAGTGCTCTTTCCAAAGCAAGCCAATGGGTCGATGATCGAATTCCACGGCAAAGTGGTCGGATCGGATATCATCGGGCAACTCTGGACCAACCCCCGGTACTTTCAAGGTCGCCCGTCGGCTGCAGGAAAGAATGGCTACGATCCAACCTCGACGGGTGGAACGAACCTTGGCCCGAGCTCCAAGAAGCTCATCGGCACGACCAAAGCGACGATCCAAGCATTGAAAAAGGCCAATCCCGGTGCGAACGGACCGCCGCCAATGGATCTCGTTACGTCGAGCGGGAGCGGGATCGATCCCGATATTAGCCCCGAGTCCGCCTACTGGCAGGCCCCGCGCGTCGCCGCCGCGCGCAAGATGTCGCTAGCGGCGGTCGATGCGGTGATTGCAGCCCACGTCCACGCTCGCGAACTGGGTTTCCTCGGCGAGCCGCACGTGAACGTGACCGAGTTGAATCTGGCATTGGAGTCAAGTCGGTAGAGCTTTTGATTTGGAAACGCGAGCCTCGCTCGGGGCGATGACGAGCAGTTCGCGGGCACCGGCGTCGAGTAGCATTCGTGCCAACGGCGTGTGCTTCAAGAAACCTAGGAACTGGCTTCGCTGGGAAACGGCGAGCACGGTTTCGGCGCGCGCGCGAGAGAGCGTCAAGAGCGCACGTGCGGGATCGTCGACCTTCTGCTCGGTATAGCTTGCTCCGAAGCGCAGGGCCTCGGTGCGGATCGCGTCGCAAACGACCGGATCGGGAGGGTGTTTGGGCTGGTGGACCAGAGCGATTGCAAACTCAACCTGCAACCGAGCCGCCAGCGCGCTGGCGCGCCGAGCGATGCGATCGTCACCGGGTCGCCCGGTCACGCCCAGCATCAGGCGATCGAACGGGGCGGGCGCGCGCCGGCGCGTGCGGTTGCGCACCGCTTCGCGCAGCGCCAACTCGCGCAACGCTTCGAGGTTTTCTCGGCGGAAAAAATTGGAAAGCGCCGATTCGATGCGAGCGGCGGGATAGATTTTCCCTTCGCGCAGGCGCGTGCGCAATGTTTCGGGGGTCGCGTCGATGAGGATCACCTCGTCGGCCAACGCCAGGATATCGTCGGGGAGCGTCTCTCGGACCATCGTTCCCGTCAGGCGCTCGACCGTGTCGTTTAGGCCTTCCAGATGCTGGATGTTCAAGGTCGTGATCACGTCGATGCCCGAACGCAGCACGGCTAGCACGTCTTCGTATCGCTTGGGAACCACGCTGCCCGGCGCGTTGGTGTGCGCCAGTTCGTCGATCAGCGCAACCTGCGGTTTGCGCGCGAGCAATCGATCGCGATCGAGTTCCTCGCGCGCGATGCCCGCGCTCTCGGTGCGAAGGTGCGGCAGGACCTCGAGCCCATCGATCATCGCGGCGGTTTCGCTGCGCCCGTGCGCTTCGATATAGGCGGCGACGACATCGACACCGTCGGCGCGCAGCTGTTGGGCTCGATCCAGCATGCCGTAGGTTTTGCCGACGCCGGCGGCCGCCCCCAGGTAGACGGTGAGTTTTCCATATCCGCGCCGCATTCGGTCGGCGGAGGTTCGCGCCAACGAATGACCCAGGGTGCCGCCGCCCAAGTACGTTTGGTCGACATCGACGACGAGCAGATTCTGCAGCGGGGGCGTCCGCGTAAGATGGCGAGCAATCGATCCCAGTGGAACGGCCAGCAACGACCCGCCCAATGCCACCGCGTCGATCCTGTCGGGATCGATGTCCTTATCCAAAACGTCT
>DATCDS010000070.1:0-10830 GCA_036510515.1 Vulcanimicrobiaceae bacterium
AATCTCGACGTGGTAGTCGTCGTCGCCGCTGCTGCCGGTCTCGTGCTTGCGCGTAACCAGCAGCGCTTGCACGGTATAGACTTGGTCTTCGTACGGAGCGTAGCGGCCGTTATCCGAACCGCCCGGACCGTTATCGTTGAAGCCCGTGGGAACCGGCACATTATTGAGTTGCGTAACGGTCATCAGCTGCGGCGTCCAGTTGACCAGATTTTCGTTGACGTCGTCGAGCGTCTTGGTATGCCAACGCTGTACGCCGCAACGCTGCGAACTCGTATCGCACGATTCGGTGAGATTGGGCGTCGAGTTGGGCGTCGGAAACGCTGTGGCTTCGCCAGAAGGCGGCGTGGGCGTCGGCGCGGCGCTTTGCACCGGTGTGGAGTAGATCGCACCGTTCGAACCGATCGCGTAGAGCGTGCCGTCGTTACTGGAGATACTGCCCCCGGCGCCGGATTGCATGCTCCACGTCTGCGCGTTCAAATCGAAGTAGTAGAGGTTGCTGCCGCCCGCGTTGGCCGGATATCCTAGGGCGAAGACACCGCCGACGGCGGTCGGCGCGAGCGCCGATGCGTTGGCCGGCAACTGCACGAAACTCGCGTTCGTGTTCTCGTAATAGATCGTGCCTTGGGCGTTCACGACGTACAGGCCGCCCGGTGCGACCGTCCCACCGGACAACGTGTACGAGCCCGTGTCGAACGAACCCGCAATCGCAACGCCCGCGCCGGGCACTTGCGCCCAGGTTCCCCCGACGTTGTGCCAGATCGCTTGATCGCTGCCCGCGCCGTTGCCATTGGACAACACGTAGAACGAGCCGTCCGCCGCGGTCGTGATCGCACTGGACCCACCGCCTAGGACCGTCCACGCTCCGCCGCTGTAGGAGTACGCGCCGCCGCCGGAGTTGATTGCATAGAGCGTGCCGTTGGGTGCGACCGCGATCTCCGAGGCCATCCCCGAAATGTTCGTCCAGTTCCCGCCCGCGTAGTGCCAAATGTATTTGTCGGGGCCGCTGGGCGCAGTCGAAAGCACCCAGAGCGAGCCATCGGCGGCCGCGGCAGCCGAACTTGCCGACCCGGGGATTTGCGACCAATTGGCGCCTTGAATGGCGCCCTGCGGTCGGACGGCCATGGCGCCGGGCGCAAGGATCGCCGTCTTTGCCATGGGCGCGGCATGAATGGATGCCGGCGAGATCGATTTTGGCATGCTCATCTGCAGCGGCGCCGGTGCGTGTAGGCCGCTTCCCGCCGAAGAACATCCGGCGGCAAGCACGACCAAGATAAATGCAAGACGTTGCTGAGAAAATTTCACAAGACGAACCTTCGTTGGCGTTGGTGGCGGTGGTCGAGGGGGTATTTTTTGGGGAGCCGGCCGAAGCCGGCTCCCCATTGGGTTCGACGCCGTCGTCTACGTCGGTGACGCGGCCAACACCACGTTGGCGAAGTAGGTGTAGATGTAATACGTCGTGGCACTCGGGTTGCCGCTGGCAGCGCTATGCCAGAGACCTAGGAAGATCGTGGCCTGTTGGCCGCCTTCTGCCGCTAGGCTGAACGATCGCTGGTACCACTGGCCGCCCGGCCATGGGTTGACCGTTTGATCGCCGCAGACTTTCGCGCGAGCCGATCCCGTCGAACTGCCCCACGTGACCACGGTTGAAGAACCTTCTCCCGTTTCCAGGCCGAGATTGCTGTAGCAATTTTCCTCCGCGAACAACGTCGCTGTCGGCGCGGCACTGGTGGCGAAGTAGGTCGTCCCGTTGGAAACCGCCGAAGTGAACGATCCCAAGGGATAGACATCCGCTTCGGTATCCGCGTTCGCGAACGCGTCGTTGCCGCCCTCGTACATCGAGAACGACAGCACGCCGGCCGCCGGGACGGTCACGTCTTGGCAGATGCCGACATCGCTCTTCAAGTTGTACGGATAATCCGAATGTCCGACCAACCCGAAGTGCGTGAAGCCTCCGACGTCACCGGTCGGCGTCGTGCTTTGGACCGTCGCGTCCGCATTTTGGTTCCCCAAATTCGGCACTCCCGAGGGAACCGGATATGGCGTAACCTCGGGACGGGGCGTGCCGACCGCCGTCGATGATTGCGCCAAGGCTCCGGTGGGAGCCGGGTTCGGGTTGATTGGCGCCAAGTTTGCCGAATGCGCCGCGTAGCAGATATACCACGGGGCCAGCGAACCGGTTGCGAAGTCGCCGTTGGCGATCGCATTGGCCGGCGCTACCGTCGGCGATGCGGTCGGCGTCGGTGTCGCCGATGCCGTTACCGGCGTGACGTAGATGCCGGCCGAAGCGGCCACGACAAAGAGCTGTCCCGCATTGCTGGAAATGTCCACACCGTTACCGGCTTGTTGGCTCCAGCCCGGGGAATCCAAGTTGAAGTAGTAGATCGCGCTGCCGTTGGCGTCGGCCGGATATTGTAAGCCGAACACGCCGCCGACGGTCGTCGGGGCCAGCATCGAAGCGGCTGCAGGCAACTGCACGAAGCTGCCGTCCGTGTTCTCGTAATAGACGGTGCCCTCGGCGTTGGCGATGTAGAAGCCGCCCGGGGCGACGCTGCCACCCGTCAACACGTAGGTGCCCGTGTCAAACGAACCGGCAATCGACACGCCCGCGCCCGGTACTTGCGTCCAGGTTCCGCCGACGTTGTGCCAAATCGCTTGATCGGCCGGCTGGCAAGTTAAACACGTTGTGTTGCCGTTGGACAGCACGTAGAACGAACCGTCAGACGCGGTCGTGATCGCGCTGGACCCGCCGCCCAGAACCGTCCACGTGCCGCCGCTATAGGAGTACGCGCCGCCGCCGGAGTTGATTGCGTACAACGTGCCGTTGGGTGCGACCGCGATTTGCGATGCCTCCCCGGTGATGTTCGTCCACGTACCGCTCGCGTAGTGCCAAATGTATTTATCGGGACCGCTGGGCTGATCGGACAGCGCCCACAGCGAGCCGTCCGCGGCTGCGGCAACAGAACTTGCCGTGCCGGGAATCTGCGTATAGTTGGCGCCTTCGATGGCGCCTTGCGGACGTCTGGCCATTTCGCTGGCCGGACGGATCGCCGTTTTTGCCATCGGTGCGGCATGAATCGATGCCGGCGATACCGACTTGGGCAGACTCAGCTGCTTGACGGTCGTAGGCGTCGTTCCCTTGCCGCTGCAAGCGACGACGCTCAAAAGAGAAATGGATAACAACGCTCCCACAAGCTTGCGATTCACGCCGTGTCCTCCAACGAAGAAAGTAGCAACCCGCAGGGCTCCTGAGAAAAAGGGGACCCGCCGGTCGGGGCTAGTACATTCGTCGCAGTCCGTGGCACTCCCCCGACCGCCTTCTTACGAAAAAAAACGACGGGCTGGCGACAGCCAGCCTGTCTTATGCTGAGGTGCCGGCGTGGGATTCGTGAAAAAGCCGCAAGCCGATCAAACTGGCGTCGGGCTCGACCGCGGAAATGATATCCGTGTGCTTGGCGATCGTGCCGGCGAGGCCGCCGGTGGCAACGACGGGGGCCCGGCATCCCATCTCGGCGCGGAAGCGCCCGACCAGCGCCTCGGTTTGGCCGACGAAACCGTAGACGATGCCGGCCTGCAGGGCCTGGATCGTCGTGGTGCCCAAGGCCCGGCCGGGATCTTCCAGCGCGACCTGCGGCAGTTTAGCGGTCCGTTCGGCCAGCGCGTCGATCGAGATGTTGATGCCCGGCGCGATCGCGACGCCCACGTACTTCCCGGCCGCAGAGATCGCCATGAAGACCGTCGCGGTGCCGTAGCTCACGACGATCAGCGGCGAACCGTGCAAGGCGCGCGCACCGATCGCGACGGCGATCAGATCGGCGCCCACCTCGTTGGGCCGTTCGGTCAGAACGTCGATCAGACGCTGGCGATGCGCTTTGAGAAAGACCGGTGCCACGTTCAAATACCGAACGCACGCTTCTTCCACCACCGCGTCGAGCGGCGGAACGACCGACGCGACGACGACCGCGGTCGCCGCATGCGGCGACACCTCGGCCGCGCCGAACAACTGCGTCACGAACGCGCCGTATTCGTCGGGCGTACGTCGCGCGTCGGTGGTCACGCGCCAGCGATGCGTCGGACGCTGCGCGCCCGGTGCGAAGAGGCCGAGTTTGGTCTCGGTATTGCCGATGTCGATGGTCAGCAGCATAGCGTTTCCAGCGCGTCGAGCAGGCGCGCGGCAAGGACCGCTTTTTCGGCCGTGCCCAAGTCGACGCGCCCTTCCTTTCCGTGGAGAAGGACCAGACGATTTTCGACCGCGCCGAAGGCGCCGCCAGCGGTCACGTCGTTGACGACGATCGCATCGAGACCTTTGCGCCGCAATTTCTCGCGCGCGTTGGCCTCGTGATCGCCGGTCTCGGCAGCGAAACCGACCACGAACGTCTTGCCCTTGCGATGCGCGATCTCCGCCAAGACGTCGCGCGTGCGCGTCAGCGTGACGGTCAGATCGTTTTCCCCTTTCTTGATTTTCTGTTCGGAATACTCGAGCGGACGCCAATCGGCCACCGCCGCCGTCGCGATCACGATATCGGCCCCCGATGCCGCGGGCAACGCGGCATCGTAGAGTTGTTTCGCGGTTTCAAAACGCACGTCGCGAACGCCCGGCGGCGGACGCAGCGCGGTCGGACCCAGCAGCAGCGTCACGTCGGCGCCGCGCATCTGCGCTTCGCGCGCCAGCGCGATGCCCTGTGCGCCGGTGGCCGCGTTGCCGATAAACCGCACCGGATCGAACGGTTCGCGCGTCGGACCCGCGGTGATCGTCACGCGCTTGCCGGCTAGCGATCGCGTGCGCGCCAGCGCGATCGTCAGCGCCTCGAGCAGCCGCTCCTGGGATGCCAGTCGTCCGATGCCGCGTTCGCGTTCGGCTAAGAACCCGCGTTCGGGCTCGACGATCTCGACGCCGCGCTCGCGCAAGGTCGCAAGGTGCGACCGCGTGGCCGGATGGTCGTACATCGCGTCGTTCATCGCCGGCGCGACGATCAGCGGAATGCGCGCGGCCAGCAGGGCGCTGGTGACCAGGTCGTCGGCTCGACCCATCGCGAGGTTGGCGATCGTGTTGGCGGTGGCCGGCGCGACGATGGCGACGTGCGCCTGGCGAACCAGGCGCACGTGCGGGATGAGATCGGGCGCGTCCCACAACGACGTATACACCGGACGGCCGGTGAGCGCGGCAAAGGTCAGCTCGCCCACGAAGCGTTGGGCGTTCTCGCCGAGCATTATGTCGACGATGGCGCCACGCTGGACCAACGCGCTGGTCAGCGCCGCCGCTTTGTACGCAGCGATGCCGCCGGTCACGCACAGCAAGATCCGCGCGCCGTTCACGGCGCGATCCAGAGATTGTCGAGCAGACGCGTCGAGCCCAGACGTGCCGCGCCGATTACGAACGCCGGCGCGCGCAGCGCATCGATCGGAACGAACGTATCGGCATCGACCACATCGAAATAGTCGAGCGACGCCGACGCACCCAGCGCTCCCAGCGCGCGCGCGATCGCTTCGTCCTTACGCGCGCCGGCGGCCAGCGCGTCGCGCAACGCGTGCAATGCGCGGTTGAGGGTCGGAGCCGCCGCGCGTTCTTGGGGCGAGAGATGGACGTTGCGGCTCGAGAGGGCCAAGCCGTCGGATTCGCGCACGGTCGGGACGATTTCGACGGCAACCTGCATCTCGAGATCCGCGATCATCTTGCGCAAGACCGCGGTCTGCTGGGCGTCTTTTTGCCCCAGGAAGAGCACGTCGGGACAAATGATGTTGAGCAGCTTTGCGACCACGGTCGTCACGCCGCGAAAATGTGTCGGTCGCAGCGCGCCCTCGTAGGCGTCGCCGACGGCGCCGACGTCGACCGTCGTGGTGAAGTTGGGCGGATACATCGCGGCATCGTCGGGCGCGAACAATACCTCAACGCCCGCGCCTTCCAAGAGCGCGCGGTCGCGCTCCAGGTCGCGCGGATAGTTGGCCAGATCCTCGTGGGAGCCGAACTGCAGCGGATTGACGAAGATCGAGGCGACCACCGACGCGCACCGCGCTCGCGCCCGCTCCACGAGGGCCAGGTGCCCGGCGTGGAGCGCGCCCATGGTGGGAACCAAACCAAGGGGGCGGGCCAGCGTGGCGACCGATTCGCGCGCTCGAGCGATCGAGGCAACGGTTTTCAAAGGTTAGGCCCCGGGGAGCCCGTGAGACTTAGGCACTCTTGGTGACCCGCAGGACCGTGCGCCCGACCACGAACGGCATGCCGACGTCCAGCGCGGCTTCGCCGGTAACCGCTGCGCCGTCCAATTTGGTGCCGTTCCTGCTGCTCAAGTCGGTGAGCAGCAGGCGTTCGCCCTGGGCGCGCAACTGCGCGTGGCAGCGCGAAACGTAGCGGTCGAGCGCCAGGCAGGCGTCGGCGACCGTGTCGTCCCGGCCGATCGTGATCTCCCGGTCGAATGGCCAGGTTTTCCCGTCCAGCGGTCCGCTGAGTACTTCCAGTACGAACGTCACCCGGCTGGCCTTCTCGCTTGGAACGCGAGGCTTCCTGGTCGGCACGCTAAGAAATCCGAGCGGCCGGTCGATGATGTTCTTTGTGGCAACCAAAGATCGAATCGACGAACTCCTCGCGCTGGTCGAGGCCGAACCCGACGTCCTACGCGAGTTGGAGTTCGCGCAAACCCAGGAGCGGCTGGAAACGCTGATCGGCAAGACGGTCGTTAAGGCCGAAATCGAGCAGACGCGCATCGTCATTACGACCGCCGACGGCGAAGTCTACTCGTTCTACGGATTCTTGGGCGGCGAACCTTCGCCGACGACGCAGCGCGCCGCGAACAACGCCCCCACGTAGGCGTGTTCGGCGACGACGCCGCCTTGCAGGTAGACTTCGTACGGTTCGCGCAACGGCGCGTCGCACGATAGCTCGATCGTCGCTCCCCCGATAAACGATCCGCTCGACATTACGACCGGATCGGCGTAACCGGGCACCGCACCGGGCACGGGCGTAAAGCGCGCATTGATCGGCATCGCGGCCTGCAAGCCGCGCGCGAAACGCAGCAGCGCATCGCGATCGCCCAAGCCGATCGCCTGCACGATGTCGGTTCGCGGCGCCCCCGGCAACGGATCGACGCGATAGCCGAGCTCCTCAAATAAGGCGGCCGCAAAATCCAAACCGCGCAGCGATTGTGCGACCGCGGACGGTGCGACGAACAACCCCTGCACGAACGCGCGTCCGAACCCCAGCGTCGGACCCAACGCGGCGCCCAGGCCCGGTGCGAAGACGCGCGCGGCGACGCGCTCCACGACCGACGCGCTTCCCGCAACGTAGCCGCCGGCCGGTGCCAGGCCGCCCCCAATGTTCTTGATGAGCGAACCCATGATCGCATCGGCGCCGACGTGCGTCGGCTCGCGCGCTTCGACCAGTTCGCCGTAACAGTTGTCGACCAACACCAGCGTGTCGGCCGCGACGCCGCGCACGACGTCGACCAAACCTTCGATCCTGGCGATGTCGATGCTGGGTCGCGGCGCGTAGCCGCGCGAGCGCTGGACGAAGATCGCGGCGACGTCGCCGCCTTCCAGCGCGCGCGCGATCGCGGGCATGTCGAAGTTGCCGTCGGCGGTCAAGCCGATCTCGCGATAGACGACGCCCTGCGTCTTGGTGAGCGCGTAGCGATCGTCGCAGATGGCGTTGCGCAAGGTATCGTAGGGAGGGCCCGTCACCGCCAGCAGGGTCTTGCCGACGGGGACGCAGGCCGCTAAGGTGGCGACGATCGCGTGGGTTCCGCTCGCGATCGACAACCGCGCCAGCACCGCCGGCGCGCCGAAGACGCGCGCGAGCAAGGACTCGTAGCGTGCGCGCGCCGCATCGTCGTACCCGTAGCCGGTGGTTCCGGCCAAATCGCTCTCCACGACGCCCTCGTCGAGAAATGCCGCCAGGACGTTGGCGGCGACCGCCGTTTGCGCGTCGTAGCGGGTGGGCGCGACGCGTTCCCAGGCGCGCAGGGCGGCCGCTCGTACGGGGCCGTCGATGCCAAAGCGCTCGCAGAGATACCCGATCACGCCGCCGCCTCGTGACGTTCGTACGCGCGCACGAACGGCCAATAGATCAGCGTCGCAATTGCGAGGTTGACCGCGACCAACGCGATCGCGCGCGGATCGAGCGTCGCCCAATAGGTCGATAAGAACGTGGGAACGGCCGACGGAATATAGTTGACCGGGCGGCTCACCCACCCGGCAGCGATCGCCGCGTACGTGACGCTGGCAATCGTCAGCGGCGCGAGCACGAACGGCGCGGCCAGAAAGGGATTAAAGACGATCGGCACGCCGAATAACAGCGGTTCGTTCGTGTTGAAGATGGCCGGCAGCAGGGAAACGCGCCCTATCCTGCGCAGCCGCACGATCCGCGAGCACGCGAACATCACGGCCAGCGGTAAGGTCGCGCCCGCACCGCCCGGAAAGACGAACAGAAACAGCGAGACGACGACGATGTGGGGCGGCGCGTGATGGTTGGCGTACGCGGCGGCATTTTGCGATTGCAAGGTCAGGTACAGCGGCGTCACGATTGCGGCCAACAGCGCCGGCCCGTGAATCCCCGCGATCCACAGCAGCGTTTCGATCGCTACGATCGCCAGCAATGCCGGATAACTATCGCCCAGCGCCCCCAGCGGCGCCAGCGCTTGCAGCAGCACCCCCGCCAGCGAAACGTGAACGACAAAGGCGATCGCGAAAATGGCGACGATGCCGATTGCGGCCAGCACGTCGGCAACGGACGCCCGCCTTATCGCGCGGCGTAGGGCCGCCGTCGCCGCCGCGGCCAACAGCGCGACGACGAACGCCAGAAACAGCCCGCACGCGCCGACGGTCTTCATATAGGCCAAGGTCGGCGCGATCGGTTGGGGCAGCGCCAGCACGAACGCGATGACGCACGCCGGACAAAAGGCAAGGACCGCGTACCCCAAGCGCGTCGCCAGCCGGAAACTCAAGATCGCGATCAGCGCCAGCGCCATCACGCTCAGCGACGGCAGCAGCGCGCCGGCCCAGCGCGCCGCCAACTCGCGTCCCAAACCGGTATGCGGAACCGGCACGATCCACACCAGGACTGCCAGCGCGACGATCATGCCGCCGAACGACCACGGCAGCGATTCGCGAATGGCAACGATCGCCGGACGCTCGCCGAAATGGCGCAGCGCCGGAACGATGCGGCGATCGAACCAGAGGAAAAGCGGGCTAGAGCTTGCGGACGAGCGCTTCGACGCGTCCGACGATATCGACATCGTTCGCGTAGATTGGCGCCATCGTGCGATTCTCCGGCTGCAGCCTGATACGGCCGTCTTCGCGGAAGAAGCGCTTGACCGTGGCATCGCCTTCGAGCATCGCCACGACGATCTCGCCGTTCTGCGCGGTTTTCTGGGGACGGACGACGATCAGGTCGCCGTTGAGGATGCCCGCGTCGATCATCGAATCGCCCGCAACCCGAAGCATAAAGCCGTCGGACGTGCGGGGTAGGAACGACGCCGGCAACAGGAACTCGCCCTCCAAGTTCTCCTGGGCGGTGATCGGAACGCCCGCAGCGACCTTGCCGACGATCGGCATGACCATCGCATCGGGCATCGGCGAGGGGGCCCCGTAGTCCGACGGGCGCAGGGCCCGCGGCTTGGTGGGGTCTCGGGAGAGCAGCCCGTTGCGCTCCAGGCTCTTGAGGTGCGAGTGAATGGTCGACGACGACGAGAGGCCGACCCGTTCCCCGATCTCGCGGACCGAGGGCGGGTAGCCATGCTCGGCGGTAAACTCGCGGATCACTTCGAGGATCCGCCCTTGGCGCTCGGTCGTCGGTTTTTCGCTCATGCTGGCTCCCTTTTGGGTTCTCAAACGCCTAAATGCCACCCATATGGCATGAATCGTGCTTATACCTTAGCACAGACGCCGTTCCAGGGCAAACATATGTTCGAGAATGTCTTGACACCCGCTCAAGTGGGTATGGTAAAATCTAGTGGACGAACAGGCGTTTGGCCCAAGATAACGTCAGCATAGTTCTCGAACAACTGTTCGCCACAAGATAGGGTAAGGAGCAACCATCGTGCGCAAGCGTAAAAAACTAACCCTGATGCCGGTGATCGCGCTGGCCGCGCTCAGCTTGCTGGTGGCCCTGCCGACCCTCTCGGGGACCCGCCTCTACGCCGCGAGTGCCTCGCACTACGCGACGGTAACGGTCCGTGCCGGCGATACGCTCTGGACGATCGCCGCCGCCCACACCGGCCCCGATGGCGACGTGCAAGAAACGATCGATCAGATCACCCAGGCGTCGCACCTGCGTTCGGTCACGCTTCAGGCCGGCCAACAGCTCCGCGTTCCGACCCCGTAACCGCAAGGTAGGGATTAGCGCCGGGCGACCAGCAAAATGCTGTGCCCGGCGTGGTCGTTGAGAAACGCGAGCCCATCCATCATCCAGGTTTCCAAGCCATTATCCGAATGTTTGGCAACTTCACGCACGACGTGAACGCGGTCGCGTAGCCACTTGAGTTCGCTGCGCGTCGTCGTCGGAAAGATCGCAACCTCGCAATCTTCGCATTGAAATCCATGCTGCATGGCGGCACCCGATTCGACACAAAAAAGAAAGGCCCGGCTAAAAGCCGGGCCTTTCCCTTCTCACCTTGTGAGTTAGCCTACGGCAGCTGTCCGAGCAGGACCGGCGACATCGTAATGTCCGCCTGTCCGTTCGCGCCAACGATCGTGGGCTTGGGTGCGATGTTGCCCGGAGGCGACGCTTCGAATGCCGGATAATCGAACCCGATTGCCGACACGTAGTAGAAGTCTCCGCTGTTCATCGTGGGCTGCTGGGTAGCGGCAGCGGTTTGGCAACCGCTGCCGTTACAGGGCCCG
>DATCDS010000071.1:0-11274 GCA_036510515.1 Vulcanimicrobiaceae bacterium
GTGCGCGGTGCCGACAGCACGTTCCTAGGCCAAGATAGCAGCCCCGCTTACGTGCGCGCCGCCTGCGATGCATCGCTCAAACGTCTGGGCGTCTCGCACATCGATTTGTACTACCAGCATCGCGTCGATCCCAAGACGCCGATCGAAGAAACGATCGGCGCGATGGCCGAACTCGTAAAAGCCGGTAAGGTGCGGTACCTCGGCATGTCCGAAGCAAAACCCGAAACGATTCGCCGGGCGCATCAAGTGCATCCGATCACCGCGCTGCAAACCGAATACTCCCTCTGGACCCGCGACCCCGAGGACGCGATTCTTCCGACGATCCGCGAGTTAGGCATCGGTTTTGTTGCCTACAGCCCGCTGGGCCGCGGCTTTCTAACTGGCGCTTTCAAATCACCCGACGATTTTCCGGCCGGCGATTTCCGCCGCAATCATCCGCGATTTCAAGGTCAGAACTTCGAAAAGAATCTGCAGCTCGTCGCGCGCGTCAAGGAAATTGCGGAGCAGAAAAAGTGTACGCCGTCCCAACTCGCGATCGCGTGGCTGTTGGCTCAAGGCGATGACATCGTGCCGATTCCCGGCACCAAGAAGCGTAAATATCTCGAAGAGAACGTCGGCGCGGCCGACGTCGTCTTGACCGGCGACGACCTCGCACGCATCGCAGAGGCGGCCCCCAAGGGGGCGACGTCGGGCGAACGCTACGCCGATATGAGCACCGTCAACCGCTGAGGCTTCCGCCCTTTTCAAAATCTACGCGGCTCGCGAAGCGCTTGGTGACTTGACTCCTTGAAAGGGGAAGAGTTTGCCCGCCGTCAAACCGCCCAGTCATCGGTTGGAGAATGCCATGACGTACCTTCTCAAAGGCCGGAAGGCCAAACCGCACACGGCTTTTCGTGCGATCCTACCTGGCGCCGCATTCATCTTGATGATGCATTCGGTCGCTCAGGCGCACGTCGTTTGCGGAGACCGCGTGTTTCCCACCACGCTGACCATGGACGACCCTGGAGTGAGCGACGAAGTATCGCTGCCGACGATCGCGCTAACCCCGACGTCGTCCGCGCAAAGCAACGACTACGGGTACGAATGGGACAAGACCATCACCGAAGATCTGGGCTTCGCCATCAACGGTAATTATCTCACTCAGCACAGTCCAACCCAGAAATTAGGAGGGTGGGACAACATTACGGTGACCCTCAAGGATCAGCATCCATGCATCACGCGCCATGAACACGAAGAGGCGACCTGGTCGGTGGGCCTGGTCCGCCTAATACCGGGAACCGGTTCGGCGCAGTTGCGGAACGGAGGCGCAATCGAGAGCGTCGGCAGCACGGCGCCAACGTTCTATTTCGGCAAGGGTCTGGGCGACTTGACAACCGGCTATCTGCGCCCCTTTGCGGTCACCGGCGAAGTGAGCCGCGTGTTTTCCGATACGCCGAGCCTGAGTCCGAGTGCATGGTCGTATGCGGCATCGTTGCAATATTCGCTGCCCTATCTGCAGCAGAACGTTAAGGCGCAGCACGCGCCGCAGTTCCTGATGCGCATGACGCCGATCGTCGAGGTCGCGATGACCAGCCCAGACGGCGGTTCACCAACCGGAACGATTGCGCCCGGGGTACTCTACGACGCCAACACGTGGCAGCTGGGCGCAGAGGTAGTCATCCCAGCCAGCAGGGCTACGCGGCAAGTGCAGGGCACCGGCTTCGTCATTCAGTTTCACGCGTTTCTCGACGCCTACTATAAGAGCTGGTTTGGCAAACCGCTCATCAACAGGAATCTTTGGAAATGATGGCTACGCGTGTAATCGTGGCGGCGTTCGCGCTCGCCGTACTGCTTATCGCGCCCGCGGCGGTGCGGGCGCACGCATTCCTCGACCATTCCGATCCGGCGGTGGGCAGCACGGTGCCGGCCCCTCCTGGCGTCATCCATTTGTGGTTCACGCAAGAAGTCGAGCCGGCATTTAGCTCGGTAACCGTTACCGATCGGTCGGGGGCGTCGATGAATGACGGACCTGCGGCGCTCGATCCGAGGAACCAATCCGAGCTCGATGTCAATCTGAAGCACTTGACGGCCGGGACCTATACGGTGAAATGGCACGTTCTGTCGGTCGATACGCACACGACCGAGGGCGACTTCACCTTCCGTGTAGGGAAGGGCTAAAAATCGATCCGCTCTTGAGCGCGACGCGCTTTCTCCACTATGCGGCGACCGTCTCGCTCGAAGGCACGTTCGTATTCTGGTGTTTGATCGCATGGCCGGCGTTTCACCGAGCAAAGGCCGCGCAAGCGTTTCAAGCGCGGCTGGACCGAGGGCTCTTCGGGCTCGCCTGGGCGAGCCTGCTCGTTGCACTCGCGAGCGGCGCCGCTTGGCTTGTCATGGTCGCATCAAGTATGAGCGGGATGCCGCTCGCTGCGGTCTTACGAGGTGGTGTCGTCGGCATCGTCTTGACGCAAACGCACTTCGGTGAAGATTGGAATCTGCGCGCAGCGCTCGTTATCGTGTTAGCCATCTGTCTTGCGGTGCAGCGACGGCCTCGTAAGCACGTGGCTGGATGGATCGGGTTGCTGGCTGCCGCAGCGTTCATCGCGTCACTGGCGTGGGCAGGCCATGGGGCGGCGACCGAAGATGTGCCGTTCGACGCCATCCATCTGCCCGCCGACATCTTGCATCTGCTGGCTGCAGGCGCTTGGCTCGGCGCGCTGCTGCCGCTCGTGATGTTGCTTGCTCAAGCACGGCGCGATGGCAGCCCGGAAGCGGTGGACGTGGCGCGAGCGGCGACGCTGCGCTTCTCGGTGCTCGGCCTTTCGTGCGTGGGAACGTTGCTCGTGACGGGTGTCGTGAATACGTGGTTCTTGTCCGGCAGCGTTCCGGCGTTGCTCGGGACGTTATACGGTCAACTTTTGCTGGTCAAGATAGCACTCTTCGCGACGATGATTGCGCTCGCGAGCGTCAACCAGCGCCGGCTCCTACCGCAGCTTGCCGACGTCGCGAGTGACGCCGCCGTCAGATTGCGCGCAGTCGGCCAAGTTGGTCGCAACGCGTCGATCGAAGCAAGCCTCGGTGTCTTCGTAATCGCCGTTGTCGGCATCATCGGCATATTGCCTCCAGGGCTTCACACCGAGCCACGCTGGCCGCTCCCGTTCCGGCTCGATCTGAGCGAGGTCCCAGCAGGCACGCAGACCGTGCTCTACGTTGCCGCTGTCGCGTTCGCGCTTTGTGTCGTGGCCGCGGCATTTGTTGCTGCGAGAAGACGCTATCGCGAAATGGCCGCTTCCATCGCGTGCCTCATCCTTTTCGGTAGTGTTAGCTGGGTTGCGCTGCGACCGGGGATCGTGCGCGCGTACCCTACGAGCTTCTATGCCTCGACACAGCCTTACGCGGCACCATTCGTAGCGCGCGGTGCACCACTTTACGCCGAGAATTGCTCCGCGTGCCACGGAGCCACCGGCCGCGGCGACGGCCCACTTGCCGGCAAACTCCCTATTCGTCCGGCCGATTTGACCGAGCCGCACCTGTTCGCGCACAAGGTTGGAGAAATTTACTGGTGGGTGAGCAACGGGCGTGACAATGGGGTGATGCCAGGCTTCGCCGACAAGCTGAATCCCGACCAGCGGTGGAATCTGATCGACTTTCTGCTGGCACGCGCGGCCGGTGCCCTCACGGACAAAATGGGCGCGCAAATCAGTACGGCGGCCGCGCCGCCTCTTCCGGATTTCGCCTTCGAACGTGACGGCGAGCAGAATACGTTGAGCCAAACGCTCAAGAATGGACCGGTTCTGCTCGTCTTGTTCTCGGCGCACGCGCCGCGTGCGCGATTCGAGCAATTGACGAGATTGGAACCGCGACTCGCCCCGGCGAGCTTGCACATCGTTGCTGTCGCCCTCGACCGATCAACAGCCAAGGTTTCTTTGATCGTCGAGGTTTCGGATGATGTTCGGGCGGCGCTCGGCCTGTTTGAATCGCGCACGGATGGCGGCGAGACGGAGCTCATGCTCGACCGAGGCGCCAACGTCCGCGCGCGCTGGACGGCAAGCGGAGCAGGTGGCCTCGCCGATGCTATCACCCTGCAACGCGATGCCGTTCGCGTTGCCAGCATCCCGGTAGCGGCCGCGAACCACGCCGGCCACGCTCACTGAAAAACGTGTTCGAAAATGTGTTAGACGGGCGTTAGATGGGCCCGTCCCGTCCCCTATCCGGCCACGAGGCTTTCGGGAGGGTGAGCCCGGAGCAAGAACCAGACTCGGTGGAGGCGTGCCCGTAGCGCCAGCGAAGTGCCCTCTCTGGCTCTTTTCGGTGTTAGCGGAGAAATAGGAGACTCTGTGAAATCGTCAATTCGCTATTTTATCGCCGCGCTTATGGTTGCGGTTATTGCCGTTGGGCTTACGCCTGCGGCAAAGGTCTATGCACAGGGACAAAATACCGGAACGATCACCGGTAAGGTCGTCGACGGTACGGGACATCCGCTTGGCGGCGCCCGCATCGCTATCAGCGGACCGGTCAACATTGAGACGACGGCGAAGCCCGATGGCAGCTACGCCGTCAACGTCCCAGCGGGTATCTACAGCATCACCATCTCGGCATCGGGATTCGACGCGACGCGTCAGGACAGCGTGACGGTCTTCACCGGCGAAAGCGTGGCGTTGGCGACGACGCTCGTCGAGGAATCGTTAACGACGATCGCCCACGTTTCGACGAGCTCCTCGACGTCGGTTTCCGCCTCGGCGGCCTCTTCGGCCATCATGTCCGCGGCGACCATCCGTAGCCAGGGGCAAAACCAGGTCGTTAATCTGCTCGACCAGATCCCGGGCGTTGAGGTCGACCGCGTGGGCGGCGGCTCGAACGAGCCCGGCGCGAACACGGCGCTGGCGATCCGCGGCGCCCAGCCGTACGAGTCGCAGGTGCTCGTCGACGGCCATCCGGTCAACACCATCGGCAACGGCAGTTTCGGCTTCAACGCGACGTTCGTTAACGCCATTCTGCTGGGTGGCATCGAAGTCAGCAACGGTCCCGGCAGCCTTCCCAATACCGTTGCCGACGCCGTCGGCGGTACGGTCAACTTCCAGACCCATCCGATCAGCACCAAATACAGCGCCGACCTGATGTCCCAGTTCGACTCGTTCGGCGGCTGGACGTACGGCGTGCGCGTTTCGGACACGGTAGGGAAAATCGGATTCCTGGCGGCCGTGGCGCGCACTACCACGCCGGGTTACATGAATCCAGCCAACATCTTCGGATTCGGGCGCGCATCGTTCTTCTCGCCGTATACCTCGCCGACGATCCCGTTTACCGGAAACGGTCAAACGTATCCGTCGGGTCAGAACTATGTCGGCGTTTTGAACTACGCATATCCGGCGACCTCGGATTTCTCGAACGACGGACAGGTATTCAAACTCGCGTATAACTTCTCGCCCGAGACCTCGCTCGAGTTCAGCAGTTTTTCCACGCAGACATGGCTCGATGAAACCGGCAACAACGTCGGTTGGATCTACGCGAAGATCGTGCCGTGCATCGATACGTATGGTGGGACGGTTCCCGCGAGCTGCGGCAGCGGTCCGAACTTCGACTATAACTACACGAATCAGAAATATCTCGGCTACGTCGGGCAAACCGTTCCGATCAACCTGTACGCGGGTTACCCGAACACGTACGAGACCGACACCGAGCCGATCTTTACCGGCTCGTTCCGTACGGTCATCGGATCGGGCACGCTGTTGGCGCGTGCCTATGGCGGCAGTATCAACCGCAACATCATCCAAAACGCCGCGCCGGACGCGATCGGTCCGTGTTATTCGCCGGATTGCCTGTGGGTGGGCAGCAGCCCGGCTCTTTCCACCGATGCCGGTCTCAACTATGCCGATGACAACGGCTATGCGGGCGAACCGTACTACGAACTGACCACCGACACGCTGCGTGGCTTCGATGCGCAGTACTCGCTCTATCTTGGCGATCGCGGCAGCGTGACGCTGGGCTACGATACGCACAGCGATAGCTTCAACTATACCGAAGCGTATTCCAGCGGCTGGTACTGGGGCGGGAGCGGAACCACCGGCGATCCCTATTTCGGGTGCGGATACCCCGGACAAACCGAAGCGCAAATTCAACAATGCGCGTATGGCATCGGGTTCTATCCGCAGGCGCTTATCGCGGTCCGTAGTACGACCGAGAGCCTGCGCGGAGAATACCAGATCGCGCGAACGCTCAAGCTCGCCTTCGGCGGTTATTTGTCGGACACGACCTTCGTTGGATCGCGTTTCGATCCACGCCTCGGCCTGACGTGGCGACCGAGCGCCAACCTGAGCGTTCGAGCGTCGGTGGGCAGCGCATACTCCGTCCCGTATCAGGGCATCATCAGTCCGTATTCGCGCGTCGGTATCGACGGCTGTGCGAAGCACGTGTTCTGCCCGGCGTCGCAGTTCAAACCAGAGACTTCGACCAGTTACGATATCGGCGCCGACTACAAGTACGGTCCCGACAGTCTCGTTTCGACGGACCTCTACCAGACCACGGTTTACAATCGCTATGCGACGTTCGAACAGGACGGCAGCGGCACGTTCAACGGCTCCCCGTATACGTCGACGCTCGGGCCGACCTCGCAGGGACAGTTGTTCAACGAGGGCTTCGAGGTCAACGTGCTGCATCAGCCGCGCGTGGGCTTCGGTTATCACGTGGCGATCGATCTGCTCCGCGACTACGCCTACGATCAGAGTTCGACGGCGCTTTCCTCGAGCGGCGAGTTCTATCTAGGTCCGCTTCCCGATAACGGCGTACAACTTCCGAGCTATCCGTTTAGCAAGGAACGCGTCGACTTGTCGTACACGCTTGCCAATACCACGAAACTGCGCTTGAGCAGCATGACCTACGGACCGAACAATTCGTTTGGCCGCGCGGGCTTCACGCTGTTCGACGGCGCGCTCGACATACCCGAAAACGACAATGTGAAGGTCACGATCGGCGTGAGCAACATCCTCGGAAAGGACAACGGAGCGACCGGTGGTCTGTATTTCGGCGGCTACACCTATCGGGCATTGGGCGGCGGTATCGGACCGACCAATATGGAGTACGTGCCGCCGCGTACGGTCTACGTTCAGTTCGACGCAAACGTTGGCCACTAGCGCCGGCGTTAGATAAACCCGCGATCGGTAGGAGGCGGGGGAGCTTCAAACGCTCCCCCGCCCTCCCAAGTAGGTTCGCTACGGACCGACGCGCTGGATCGCTATGCGGGCGAACACGTGCCACGCGGAGTTGGCGGTATAGACATGCAGATAGACGCCCGTGATCTCGGTGCCGATCTGATGCTCGAGCACCATGCGCGTCGTCTTGGTAATGCGGAGATAGGTGTCGATCAGACTCGGGATCGTATCGGCGTTGCTGACGGTGCCGATCGCAAGGGCTTTTTCGTTCTTGGTCGTCTGCGCCGGATCGTCCGCGTTGCGCAAGCGCGCATAACCGCCGGGCGGATTGGCGTTCACCGGCGTCGTGGTCGGCGAGCTGGGATCGAAATAGGTCACGAGCGAACTCGCCGTGACGTGATAGAGGCCGGGTTGGAGGGTGATGACGCCGGTCCCGTCTTCGAGGCTGATCCGGCTACCCTCTTGGAACTCGCGCTTGTCGAAGATGCGGGTGTTCCAGTTGGCGGCTATCACCTTGCTCGCGGGCGAATATTCGGCGTAGACCGCGACGTCGGCCGGAGCGGCGGCAACCGCCGCCGGACACGCTACGAGCGCGCACAGGGCTGCGAGAAATCCCGACGCGATCAGATCGCGTAGCACAGGTTGTTTCATCCTAGGTCCGTTCGCGCGTCGCTCGCGAAACCTTGGAAAAGCGGCCTGCGATTTCCCTAATTCCGGCGCGCTAGGCCGGCGCGATCCGGGCGCGCAAAAGGACGATCTCACGCTCGCGTTCCTGAAGCAACAGATGTTCGTAAGCGTGGGCCGCGGCCTGAGCTAGGCGCATCAGCAGCCGTTCCTCCTCCGCATCTAGGGGCTCGCCGCCGCGATGCTCTCCGTAGAGCACGATCGCCCAGGTCCGCGTCGCACCCATGACCGGCACCGCAAAAGCCGGCGACGCATCCTTCGACGATATTGGGATGCGAGAATGCGGCACGCCGTCGAGCGCGACGAGTCGTCGGCTGGTACGCGCATAGAGCACCAGCGGATCGTCTGCATCGAGCAGCTGTGGGAGCCCCTCGAAGCCTGCGCCCGCGGTGCGTGCGAACTTCTCGCCGTCGTGCTGGTAGAGCGCCGCAAAGGTCAGCTCGAGCTGCTCTCGCACGTCGTTTACCAGCATCGTGTCGATCGTCTCGATGCGCTCGACCAGCGGAAGCGCCGCAACCATCTTTTCGAGCGCGGCGTGCGCCCGGTGCCGGTTGGCAAAGAACGTCCGGTCGACGAAACGATCGATCCTGCGGTGCAGCGCCTGCAGCCAAAAGCTAAATCCGACCGCGAGGGCGAGCTCGATGACGGTGGCGAGCTTGGCGTCCTCGAGCCGTCGCGCGAAGAGCCAATCCGCAACGGCCAATGCCAATAGCGGTACCGACGTCAATATCGCGTAGACCATCGCGCGACCGCCGAATACTCGCACGTCCACGATCCGCCAGCTCACCAGGGCGTAAGCGAAAGCGAACGGCGCAGGGTTCAACATGAACAGCCACCCTGCGGCTTGCGGATAACCGAGCAGGTTGAGCAGGAGGAACGTCGCTTCGATGCCGACGTGCGCCCCGATCGCGAGCGCCACCCAGCGCGTGCGCAGCAGTTCCTGGCCGACGGCGATGCGTCGCCGGTCGAGATAGGCGAGAAACCCGCACAGATAGCCGATCCAGATGAGCGCCGCAAACGCAAGGTAAACGTTGAAGCCGTGCGTTCCAAACGCGAAAGGCCGCCACACCGCGGTGCCGTACACGGCGCCGACGACCACCGCATATACTGGTAGCCACCGCTCGACGAAGCGCCAGCGCCCGATCGCCTCACCGGTCGGTATGCGCAAGCAGAGCGCGACAAACCCGTAGATCGACGCTCCCGCCACGATCGCTGCGAACGCGGCGGCGAGCCAGGTCCAGTCGGCGTTGACAACGGAGCCCCACGCCGAAGCGGGTTGCGCCGCGCGGGAGAGCGCGAACGCATACAGCGCGAAGGAAAGGGCCGTATAGCGCCCACCGATCAGCGTCGCGCCAGCGACGATTGCAAGCACGACCGAGAAGAGCACCCGGATGACGTCGTAGGTGACCAGATGCGGGGCCGCAGATAGGTCGAGCGCGAGCTTGATCGACGGAAAGCCGAGCGCGAATAGCGTGCCGAACACAGCGAGCACCGGGAAGAGCAGGTTCCGGGAAGCGCTACGGTCCATGCTGCGTCGCTTCGCACTCCTCACGGGCAGCGCCTGGCGTTCTTGCAGGGCATGGCTCGCTACCGTCCCTCGACTGCTATTTCCCAAATAGTCTATTTGCGTTTTCTGGGGTAGTCGTAATCTCCCACGATAGCAATATTCCGGGCAGGCCTCAACCGAGAGCGATTCGTATGGAAGAAGTACATGGAACCAGCAAATCGAGCGGCGGAGTCCCCGCCCGCCTACGCACAGACGTATGCAAAACATCCACTCGCGGCACGTCTCCTCCATTGGGCAAACCTGATTGTCATCGCGGTGCTCGTCTGGACTGCATTTCTGCTGCTAAGCGGCTCACCCGAACTGAGCTGGAGCCATTGGCTCTCGCCCGGCGTCTATGCCGCGTTGCACCTCAACGATCGAAACGACGAAGGCCGCGTCTGGCACGTACTCTTTTCGTTTCTCATGATCGCCGTCGGGGCGCTTTATGGGCTCTATCTCATGCGGAGTGGTCGTTGGAAAGACCTCGTGCCGAACGCCGCGTCCTGGAAGGACGCTTACCTTGTTGTCCTTCATGATGTCGGCGGGAAGACGCATCGATCAGCGCTCGCAAAATATAATGGCGCTCAGCGAATTGCCTATTGTGCCGTAGTCCTACTGGGACTCGGAGAGGTGATTACCGGGCTGCCTATTTACTTTAAGGATTGGACCGGATACGCGAACATACTAGGCGGCCAGACCGCGATCCGCTTCGAGCACTTCATTCTCATGCTGGGCATCTTGGCGTTCGTCGTCGTGCATCTTATCCAAGTAGCGAGGGCTGGCTGGAACAATTTTCGAGCGATGATCATCGGCCTCGAAGTAGTATACGCGAAAAACGACAACCGAACAGACATCGCGCGAGCGCAGCCGGAGTCTGAGAACCTGGCACCGCTGGCTCCCGCTATTGAAATAGAAGCCGACATTCGCGAGCGCTCACGTCGCGGTTTTCTGTGCGCGGCGGTAGTAGGCGCGGTCGTCCTTTTCGCCGGCCTCTTCGCGCACGAGCAAAGTGGCGCTCCAGACCGCGTTCCTTCGTGGCTCAATTGGGCCCGCGACGTCGAATCCAGTCCCAACGAGTCGACTGACGCCCAGCGCTAAGTATCGAGCATTGCGAATCGAGAACGTCTCGGCGAAACGTTCGAGTAATTTTCCGACGTCGATCCATGCCTATCTTTGTAAACCTTGTGGAGATGAGGAGACTCGAACTCCTGACCCCTTACATGCGAACGAAGAACGAGATACGTTGCGTAGGTCGCAGGCGTGAGGAAAACCCTGATAAATAAAGGGATTCAGGCGACTCGGTCATCCGCCAACGTCCGTCGATATTCGCCAATATCCGCCCCATTGGTGGTAGTTAGGTGGTA
This sequence comes from Vulcanimicrobiaceae bacterium, assembly GCA_036510515.1. Classification (GTDB taxonomy): domain Bacteria; phylum Vulcanimicrobiota; class Vulcanimicrobiia; order Vulcanimicrobiales; family Vulcanimicrobiaceae; genus JALYSX01. Next base: position 10,722 of record DATCDS010000071.1, read on the forward strand.
GATTTTAGGCAAGGATCCCGAGCCTCGACCGCCCAGGGTGGTCCAGCGGAATTCGAAACCGAGCTTCGGTCCTGGCCGATTCCGCCCGCTGCCGAATAGTCCCGTTTAGTAAGGGTTTTGGCGCATTCGGGTGTTAGCCGAAATCGGCCGTTTGTTAACAAGGTTCGATTAGGCGGTCGCGTGTTTTGGGGCAGGTGCGGCATCTTCTTCGTCGGAAGGGCCACCTGAAGCATTCGGCTGGCTCGCCCGCTATGGTGGAGGGGTTATGAGTTTTCGTTCTTATGTATTTTCCGCACTTGCTCTGAGCTTAGCGCTAGCGGGATGCTCGGGTTCAAGACCCATGACCCCGCAGACCGGCGGCATCATGCTCGACACGCCGCAATCGGTCTCACCAGCATTGATCCATGCCGCACCGATGGCCAAGACCGCGATTCTTCCTTCGAGCGTCATGAACGTTCGGCCGCAGAGCGCGATTCAGGGTTTGAATTGGACGCAGATTCCCGGTGCGGCAAGTTCTGCCGCCGCCGCTCCCGACGGTTCGCTCTGGGTGCTT
>DATCDS010000072.1:0-20090 GCA_036510515.1 Vulcanimicrobiaceae bacterium
TAAGGCAGATATCGAGCAACTGCGCTGAGGATGCCGCGACCGAGCGATTAACCAGACGAAAAGCGAGGGCGCGGTATCCTCAGCGCAGTTGCGGACCCATGCTACGACGCGCCGCGTCGCGTGCTACATGCTTGCGAGGACGCCGGCGATGATGGCGGATAAGCGGGTGGCGGCGGATTTGGCGACGGCCGTGACCTCGGCGTGCGTGGTTTCTTCGGCGCCGACGGCGTTGGTGATCAGGCTGATGCCCAGCACCTCCATGGCCTTGCTGCGCGCTAAGATCGTTTCGAGAACCGTCGACATGCCTACGGCATCGGCGCCGACGCCGCGCAGGTAGCGGCCTTCGGCGGCGGTTTCGTAGCTGGGGCCTAGCAACGCGAGGTAGACACCTTCGACCAGCGCGTCGCCGCCGGGCACCTGGCGAGCGATGTGGCGAAGACGCGGGCTGTAGCAACGCGCCATGTCGACGAACGGATTTTCCAAACCCGATGCGACCAACGGATTGGCGCCGGTGAGGTTGATATGATCTTCGATCAGCATCAACTGGCCGGGCGCGAATGCGGGATTGAGCGCGCCGGCGGCGTTGGTGAGGATCAAGGCCTTCGCGCCGGCGAGGTTCGAGAGCGTCACGTTGACCGTGACGTCTTGGGCGGAGAAGCCCTGATACATGTGCACGCGTCCGGCGAACGCGACGACGCGCTTGCCGCCGACGGTACCGACGAGCGCTTCGCCGGCGTGCCCGGCCAGTGCGGCCACCGGAAGTCCGAGCTTTTCATACGAGATCGACGTAAACGTCGCGAGTTGCGTCAGCGCGTCGGAGAGGCCGCTGCCCAGGATGATGCCGACGTCGATCGGGCCGCCCGCTGCGTCTTGGAGCATCGCGGCGTCGCGTGCGAGGGTCGTATCGTTGGGAACGTGTGACATCCGGGACCTCACTAGGCGTTGGGAACGAAGAGATTGTTGCCGGTCATGCGCTCGGGAACCGGCAATCCCACGATCTCCAGCAGCGTCGGCGCGACGTCGCCCAACTTGCCGTGCGGCGCGAGCGTTCCCTTCAAATCGTCGGCGATCAGGACGAACGGCACCGGATTGGTCGTGTGAGCGGTGAGCGGGTTGCCGTCGGCGTCGATCTTCTCTTCGGCGTTGCCGTGATCGGCGGTGATCGCCAGCAAACCGCCGGCCGCCAGCGTGGCTTTGGACAATCGCGCGAGGCACTCGTCGAGCAGTTCGACCCCCGCGATGGTCGGCTCCCATTTGCCGGTGTGACCGATCATGTCGGCATTGGCGTAGTTCATAACGATCACGTCGTGCGCGCGCCCTTGGATCGACGCGATCGCCGCGTCGGTGATTTCCTTCGCGCGCATCTCGGGGGCCAGATCGTACGTTTCCACCGTGCGGTTGGACGGGATCAGCGTACGGTCTTCGCCGTCGAAAACGTCCTCGCGGCCGCCGTTGAAGAAGTAGGTGACGTGCGCGTACTTTTCGGTTTCGGCCAAGCGCAGCTGCTTCAATCCGGCCGCCGAGACGACCTCGCCGAACGTGTCGAACTGCGGGCGCGGCCCAAAGAGCGCGGGGTTGGTAAACGTCTCGTCGTAGCGCGTCATCGTGGCGAAGAGAACGTTTGCGTACGACCTTACGGGAAACGCATCGAATCCGTGGGAGGCGTACTGACCGATTCCGGCGTCCAAGGCCGTGGTCAACTGTCGCGCGCGGTCGGGACGGAAGTTGAAGAAAACGCAGGAGTCGCCATCTTCGATAGGGCGCGCGTCGCCGACGGTGGTCGGTGCCACGAACTCGTCGGTTTCGCCGCGTTCGTAGGCGGCGAGCACCGCCCGCACGGCGTCATCTTCGCGGTGCTCCGCCTTGCCGTTCGCGAGCAGATCGTAGGCCAGCTTCGTGCGTTCCCAACGGTGGTCGCGATCCATCGCGTAAAAGCGACCGGTGATGTCGGCGAGCGCCGCGGGAGAACCGATGTCGCGCAGCCGCTCCTGGAGTCGGCGCACGTAGGTCTCCGCCGATTCCGGGGGCGTGTCGCGGCCGTCGAGAAATGCGTGCACGATCGGCTCGACCTTGCGGGAGCGCACGACCTCGAGCATCGCGAGCAGATGATCGATCGACGAATGCACCTGGCCGTCGGAGAGCAGGCCCATGAAGTGTACGCGCTTGCCGCCGACCTTCGCGTGCTCGATGGCCCGTTTGAGGGTTTCGTTGTTGGGCAAGTCCCCGGCGGCGATATCCTTGTCGATGATCGTCACGCCTTGTTCGACCAAACGTCCGCTGCCCAAGTTCATGTGACCGACCTCGCTGTTGCCCATGATCCCTTTGGGCAATCCGACGTCCTCGCCCGACGCTTGAATCGTCGTCCACGGATAGCGCCCGAGAAGCTCGAGCCAATGCGGTGTCTTCGAGGCCGCGATCGCGTTGCCGTGCAGCGCCTCGCGGCAGCCCCAACCGTCTAAGACCGTCAGCACGATCGGCCGGTAGGTCACGCGCGATTCCCGGGATGGGCGGCGCGGATGAGTTCGGCAAACGCGACGGGATCCAGCGAAGCGCCGCCGATCAAGCCGCCGCCGACGTTGGGCTGGTCGCTGTAGGAGGCGACGTTGGCCGGCGTGACGCTTCCGCCGTAAAGAATTCGCACGTGCGCAAGGCCGTCCACCGACGCCCGTATCGCGGCCATCGTCGCGTCGGCTTGCGCGGGCTCGCAGTTCTTTCCCGTGCCGATCGCCCACAACGGTTCGTAGGCCAGCACGACCTTGCTCAAATCACCTGGTGCAATGCCGTCGAGCGCCGCGCGCGTCTGCGCGCCGACGAACGCGTCGGCGTCGCCGGCGTCGCGCCGTTGCGAGGACTCGCCGACGCAGACGATCGGCGTAAGACCGGCGGCCAGCGCCGCGCGCGCTTTCTTGTTGACGCCCTGGTCGGTCTCGCCGAAGTAGCGGCGGCGTTCGGAGTGGCCCAGGATCACCGACGTCACGCCCAACTCCGTCAGCATGTTCGCGGCGATCTCGCCGGTGAACGCGCCGTTGGGCTCCGATGCGACGTTCTGCGCCGACAACGCCACACGCGATCCGCGCAGCGCTCGTCCGGCGGCCTCTAAGGCCGTAAACGGCGGTGCGATCGCGATGTCGACGTCGGGCGGCAGGGTGTCGAGTTCGCGCAAGAACGCCGCGACGAACGCTTGCGTCGCCGCAACGGTCTTGTTCATCTTCCAGTTTCCCACGATCAGCCGGCGCATAGGGCCTCCACTCCGGGCAACGTCTTTCCCTCCAGAAACTCCAGCGTGGCCCCGCCCCCCGTCGAGATGTGGGTCATCGCCTCGGCGAAGCCGAGCAGGTGCGCCGCGGCGGCCGCATCGCCCCCGCCGACGACGCTGATCGCGCCGTTGGCGGTCGCGCGCGCGATCGCATCGCCCACGACCTTGGTGCCGTTTTGAAACGCGGGCTTTTCGTAGACGCCCATCGGGCCGTTGAAGACGATCGTTTTCGCACGTTCGAGCTCTTTGGCGTACGAACGTGCGGTTTGCGGTCCGATGTCCAGGATCATTTCGCTGCCGACCTCGCCGATCGAAACGACGCGAGCGCGATCGTCGGCATCGAAGCTGGGTGCGACGACGGCGTCGACGGGCAGATGGAGCGCGACGCCGCGCTCGTTGGCGCGCGCGAGGATGCGCGTGGCCGGCTCGAGATCGTCGTCGCGCAGCGAGGCGCCGACGTCGACGCCTCGCGCCGCCAAGAACGTGTTGGCCATACCGCCGCCGATGCAGAACGAGGACACGCGCTCCATTAAATTGGTGAAGACGTCGACCTTGTCTTTGACCTTCGCCCCGCCGATCGCGCACACGTACGGCTGCGTGGGGTCGGTTAGCAGACCGCCGAGCGCTCGCAGCTCGGATTGCATCAGCAATCCGGCCGCGCTGGGCAGCAGGTGCGCGATACCTTCGGTGCTGGCGTGCGCGCGGTGCGCGGTGCCGAAGGCGTCGTTGACGTACAGATCGCCCAACGCGGCCAGTTGCCGGGCAAAGACGGGATCGTTGGCCTCTTCGCCTTTGTGGAAGCGAACGTTTTCGAGCAAGACGATGTCGCCGTCGCGCAGCCGCGCGACCGCCGCGGCGGCCGCTTCGCCGATGCAGTCGTCGGCGAAGGCGACCGGCCGGTTCAAGCGTTCGCTCAACGCTGCGGCGATCGGGCGCAGGGAGTAGCGCGGGTCGGGCGTGCCGTCGGGACGCCCCAAGTGCGCAAGAACGACGACGCGAGCGCCGCGGCGAATTAGCGCACGCAAGGTCGGCAGGGCGGCGTCGATGCGCGTGAAGTCGGCGATCGCTTGTCCCGAGCCGGTCGGCGACGCTTTGATCGGCACGTTGAGATCCTCGCGCACGAGCACGCGTTTGCCCGCTATGTCGAGGTCGTCGATGGTTCGAAAGTACACTAGCGAAGGTATTTGTCCAGCCAGCCGAGCCACATCCGGTAGACGTCGTTGCGGCGGATCGGATCGCCGGGGAAATGTGCCGCGATCGGCCATTGATAGAACTCGACGGTTTTCCCGGCGTCTTGCAAGGCGTGGAAGAAGGCGTACGATTCCGGCTCTGGCACGCGCGCGTCGAAGGTGTCGTCCAGAATGAGCGTCGGCGTGTGCACGTTGCGGTAGTACGTAATCGGCGATGCGGCACGATAGGCGTCCAGGCTTTCCTCAGTCGCGAACGGCGGCCCCCACATCGAGTACTCGTTGACGTTGATGTCGTCGGCGAGCACCGTATCCAAGACCTGATCGTCGACCGCTGCACCGGAAATCGCGCACCGCCAATCGTGGTGCGTGATCAGCCAGGACGTCATCAGACCGCCGTACGACCAGCCGCTCACGCAGACGCGCGACGCGTCGATCGGATCGTGCGCCTTAACCGCCGCGATGCCGGCCATGATATCTTTGTCGGGACCGATCACCGGATCGCGATAGACGGCCCGTTCGTAGGCGTTGCCCAGATTGTCGCTGCCGCGGTAGTTCGGCTGGAAGACGATGTACCCGTGCGCGGCGATCGTCTGCGTGAAGGCATCGAACGAGGTCGTGGTCGCTTCGGTCGGACCGCCGTGAATTTCGAGCACCAGCGGGTAACGCTCGTGCGGGTCGAACGATGGTGGATACGTGAGCACGCCGTCCTCGGCGAAGCCGTCGGGGCCAGTCCAATCCACGGTGCGTACGCGTCCCAGCGAACGTTGCGCGATCCAATCGTTGTCGTGCGTCAGTTGTCTGGGCGTCTTGGAGCCCGCGGCAAGGTAGTAGATTTCGCCCGGATGATTGGGCGTGGCGCCAACGAACGCGATCGCACCGTCGCGCGCGATGCTACCGTCGAAGTCACCGAAGACGTCCATGTCGCCCACATCGATCTTGGTGGCGTGACCCGCGAGATCCAATCGCCAGAGCGTCTTGTGCGTTGCGTCGTTGCCTTCCAGAAGAAGGGCGCGCCCGTCGGGGTACCAGGCATAGTTGGCGGCGTTGCGGTCGATCCCGATGGAAAGGTCGCGCCCCGCGCCGCGTCCGCCGCTGACGAAGACATCGCTCTCGCTGTTGGGATCGCCGTCCCGAGCCCACGCGTACGCGATCGTCGCGCCGCTGGGGGCAAAGCGCGGGTCCCATTCGTAGCGCGCGTGATCGGTGAGCGCGCGGCTGGTGCCGCCGGCGACGTCGAGCAGCTGCACCGTCGACTCGCTGCCATCCCCGGGAATCGAGGTCGGCGTGCGCACGTAGGCCAGCGTCGCGCCGTCGGGCGACCACGAAATCGTCGAGCCCGAAACGTGCCAGGATCCCGACGTCAGACGTCGCGACGTCCAGGTTTCGCGCCCGTCGTCTCCACTCGCGGTCGCTAGCCAGAGGTGCGACGATCGGAACGGGCCGACCGAGGTGAACGCGTTGTCGGTGACGCGGTACGAATCTTCGAAACGCGCGACGCCGGTTTTCTTTGGCGGCTCGTCGGCGGTGACAAAGGCGATGGCGCCGCCATCGGGACGCCACGCATACTGTGCGACGCCTTGGGGCGCGGAGGTCGCGCGCTGCGCCTCGCCGCCGGCGACGGGCAAAATCCAGATTTGATTGTGATGTTGGTCGTCGGGCGCGACGAAGGCCATCCGGTCGCCGCGCGGCGACCAGGTCGGCGCGGAAACGGCCGTACGATCTTGCGTGAGTACGCGCGCGACGCCGTCGGCCACGCCGAGAACGACCAGTTCGGTGTCGTGCCGGTCGGTCTCCAGGTCGACGCGCGAACGCGTGAACAGCAACCGCGTGCCGTCGGGGGAGAAGCGCGGCGCGCTGTAGCCGACGAGCCTGTATGCGTCGTTCAGCGAGAACGTCGACGCGGCTGCCGCAACCGGCAGCAGGGCGAGCGTCGCAAGCAACGCGGCCGCGCGCAGCATCAGGCCGTGTGGAGGATCTTGGCCGTGAGGTCGGCCAGGCGGCACGAATAACCCCACTCGTTGTCGTACCACGCGGCGATTTGGATCAAGTCGCCGTTGGCATTGGAGAGCAGGCCGTCGACGATCGAGGAGTACGGCGACATCTTGTAGTCGCCGGAAACCAGCTCCTCTTCAGTGTACTTGACGTACTCACGCAGCGGGCCCTCGGCGCTGCGGCGCAGGATCGCGTTGAGTTCCTTTTTCGTCGTCGCCCTCTTCACGTGCGCGACCAGATAGATCATCGACACGGTCGGCGTCGGTACGCGCAAGGCAAACCCGTCGAAGGTTCCTTCGATCTCGGGGATCGTCAGGTAGAGCGCCTTAGCGGCGCCGGTCGACGTGGGGATGATGTTGGTGGCGGCGTTGCGTGCCCGTCGCAGATCCTTGTGCGGTGCGTCCAGGATGTTCTGATCGTTGGTGTAGGAGTGGATCGTGGTCATGAAGCCTTTGACCCAGCCGAGCTCTTCGACGATCGGTTTGACGGCGGTCGCCAGGCAGTTGGTCGTGCAGGATGCGTTGGAGATGACGTGGTGCTTGGCCGGATCGTACGAGGCGTCGTTGACGCCCAGAACGACCGTAAGGTCTTCGCCCTTGGCCGGTGCCGAGATCAGAACTTTCTTCGCGCCGCCGCCGTCGATGTGCGCGCGCGCCTTCGAAGCATCGGTGAAGAGGCCGGTCGACTCGATCACGACGTCGACGCCCAAGTGCTTCCACGGCAGCTTGCCGGGATCGCGTTCGGCCAACACGGTAATGCGCCGGCCGTCGACGGTGAGCGACTCGGCGTCGGAGGAAACGTCTCCGGCAAAGGTTCCGTAGTTCGAATCGTACTTGAAAAGATGCGCGCACTCGGCGGCGCTGGTGAGGTCGTTGACGGCGACGATCTCGACGCCGGGATGGCGCGCGAGCAACGCCTTGGTGAAATTTCGTCCGATGCGGCCAAAGCCGTTGATCCCAATACGCATAGGAGGGGGTGTTACCGGGCCCGGCGCCGCCCGCCCTGCAGTTTTCGTTCGAGGCTCGCAAGTGCGACCAACCGGCTGTTGACGGTCGGCTTGCCGATGGGAGGGTTACAGCGCCGTCCCAGTTCGATCAGCGACTCCTCGGCGTGTTCCATACGCAGTTCGGCAATTTCACGCAGTGCGGGCGACAGGTTGTGCAAACCGTAGGCCGAGGCGAGAAAGGCGATGGTTCTCTGCTGCTTGGCCGCCGCGGCCGCCACCCGCTCGAGGTTGGCGGCCTCGGTATTGACCAGCCGGTGGATGCGGTTCTTGGTTTCGCGCAGCGCGCGCACGTCTTCGAGGTGCAGGATCGCCGAGAACGCGCCGATCGCTCCGAGAACGTCGGCAATCGCATCGAAATCCTTGTAGTACAGCACGATGCGCTCTTTGCGAATCATGGATTTGGGCTCGCGTCCGGCGGTCCGCAGCATGAGCGTCAGGCGGTCGGCCCGCTCGCGATCGGGCGGGACGAACTCTAAATGATAGCCGTGCGCTCCGGCCGCCAGCGAGCCGCACGCCAAGAACGCCGCGCGCGCCTCCATCAGGCGGTCGCACTTTCCGGTGGGCTTGCGTTTCATCGCCTCGACGACCGCCGGCGCGACGATCGCAAACGAGGCGGCGTGGCCGGCGCCCGCGCGTGCGTCGATCGACGGCACCGCCGCGCCGGCGGCGCGCAGCAGCGAGCGAAACAATCGCGCGACCGTGTTGCGATGGGTGACGAACGCGCCGCGCGTATTGGCGCCGTACATCGACAAGCCGGTCAAGAGCGCGGCGCGGCAGTGCGGGGCGTCGGGAATGTCCCGCGCCAGCGCGTCCTTGGTGTCCGCGGACAGCGACGAGGTCAAATCCAGTCGCTCGGGTCGTCTTTGCGGCTGTCGAGCACCTCGTACAGATCGGCGGCCTTGACGCCGGGCGTCACGCGCAGCGGCACCTCGCGCACGCGCACGGTTACGAACTTGGTCGCGTAGTGAATCTCGAGGACGTCTCCGGGCTTGACCACGTATGCGGGCTTGAGCGTCTTGCCGTCTTTGGTAATGCGCCCGTGTTCGAGCGCTTCGTGCGCCTCCGACCGCCGCTTCGACAGGCGCGCCACCTTCATGAACTTGTCCAACCGCATCCCACGATCATACGACGCCCGGGCAGGGGTGCCCCGGCGCACCCTGCAAAATGCGCGGATGGCCCAAACCCAGGCGCGCCGGCCCGGCGTCAACGTCTTCGATCAAAGTCGACCGATGTGGAAGACCATGGTCGTCTTCTTGATCCCGCTGATGCTCAGCAACGTCTTGCAATCGGCGTCGGGAACCTTGGGGAACATCTTCCTGGGCCGGATGATCGGCGTCGAGGCGCTGGCTGCCGCGTCGTCGATCTTTCCGGTGGTCTTCTTGCTGATTTCGTTTCTGATCGGCATCGCTAGCGGGAGCACCGTCCTCATCGGCCAGGCCTTCGGCGCGCGCGACGAACACCGCGTCAAGAAGGTTGCGGGAACGGTGACGGGCGCGACCTTCGCCTTAGGCATCCTCGTCGCGATCGTCGGCACCGCATGCTCGCCGGCCCTGCTCGCGGCGCTGGGCACGCCGCACAATATTCTCGCCGATGCGGACGCATACGCCCGCGTCGTCTTCCTGTCGTGTCCGATCTTTTTCCCATACCTGGCTTACACGACGTTCCTTCGCGGAACCGGCGACTCGACCACGCCGTTTTATTTTCTGATCGTCAGCACCGTCATCTCCATCGCGATCACGCCCGTGCTGATCGCCGGCTGGTTCGGGTTGCCCAAACTCGGCATCTTGGGCGCGCCGATCGCGGGACTGTGGATCTCCCAAACCGTCGCGTTCGCCGCCCTGCTGATAACCTTGGCACGCATGAACCACCCGCTGAAGTTCGACCGCGAGACGGCTCGCGACATGCTGGTGGATTGGAAGGTGCTCTGGCAGGTCGTACGCATCGGCGTTCCCACGGGTCTTCAAGTGATGATGGTGGCGATCGCCGAGATCGCGATCATCGACTTCGTCAACCGGTACGGCTCCAGCGCGACGGCCGCATACGGCGCGGTCAACCAGGTGATCGGCTACGTGCAGTTCCCCGCGATCTCGATCGGCATCGGCGCCTCGATCTTCGGCGCACAATGCATCGGTGCCAAGCGCGAGGATCTGCTCAACGCCGTCATTCGCTCGGCGATCGCGTTGAACTACCTTATCGGCGGGGCGATCATCCTGGTCTGCTATCTGTGCGCGTGGTTCATCCTGGGATGGTTCATCACCGACGTGCACACGCTGGACATCGCCCATATACTGCTGATGATCACGCTCTGGTCGTACTTGCTGTTCGGCAACAGCTCCGTACTCAGCGGCGTCATGCGTTCGAGCGGAACAGTGCTGTGGCCCACGGTCAACGGCATCTTCGCCATCGTCGCCGTGGAAGTGCCGGCCGCCTACATCCTCATGCATTACTACGGCCTCAACGGCGTGTGGATGGGCTACCCGATCTCCTACGTCGTCGTGCTGCTCCTACAATACCGCTACTACACGCTCTACTGGAAAAAACGCACCCACGAACGCCTGGTGTAAGGGAGCGTTGCGGCAGGCAAGTCCTCGGCCTTGTCGATTTTGTTGGTGTCATGGCGAGCCCTTCGTCTTCGCGCCTGCGGCGCTACGCTCAGGACAGGCGAGTCGAGCCACGCGACGCCAGACGTTGCGTCGGTGGCTCGACTCCGGCGCCTTCGCGCCTACGCTCGCCATGACACAGTGCGCTACGTGCGTTTCTTCTCGGCGGGCGTGACGCACGTTCCGGATGCGCGGCAGACGATGATGGGGTCGGAAAGAACGTCGGCGGCGGAGGGATTGACGTCGGGACGCGCGGCGATGACTTTGCGGGCTTGGAATTCCATGCGGCGCGAGGTGTTGCCGACGTGGACGATCGTGCCGGTGGTTTCGATGAAGTCGCCGGCGTAGACCGGGGCGAGAAACTCGACCTTGTCGTAAGCGACGAAGAGACCCTCATCGCCATCGAGTTCGATCAGCAGGGCGGTCGCGACGTCGCCGAAGAGCGCGAGCATCCGAGCACCGTCGACGAGATTGCCGCCGTAGTGGGCGTCGTGAGCGCTCATGCGCGTGCGAAGAAGGCCGGTTAAAGTTTGGCGAGTTGCCACAGTTCCTCGAGTTCTTCAAGCGAGAGGTCGTTGAGGGCTTTGCCGTCTTGCGCGGCGCGCCGTTCCATGAAGCCGAAGCGTCGATAGAATTTCTCGTTGGCTTCGCGCATCGCTCCCTCGGCGTCGATGCCCATGCCGCGCGAAAGGTTGACCAGCGTGAAGAGGACGTCGCCCAGCTCTTCGCGGACGTGCGCGTCGTCGTGCGGATCGCGCCGCGCTTGCGCCAGCTCGCCGAGTTCTTCATGAAGTTTGTCGAGCACGCCGGAAAGATCGGGCCAATCGAAGCCGACCCGCGCGGCCTTTTCCTGCATGCGCTGGCCGCGCTGCAGAGCGCCCAGCGCTTTGGGAATGCCGTCCAAACGGGATTCGCGTTCCAATCCGGTCTTCTCTTGGGATTTGAGCTGTTCCCAACTGCGCCACTGCGCGTCCGTATCTTCGATGACGGCGTCGCCGAAGACGTGCGGATGCCGACGGATCATCTTGTTGGCCAGCGCGTCGATCACGTCGGCGATGGCGAACGTGCCCTCCTCACGACCCAGTTGGGCGTGAAAGACGATCTGCAAGAGCAGATCCCCCAACTCGTCGCAAAGGCCGTCCGAGTCCCGACTCTCGATCGCGTCGACGACTTCGTGCGTCTCTTCGATCAAGTACGGGATCAAGCTGCGATGGGTTTGCTCGCGGTCCCACGGACAGCCCGAGCGTAATTGCGCCATGATCTCGACCAGCTCGTCGAACGAATGATGCGCGGACATGGTGCGGCGCTTCGGCGCGGATATGACGAGGCCCCGGCTCCAAAAGGAGCCGAGGCCTCGATGCTTGCCGTTGAGGTCGCGATTACTTGGTCGCGGCCGGTACCGGCGTGGCGGGTGCCATGGGAGCCGTCGTGGCAGTCGCGGCCGGTGCTGCGGTCGCCGGTGCGACGCTCGGCGCCGGGCTGGGGAAGAGCCCGTCGAAGCGCGGATCCATGACGTGGATGTTGGCCTTAGCCAGCAACCCTTGGAAGAACGGACCGACCAGCGGGCCTTCCTGTTGCTGGCGCAGGAGGTCGACGATCTTGTCGTGCGTGCTCGCGAGCGTGGCCACGACCGCCGGCTGAATCTTTTCGACTTGAATGATGTGATAGCCCCACTGCGATTTTACCGGCGCGCTGATCTTGCCGACCGGTAAGGAAAACGCGGCGCGATCGAACTGCTTGACCATCTGTCCGTGTCCGAAGGGGGGAAGTTCCCCGCCGACGTTCTTGCTGCCGGGGTCTTTGGAATATTGCTTGGCGAGCTGCGCGAAGTCTTTGCCGGACTTGAGCAGCGCCTCGACCTTGTTGGCCGTCGCCAGATCGTTGACCAAGATGTGGCGCGCCTGAATCTTTTCGGGCGTATCGAACTGCGCGTGGTTTTTCGCAAAGTAGGCGGCGACTTGCGTGTCGGTAACCGTCACGTCCTTGCCGACGGCCTTTTCGAGGATCAGTTGATCGCGGAAGGCTCTGCGCACGTCGTCTTCGGTCAGGCCGCGCATCTTGAGCACCTGGTCCCACGGCATGCCAGCGAAGTTGACCTTGATCGCGTCTTCCTTGGCCTGGACCTCGGCATCGGTGATGACGATGTTGTTGTCCTTGGCATATTGCTCGAGCAGCATCTCTTGAACGGACTGCTGCAGAACTTGGCGAGCGGCCGGATTGCCTTCGAGCTTGGCATCGAAGTCGGCGCGACTGATCGGCTGACCGTTTACGGTCGCGATCGCGGCACCGTTGCCGCACGCGGCCAGCGATGCGCTCAGGGCCAGGGTCACGAGGGTCGCGATAGCGCGGGGGGCTTTCGACATGATCGGCTCCAGGGAAAGCGTGACGATGAAAAAGCGCGGTGGCTGATGGCCAGGGCCGCGACCGACCCCAGCTTCGATGAGGGCGCAGACGCTCCTCTTTGCAAGGCGCTACATCGCGTCGAGCAAGCGGCGCAGCAGCGGTATCCAGAGGGCCTCGGGGCGTTCGCCCTTGGCGACGGGCGGAAGGTCGACCAAGATCTTGCCGTCGCCGAAGCGGAAGCGGTTCTTGGTGAGCGATTGAAACGTCGGAAGCGCCGCAGGCTCCATCACGAAGCCGCTGCCGACGCCCAACGAAAGCCGCTTCTCATCGACGACCACGCGCGTGACGTGTTTGCGCAGGGCGATCGCGCGGAGCTTGGTCAGCTCGACCAAGTTGTCCAACGGCCGCGGAAACGCGCCGAAGCGGTCGCGCACGCCGGCGGCGATCGCGTCGACCTCGTCGACGCTGCGCGCCTTGGCCAGCTGCTGGTAGACCGCGATCTTCTGGGATACTTGCGGAATGTAGTCGTTGGGGATGAACGCATCGATCTTCACGTCGATGACGGCTTCCCGGCGCTCGTCCAGCGTGGCGGACATTCCCTGACGCGCCGCAATCGCTTCGGCGAGCATCTGACAATACGTGTCGAAACCGACCGAAGCGATGAAGCCGGATTGCGCGGCGCCCAACAGGTTGCCGGCGCCGCGGATCTCCAGGTCGCGCATGGCAATTTGCAGGCCGGAACCCAGATGGGTGAACTCGCGGATGGCTTCCAGCCGCGCCTTGGCTTCTTCGGAAAGCGCCTTGTGCGATTGATACAAGAGATAGCAGTACGCTTGATGGTTGGAGCGGCCGACGCGCCCGCGCAATTGATAGAGCTGGGCCAAGCCGAACTTGTCGGCGTCGTTGACGATCATCGTATTCACGTTGGGAATATCGATCCCGTTTTCAATAATGGTCGTGGCGATGAGGATGTCCAGATCGCCGTCGATGAAGGCCCGCATCACCGGTTCGAGCTCGTTTTCGTGCATCTGACCGTGTCCGATGCCGATCCGCGCGCGCGGCACCAGCCGTTCCAGCGCGTTCTTCACGGCGTGGATCGACTCGATGCGGTTGTGCAGGTAGTAGATCTGGCCGCCTCGATCCAGCTCGGCGGCGATCGCGCGGGTCACGATCGCATCGCTGGCGGGGACGACCACGGTTTTGACCGACATGCGGTTCTTGGGCGGGGTTTGGATCAGTGAGAGATCGCGCACCCCCATCAGCGACATGTGCAGCGTGCGCGGTATCGGCGTGGCCGAAAGCGTCAGCACGTCGACGGACGTGCGATACGCCTTGAGGCGCTCTTTGTGCATGACGCCGAAGCGCTGCTCCTCGTCGATGACGATCAGTCCGAGATCGGCAAAGGCGATGTCTTTTTGCAGCAGCCGATGGGTGCCCACGACGATGTCGACCTTGCCTTGGGCCAACGCGGCGACGATTTCGGTCTGCTTGGACTTGGACGTGAACCGCGACAGTTCTTCGATCCGCAGCGGGAAGCCGGCCAGGCGCGCGCTCAAACTGCGGTAGTGCTGATCGGCTAGCAGCGTGGTCGGCACGAGGATCGCCACCTGCTTCTTGTCGGCGACGGCCTTGAATGCGGCGCGGATGGCGACTTCGGTTTTGCCGTAGCCGACGTCGCCGCAAACCAGGCGATCCATCGGGCGGTCGCGTTCCATGTCGGCTTTGGTTTGATCGATGGCCTTGGCTTGATCCGGCGTGGGTTCGTAGGGGAAGGCTTCCTCGAGTTCGGCCTGCCAGGGCGTGTCCGGCGCGAAAGCGTGGCCGCGCGCGAGCTCGCGCTCGGCGTAGAGCGCGACCAGACCGTCGGCGACTTTGGCCAGCGATTCCGAGACGCGCGACTTCGTGCGCGCCCAATCGGCGCCGCCCATCTTGGAAAGGCGCGGCGATTGGCCTTCGGCCGCGGAATACTTGCCGACCTGATGCATCTGCGTGACGGGCACCAGCATGCGATCGCTGCCGGCATAGCGGAGATCGAGATAGTCTTGGGTCGCGCCCAGGATCGTTTCGGTGCGAAGGCCGACGTACTGGCCGATGCCGTGCACCGCGTGCACGACGTAGTCGCCCACGCGCAGATCTCCCAGCGTGACCGGAACGCCTTCTTTGACGGCGCGCAGTTTGACCCGTTTGGGCGGCTGCCCGTAAATCTCGCGATCGCCCAACACGCGCACGCGCAGGTCGGGAATGGCAAAGCCGCTCTCGATGCTGCCGTGATCGATGCGAATCGCGTCCAGGCCGGCGGCGCGCGCGATGTCGGCGGTGCGCGCGGCGGCGGTCGTGATCACGATCACGGTTTCGTGCGCCGCCAGCCACTCGCGTGCGGCCTGCGCGAACATCTCGATCTGCCGGTTGAAGTGGTCGACCGGACGGCACTCCAATACGAACGACGCTCGGCTGACCGGAAGCCAAGGCGGTGAAAGGCCTTCGATCGCTCCGGGAACGATCAACGTGGCGTAACGTGCGAAGGCGTCGCGCAGATCGTCGAGGCGCGGATGCGGCGCGACGACTTCGGCCAAAAGCGCCTCACCGACGTCGTCGTCGCGAATGCCCAACTCGCCCGACACGACGTCGGCCAGCAACACGCCGCGCTCCCGCAGACGTTCTTCTTCGAGCGCGCGTTCGACGTCGGCCAACATGGCGGGCTCGTCGAGCACGATCAACGCTTGGGGGCGCAGGTAGTCCAATAAGGTCGCGGTGCGCTCGTGTGCGAGCGCTAGCCACGCCTCGGGCACGTCGTTTCCCGATTCGAGGTAGGCCGTCAGCGCGCTGGCGACGTTCTCGGGTCCCTCGAATCGCTCGAGCACGCGCCGGCGATAGGCGTCGTCGCGGGGAATCTCGCTCCAAGGAGCGATCGCGATCTCGTCGGCGGCCGCGACGCTCAACTGCGACTGCAGGTCGAACGCGCGAATCGCGTCGATGCGATCGCCGAAAAACTCGACGCGCGCGGGCGCGTCTTGGGTCGCGCCGTAAACGTCGAGAATGCCGCCGCGCACCGCGAACTCGCCGGCCGCGCTCACGATGTCGACGCGCCGATAGCCCAGCAGATACAAGCGATCCTGGAACGCTTGCCAGCCCGGCTCGTCATCCACGCGTAGACGCAGCGTCAGCGAGGCAAACAGCTCGGGAGGCATCGCGTATTGGGCCAACGCGGCGACGGGCGCCAACACGACGCGCGGCTTGCCGGTAAGCAGATCGTCGAACAACGTCATGCGCGCGCTGCGTTCCGACGGGCTCTCAAGGGCGCCGACGCTCTCGTCGCGCGAACGCACCAGCGCCAGCGTTCCGGCCTCGCGTTCCCCCAAGTAGTACAGGAGGTCGGCGAAGGCGCGTTCGGCCGCATCGGAGGTGGGCAGCACGACGAGGATCTGTCCCCGGCGCTCGCGCTGGATCGCCGCGATCGCCGCCGGGCGCGCCGCAGCGATCGTTTCGTGCAGGGTGGCCGTGCTGCCCGGGCGGCGCAGGTGTTCGAGCGCGCCGCCCAAGCCGCGCCGGCTCGCGCGCAGCGCGGTTGTCAGCGCGTCGGAAATGCCGGCGCCGGGGCGTTCGAGAAGTGCGTTCATCGGGGGTGGCTGAGTATAGCAGATTTCGGAGCGAGCAGCGCCAGCAACGGTGCGAACGCCACCGCGGACAGGCCCGCGGTCGCTCCCCAACCCAGCGGACCATACGCGTCGGGCACGTAGCGCAGCGCGGTGGTGAACGAGAGCGCGAGTACGACCGTAGCGGCGCGCGAATGCGGCGCCAGCGCGGCGATCGGCAAGAACCACAGGCCGTACCACGGTTGCGGGTTGGGCAAAGCACTCCACACGGCGATTGCGAGCAGAATCCAACCGTCGGCGCGGCCCGCCAGGAGAGCGCGGACGCCGCAAACTGCGAGGATCGTCACAATGACGACCGCGGTCGCCGGGCCGATCGCCAGGAGCGAGACCGACGCAGAATAGTGACCGCCATGCGCCGACGCTGCGACGATCTCGCGTATTCCCGGAAGGAACCACAACGTCGTTAACCCTAGGCCGATCGTCACCCCAAGCAATGCGCCCGTAAACGCTTTGCCGCGTTGCACGGCGAGCAAGCCTATGGCCGCGAGTGCCCCAGGCGCTTTGATCGTCGTTGCGAGCGCGACGATCGTGCCGGCAACGGCAGCGCCGTATCGCCGGTACCCTGCGAAACCCGCGAGCACGATCGCTAGTGCGAGGGCATCGTTGTGGCCTTCGGCCGCAGACCAGATCGTCAGCGGATTGAGCACGATGAACCCGGCTGCGAACATCCGAGTTCGTCGTCCGAGCGGAGCGAACGCGGCATAGGCCAGCGGCACGCAAGCTAACAGCGCCAGCATGGCCAGCGCGCGTAGGATGACCAATTGGGCGACGATACCACCGCGCGCCCCCAGCGCCACACAGACGCGCGCGATCTCCACGAAGAGCGGACCATAGACGCAGACCGGCGGTGGATTGCCCCATTGCCAGATCGCAGCCGCGAAGACGGGGTCCCCGAGCGGGAGGGGCATGTGCGAATACGCATCGATGCCGCGCGCGGCCATCTCGCCATAGGCAGCATACGCGTACGCATCGCTCGAGATCACGGCCGGAGCCAAGAAGGCGCCCAGCAGTCCGAGCACGCTCGCGCCTGCGATGGCGCCCAAGGCAGCGCGCGGCCGTGGAATGTCAACGCTTAGAAGCAGACGCGCGATGGCAACGTAGCCGATCGCCGAAATTGCAAACCCAAGCGTTAGTGCTCCGAGTGCGGCTAAGCCGACGCCGTGCCACGATGTTGCGACGGGCAGCGGCTGTGCGAGAGCCGCTGCGATCGAGCGTGATGACGAACGCAAAACAGCCGCTTCGAGCAGAGATCCGATCGCCAAGCCGATCGGAATCAGCACGATGGCTTTCATTCCGGCGGTTTAATCAACGCGGCGGCGCCCATTCCCAAAACGATCCACCACCAGTCCCCGACCTTTGGATAGAACACGAGCAGGTCGAAAATCTGATGAACGCTCAACGCGACGGTCGCCGCCAACGCGCCCGCGCAAAACGGCGAACGCGCCGCATTGCGAGCGAATGTCGCGATTGCGGTTACCAGCAGTGCGACGGTCGTCACAAAGAGCGGGATGCCACCTTCGACGAGCGATTGCAGGTAAAGACTGTTGGCGTGCGTGCGAATCTGCGTCAACCCGGCCCTCGGCAGGTCCAATTCGAAGTTGCCGGCGCCCACGCCCAGCCAGGGATGTTGTCGCCACAAGACGATGGCCGCACGCCAGAGTTGCGCGCGCGTGCCGACGCCGCCGGCGTAGCTCGATCCCGCTCCCGAGAACCGAAAGAGATCCTTAGAAACCTTGGCGCCGGTAACGACCGTGTGCGCGACGTGCGCCCAGATGCCCGTGACCAGCATCCCTAGCGCGACGCCGCATCCCAGCGGGATCAGCAGCGTGAGGGCGGATCGGCGATAAACGATTGCGAGGACGACGATGGCGACGCCGGCGCCGATCAAGCCCGCGCGCGAGAACGTGAGAACGTCGGCAAAGGCGACCAACGCGAGCGCGGCAACGACCTCGCGCGTCTTGCGAACGCACGTTAACGCCCCCAGCACGCCGATCGAAATTTCCAAATAGCCGGCGAGTTGGTTGGGCCCTTCTAGCGGCCCGGCGATCCGCGGGATCGCGACGTTGTTCAACCATAAGCCCGACGGCGATCCGAGGACCTCTTGTGCCAGAGCCATGAGTGCGACGATGCCGGACGTCGCCGCGATCGCCCAACGCAAGACACGCTCGTCGGGGTCCATTCGCAAGCAGAGAAATGCCGTTGCGAAGACCGCGAGATACTCCAGCGCTTTGAGCGTTTCGCGCACGGCCGGTTCCCAAACCGACGCCTGCGCGATCGAAATGGCGGTCGCTACGAGTACCAGGCCGCCCGCGGTCAACAGTCGGGAGGCGGGCCGTTCGCGCAGCCGGCGCAAAACGCCGGTATGGGTCGCAAGGCCTAGGATCGTTCCCAGCAGGACGACTTTTGGCAGCGTGACCGTCGTCCCCAGGATGTCGCGGTAGAGTGCGAACGGAACGCTCGCGATCAGGCACGCCAGCCCGTAGACGGGCCGTCGCGCGGTGAGATGTGCGACGACCAGAAAGATCGCCACGAAGACCATCACGGCGAGCGGATCGAGTGGCGATGCGTGGCCGATTTGATCGACGACGGCCGGAAAGTGCATGCGGCGGGCTTCGTCACCGTCCAGCGCGAAACCCGGGCTCGATGGACGATCGGCTCATGCGCTTGGCGATCGAGCGCAAACGACAAGGCGAAGAACTCGAACCCACAGAGTGGGAAGCGATCGTCGGCGCGTTCGTCGACGGAGCGGTCGACGACGCGCAGATGGCGGCGATGGCGATGGCCTGCGTGTGGCGCGGCCTGACGACGCAGGAAGCGGCGGCGATGACGCGCGCGATGGTCGAGAGCGGGCAGCGGCTGGAGTATCCCGGCGACATCGTGGTCGTGGACAAGCATTCCAGCGGTGGCGTCAGCGACATCGTCTCGATGATTGCCGTGCCGATTGTGGCGGCGGCCGGCGTGCGCGTTGCCAAACTTTCGGGCCGGGCGCTCGGGCACACGGGCGGCACGATCGACAAGCTGGAAACGATTCCGGGCTTTAACGTGTCGCTCTCGATGGATGCGTTCGTCCGTCAGGTAGAGCGCATCGGCTGCGCGATTGCGGCACAAACCGACGCCTTCGTTCCGGCCGACAAACGGCTTTATCGCTTGCGCGATCGGACCGGCACCGTCCCGGACATGGGGCTGATCGCGGCCTCGATCGTCAGCAAGAAGATCGCCGGCGGCGCGCACGCCTTCGTCTTCGACGTGAAGTGCGGCGCAGCGGCCTTTATGACCGATCCGCCCTCGGCGATCCGGCTAGCCGAAGCGCTGGTCGCGATCTCCGGCGAGTTCGGAAGGCGCGCGCACGCGATCGTTTCGGATATGAACGAGCCGCTGGGCCGCGCGATCGGCACCGGCCTGGAGGTGATCGAGGCGCGCGACTTCTTGCGCGCGGCGCCGCGCGACGCGCGCGTCGAAGCCCTGTGCATGCAGATCTGCGCGACCATGCTCGACGTCGCCGGTACCGGCGAAGCGCAAACCGCAGCGCGGGTTCTGGAATCGGGCGCCGCCTACGAAAAGTTCGTCGAGATGGTCGAAGCCCAGGGCGGCTCGCGCAGCACCCTCGAGGCGATGGCCCCCAGTACGCACCGCGAAGACCTGCTCGCGCACGCCGCCGGCTACGTCGAACGCATCGACGCCGTGGCGCTGGGCAATCTGGCGCGCGAACTGACCAACCACGACGCCTTCGGCGGCATCCGCGTCGCCGTGCGCACCGGGGACAAGATCGAAAAAGACGCTTCGCTCGCGGTCGCATACGGTGCGCACCCTCCCATCAAAAAAATCCGCGCCGCATTCACTATCGCGCAAACTCCGCCCCCGCCGCGCCCACTGATCTACGCTACCGTCTAACCGCTTAGACAGCGCTCGCCATGGGTCGCACCCGATTTTGTAGACAAATAGTTAAGCGCATTGTTCGAACTCAACCGGGCTGAGGTAGCCGAGGGTCGAGTGCCGGCGCCGGATGTTATACCAGGCTTCGATGTACTGGAAGATGGCGCTTCGCGCCTC
>DATCDS010000073.1:0-15545 GCA_036510515.1 Vulcanimicrobiaceae bacterium
GGTTGCGGCCTACGACTCTGCAGGCCAGCACCTAACGATCACCCAGCCCAACGGCACGGTGTTTTTGTCGCCGGTTCTGACCATGCAGCAGCGCCAGCGGATCTCGGGCGTTCCGCTGCCGTTCGATACGTTCGCGGTGCCGGCCCAGCATCGCATCGTGCACGTGTTTCTCTTCGATCCGCAACAGGCCGCGGCGTTGCTGCGCGGGTTCGATAGCGGCGGACGAGACGCCGTCCTGTTCGCCGTCGACGACGACGCGGACCGTCCGGCCGCAAACGGCATCGCGGTCGCAAGCGACGGCACGACCGTGGCAGCGGGCGGCCTGCGCTTACGTGCGACGACGGCGTCCTATCCGGCCGTCGCGATTTCGGCCGTGCCGATGCCGGCGGTCGTCGCGCTCGGATTGCTGGTCGTGGGTTTGGGCGCGCTGTGGCCGTTGGCGGTCAAACGGAGCAGAAAAAAACTTGACGGCGACGTCGCAACAGGATAAAGTCACCTCCACGATGAGCAATCGCACGATCGCACGACCGCTCCCGCCGACCCTCAAGGGCCCGGTCCGGTAGCGCGCGTCGTCGGCAGTACGAGCGAAGCCGCTTCGGGATCGAGGCGGCTTTTTTAGTTGGAGACAGTCTCCAAGAATCGGAGAGTAACGTGGATATCGGCATACTGGGTTGCGGAACGTTGGGACGCACGCTGGCAAAAGGCCTGGCCGCGCACCCGCGCGTGAGCCGCATCGTGGCCTCGACCAAATCCAAGCGCACGCGCTTCGAAGGCCTCCCCGACGTGATCGCGCTGGAAGAGAATCGCGAGCTGGCGTCGGTCTCCGACGTGATCGTTCTGTGCGTTAAGCCGGCCCAACTCGAAGCCGTGGTTCGCGAGATCGCCGGCGAGTTGCGCCCCGAGACGCTCCTGATCTCGGCGGCAGCGTCGGTCGAGACCGCGCGGATCGCGCAGTGGACTGCAAGCGCGACGCCGATCGTGCGCGCGATGCCCAACACGCCCTGCCGGATCGGCGCCGGCATGACCGCGATCGCCGCGGGTCCCCACGCGTTGCCGGCGCACCTGGAACTTGCGGCCGAACTGTTCGCGATGCTGGGGCGCGTCTGCACGGTCGAAGAACGCCTGATGGACGCGGTCACCGCGATGAGCGGATGCGGACCGGCATACGGATACCTCATCGTCGAGGCGCTGGCCGATGCCGGCGTGATGTTGGGCCTGCCGCGCGCGATCGCCGTGGAGTTGGCCGCACAAACGCTCTACGGAGCCGGCGCGATGATCCTTGCCAGCGACGCGCATCCCGCAGCGCTCAAAGACGAAGTAACCACGCCCGCAGGCTGCACGATCGCCGCGTTGTTGGCCTTCGAAGCCGGCGGCTTGCGATCGACGTTGGCGCGCGGCGTCGCCGCCGCCGCGCACGCCGCTAGAACTCCGTCGTACTCGTGAACGTGAAGCCCTCGATCTTTACCGTGGGAACCACCATCGAGTACGAGTAACCGCCGCTGCGCCGCAGTTCGGAGGAAAACTCGCAATGGCGCAGCGCTTCGACGATGCTTTGATTGAAACGCAGGTTGCGCACGCCGCCCGCGAGCTTGCCGTTTTCGATCAGATAGGTGCCGTCGCGGGTCATGCCGGTCACGATCGTTTGCTTGCCGTCGACCGTGCGGATGTACCAGAAGCGGCTTACCAAGAGGCCGCGCGGCGTCCGGGCGATCAGTTCTTCGCGCGATGCGGTTCCCGGCTCGACGACCAGGTTGAGCGCCTGCGGGCCGTCGGCGTTGGGCGCGGGCAGGGCGTGGCCGGTGTTTTCGCGCTTGAGTTTCGCCGCCCAGTACGAATCGGTCACGATCGACCGCACGACGCCGTTTTCGACCAGCGTGACGCGCGCTTTGGGCTGGCCTTCGTAGTCGAAGGGCATCGACGGGTTCGATGGATGCGCGTAGTCGTCGCGGATCGTCACGTTGGTTCCCAGAAGCGACTCGCCCAGACGTCCGCTAAAGAACGACGAGCCCTCGTCGAACGATTGCGCGGAGAAGTGCTCGCTGAGGTAGGCTAAGAGTTCGGCGAAGGCTGCGGGTTCGAGGATAACCGTCCACGCGCCCGGTTCCACGCCGCGCGGCGCGCGCGTGTCGAGCGCTTTTTCCGCCGCGGTGGCGGCGATCGACGCC
Organism: Vulcanimicrobiaceae bacterium; assembly: GCA_036510515.1. Taxonomy (GTDB): domain Bacteria; phylum Vulcanimicrobiota; class Vulcanimicrobiia; order Vulcanimicrobiales; family Vulcanimicrobiaceae; genus JALYSX01. The sequence goes on from DATCDS010000073.1 coordinate 2,166, forward strand.
ACGTCGAGATCGGCGACGCGGGCGCTCAGCCCTTCGGCGAAGCCCGACGCGTCGGCCGCGCTCATCTTGACGTTCGCACGCGCCTGGGTTCCGTCGAAGGAGGCCATTGCGCCGTTGGAGTTGGCGACGGTTATCCCATCGGTACCGCTCGAGACGTAGCCGGCGGACCAAACGGCAGAACCTTCGGCCACATCGAACATCGTTCCGACCAGGCGCGCGCGCAACGCGGCATCCGCCGTTGCGGTCGCGTCGTCGTACGCGTCGTCCGGCGGGGCGGTCTTTCCGCCCACCGGAAGCGCCGGTTGGGCGAGATCTTGCGGTGCGAGCTTGGCGATGGCGATCGCGCGCTCGAGCGTGCCGTTCAGCGCGTCGTCGCCGATGTCGTTCGAGCGTGCGACGCCCGTGCGCCCGTCGACGATAGCGCGGACCGACACGCTGACATCGGTTTGCGCCACGTTTTGGTGCACGTTCTCGTGCGTGAAGCGCGTCAGCGCTTGGTTGGAATATTCGACGAGGACCTCGCATTGGTCCGCCGGCGAACGCCCGAGGATACGTCGGGCGATCGCTTCGCGCCGCTCAGCCTTCATAACCGACTCCTACCGCGACGTTGCGAAACCGAGCCGGAGCGGCGGCTTGGGTCGTGCGCCCGGTTTGCATCGGCTCGCCCTTCCCGCAGTTGGGCGTTCCCCAGGCAAACCACGAATCCGCGTCGCCGACGGCGTCGCACGAATTCCAGAACTGCGGCGTCATGCCCGCATACGTTGGATTCTTGAGCATGCGCCCGCGCCGGCCGTTCTTGATCTCCCAGCCGATCTGGCAGCCGAACTGGAAGTTCAATCGACGATCGTCGATCGACCACGAGCGATTGCTCTCCATGTAGACGCCGTCTTTGATGTCTTCGAACAGACCCTCGAAGGGCACGTTCCCCGGCAGCAGGTTGAGGTTGCACATGCGGATCATCGGCACGTGCTCCCAACTTTGGGCGCGCACGCAGGCATTGGACGTGCGCCCGATCGCGCGCGCGGTATCGTTGGACATCTCGTAGCCGACCAGCAGACCCTCACGAATGATGTCCGAGGCGCAGCTCTTGGTGCCTTCGTCGTCGTAGCCGCAGGTGGCCATTCCGCCGGGCAAGGTGTTGTCGATGCGAATGGTCACGCCGTTCGAGCCATAGCGCAGACGATCGAGCTGCGCGAGCTCTAGAAAACTGGTCCCCGAGAAGTTGGCCTCCCAGCCCATTACGCGATCCAACTCGGCGGGGTGCCCGCACGATTCGTGGATCTGCAGGGAGACTTGCGAGCCGCCCAAGATCACGTCGCGCGTTCCGCTGGGGCACTGCGGCGCGGCGAGCAGCGCGACGGCTTCCTCGCCGATGCGCGCGGCATTTTCGGCGAGTCGAGCGCCGCTCACGACTTCCCATCCACCCGAGAGATAGAGCCCGCGATCTCCCGGAAACGAGCGTTCCTGCACGTCGCCGCCGCCGACGGCCAGCGCGGTGATGCCGCCACCGCTTTGAACGATACGCTGCTCGATCTTCGAGCCGATCGTGCTGTAGAAATACTTGTCGGCCTGCCACAGATCGATCCAGGCGCGTCCGACGGCGATGGCCGAACCTACATGCAGCGCGCGCTCGGCCTCGAGCAGCAGCGCGACGCGTTCGCCTAGCGATACGTCCCGCGGGTCGCGCTCGACCCGCGTGGCAAACGAATCGACGTAAGCGATCGTGGGCGCCGCGGCCAACGGCGTGCGCGAAACGCTCGCGGACGCACGCGCCAGGCCGATCGCCCGCGCGACGGCGTCGTCGACGCCGCGATCGGTCAGATCGCTCGCGGCGGAAAAGCCCCAGGCGCCGTCGACGAGCGCTCGAATGCCGTAGCCCGTCGAAGCGGCGTCGGCGAGCGAGGCGACTACACCGTTGCGGACCTCGACACGTTCCGCGCGTCCGATATCAAAGCGGATATCCAGATAGTCACAACCGCGCGCGACGGCATCGTCCAGAGCGCGACCGGCCAAATCTTCAAACTGCATCCCGACCGGGGTTATGGCCCGGGAACCGCGCCCCCTGGCGGGGCCGAGCCTGGAAGCAGAACGTTGAGATGGCTGAAGGTCACGCTTCCGGCACCGTGGATGACGTGACCGCCCATGCCCGCGAGCACGTAGATCGAAACCACGCGAGCGCCGGCACCGACGGCGTTGGGGACGCGTGCGACGACATGACGATGGCCGGCGGCGTTCAACGTGGTTGCGGTCACCAGGAACGTCTCGTCGATTGCGTTGGCGAAGGTAACGCGAACGAGCGCTCCGCTGCCGTCGCTATCGACATCGAACGCGATGCCCAGCGCGCCGGCGGGGAGCGGCACGCCCACATCGACATACGCCGCGCGTTCGTTGCCGCTGAAATCGTAGCGCAAAGCCAAGCACGACGGACACGCGGTACCTACATTCAGGCCGCCCGGTCCGCCGCGGGGCGCCGTGGCAAACGTCGGCGGCTTGGAGAGCGCGAGGGAACGTTCGTGCTGGCCGACGGTGATGCGTTGCGTTGCGGTCGTGGCACCGGCACGCACTCTAACCGTCGCGTCGGACGTTGCCGCCGTAAAGCTTCCGTCGGCGTCGATCGTGCCGCTCGAAGCGGTCCACCTCTCGTTGGTGGGCAGGGCCAGCGGAAATCCATCGGCGTCGTAGGCGTGCGCGATCAGGCGTATGCGTCCGCCCGGCGAAAGATTGATGGGGCTGGGGAGAATGTCCAATCGCGCGGGACGGCCGTCGACGACGATCGGCACGGTGCCGCTCGCGACGGCGTAGGCGACGTGAAGCGTGCCGCGTCCCGCACGTCGGGCGACGAAGGATCCGTTAACGACGGTTCCAAGATCGCGCGGAACGACCGTCAGCACCGCGTCGTCACCGACGGCGATATGGTGTCCCGCCGCGTCGATCACCGCGGTCCGCAGCGGGGTCGACGATCCGACCAGCGCGCGCACGGTCGACGGCGCGACGACCGCGCGCGCCGGCGGCCCGACGGCCACGTCGCTGTAGACCAGCAACGCATCGCCGACGCGGCGCTCCGCTCCATCCGACGGCGAGTTGAGCACGCTGACGCCGTCGTCGCCCAACCGTCGTGCGACCAACGTCGACGAGCCGCCGCCGTCGAGCGCCATGCCGTCATTTGCGCCCAGCGCCAGCATCAGTGCGGCGAACTGTGGGCGCGTCAAGCCGATGCTGACGTCGGGCTGGCGCCCGTCCACTTCGATGAGAAAGATCGTACCGTCGGTTGCGACCGCAACCCCTGAGGTGGGGATGCGACGCGCGAAGGTCGCACCGTTGGGACCGTCGGGATCTGCGTACCACGCGCCGTCGCGCAACAAGACCGGGCCGCCGCCGATCGCATCGGCGATCTCCGAAACGACCGGTGGTGCCAGATCTCCCGATGCGGTCACGACGTCGCCGGGATTGGGAAGCGTGTCGGGGCTGTACGCGCTCGCAGCGATTGCAAGATACGTACCCGCCGGCTGCGAGACCGCGCTGTCCGCGATCGATCCGGCGCGATAGCGTGCGAAGGGCGGCGTACCGTCGAGCGGTTGGAGCGCGACCAGCGTCGTCGCCGGCGACGGCGCGATCGCCCCGAACTCGGGCGTGATCAGCGCGATCCCGCCGGCGGGCGGCGGCAGCTCGTTAATCCCCGTCAGCGCGGCGCTATGCGTGCCGATTTGCACGGTCCCCGCGAACGACAGTTCGCCCAGCAGGCTGGAGCCGTTGGTTTCCAAGACGAATGCGGCGCGTTTGCGCGGCGTGCGCAGCAAACGTCCGTCCTTCACGACGACGTTGGTCGGCGCGTTGGTCGCACCGATGTCGAAGTAATCGCCGTTGATGCCGGCGACCGCTCCGGTCCGCGCGGCCATCGCGCTGACCGGCTCCGCGCCCGAGACCAAGCGATCGTTGGCGATCACCGTTTCCAAACGAACGTCGGCCAAATGCGGATCGACGGCGACGGCGTGAACGGCGATCGGGCCGTCGGGAGTCGACAGAAGGTAGTCGCCCTCCCATATCCCGGGCGCGACGAAGGACACCGTCGGTGCCTGCGTCAGAATTCGCGGAAACGGCGCGGCGGGTGTCAGCCGAGCGGGCAGCTGCGCGCCTCGCGCGCCGCCGCAGACGCTCGCGAACAGCAACGCTGCGAGCGCAAAGGTCCTTAGTGCCATGCGGCTACTGCCAGTGGATAGCCGCCGGTATGAAACGGCGCGCCGCCGACCCGCGCGAGCGTCCGCGCGTCGAAAACGTCTACGTCGTCGGCGCGCGCGCATGGAACGAAGACGCGCTGCGATGCGGCGTCGTAGAAGGGCTTCCACGGCGTCCTGCAGGTGTCCAGCGGTGCGTGTGACGCGCGAAGCGTCTTGGCGTTGAGAACGTAGACTTGGTTAGAAGCCTCATCGGTTACGAACAATCGTGCGTCGCGCGCGTCCAGCGCGATGCCGAGCGGAAAATGCAAATTCGCGCTGCGGGCGACGACGTGGGGCGTAGCCGACAGCGCGATCGCGGCGACGTAGCCTGCTTGATGAAATGGCGACGAAAGGCTGCGATTTGCGACCGCGTAGAGCGTGTTGCCATCGGTGGAAAGCGCGATGCCGAAGACGCGCGGCACGGCCGCAATACGACGCAGGGGTTTCATCGTGCGCGCGTTCACCGCCAGCACCGTGGCGTCGTTGACGTTCCCGACGTAGACGATGCCGCGAGCGCGATCGATCGCCAATCCTTCGGCGGTCACGCCGGTCACGATTCGCGAGACCGTCCCATCGGCGGCGATTTTCGTGAGCGCGCCCGCGCCGTTGACGTCGCGATTGGAAACGAATGCATCGCTTTGCCCGTCGACGACGATCTCATTCCCGGACGGCACGTCGTTTACGATGCGGACGTTCCAGGGCGTGCGTGAGGCGATCGCCACGCCGTCGCCCACGGTATCGGGCGCCTGGATGATGCCGCGGGGACCGAACGCGACGTCTCCCGGGGAACCGTCGATTGCGAGCACGGCCAAACGCGCGAACCCGTTGGGATCGTGCAAGACGATGCCGTCGTCGTAGCTTGCGACGGCCAAAAGCGGACGCGACCGCGCGGGCGCCGGCACCACGAGGAAGCTTGCAGCGGCAAGGATTGCGGCATTGCCGGCGATCAACGCCACGCGCTGCGGCGACGTCACGTTCGGCGCGACGTAGACGCCTGCGGCGAGCGTTCCCGGCCCGACCAGCCGCACGTCGTACGGTACGGGCATTCCGGTCGCGCGCAACGCGATGCGGCTGCCCGCAACGAACGGTCCCGTGCCGATTCCTAGGCGTCCGACCGCGCGCGGCGCCGTAGGAGCGTGCCAGACCGATCCCGCTAGGGCCAGGGCGCCGGTCAGCGCTATCGCGCGGTAGATCTTCACGACTCGCCAACGAGCGCGGCGACGCGCTCCAGGCCGTCGGCGACGTCGGTGCCCGGAGCCAGCAGCGTCGCCTCGGCGCGCGCGGGATCCAGAACGAAGCTCGCGATGCGAAACGCATCGAACGTGCCGGCGACGATCGCGCCGTCGGGATCGACGGCAAACGCGCGTGCGTCGCGGTCGACGACCACGACGTAGAGGCGTAGCTCGAGCGCGCGTGCGCGGGCCAACGGTTCGATCCACGCGCGATCGATCTGGCCAACGTTCCATACGATCGCCCGATAACCGCGGCGGCGCAACGGTACCAGGCCGCCGGGATCGGCAACGGTTGCGTCGTCGACGGCCATCGTCGGAACGCATCGATCCAACGCTTGCAGCGCGTCGTCGGCGCCGGGCGCGACCAACTGCGTGGCTTCTACCAGCTCCATCGCAAGCGTCGTTCGCTCGTCGGCGTCGAAGGGCGTGATCGCGACGCGCGTGCTGCCGGTCGCGCGTGCGCGTGCGGCGACGGGCGCGTGGGTTGCCGCGCGGGACGGACGTGCCGGGCCCAAGACGATGTCGGCGGTGACGACGCCGGGCTGGTGCTGCGAAGCCATGGCAACGACGGTTCCGTCGGCGGCAACGATCTGGCTCTTACCGCAATAGGCGACGCACCCGCGCTCGACGCCGCTCTTGTTGGCCGCGACGAAGGGCACGCCGTTCTCGCGGGCGCGCACGCGTGCCAAAAGATCGGCCTGCACGTTTTCGAGAACGCTGACGTCGCGGCCGCTGGTAACCCACGCCGTGGGCATGACGAGGATCTCGGCGCCGTCGTCGACCAGTTTACGGGCCACCTGCGGCATCCGCCCGTCCGCGCACACCAGCACGCCGATCGAGCCGATGTCGGTTCGAATGGGCGCGATCCGTTGCCCCGGCGCGAACCAGCGGCGGTCGAAATGCCACAGGAAGACCTTATCGGCATAGCCGGCGACCGCTCCCTTGGGTCCAAACGCGACCGCGCTGTTGTAAAGAACGTTGCCGTCCGCTCGGACGGCCCCACAGACGGCAAGGAAGCAAAATTTTTCAGCGAGCGACCGAAGGTCTAGTAGAGCCCGCTCGACGCGCTTCATATCGATGGAGGCGCTGCCGAGCACGTATGCTGGAATCGTCGCCTCGGGGAGCACTATGAGAGAAGCACCATTTTTTGCCGTATCCGCGACTCGGTCGCGAATCGTTGGCCAAACGTCATCAAACGCGTCGAGGTCGTGCGCCGCGAGTTGCAGCGCCGCGACGGTTATCGTTCGTTGCATTTCGTTTGCTGTTCTCTTCGTCGTCCTGCTGGCTTCCTGTATTCCGGCGCAGGCCCGCTATCGGCTCGCGCCCGCCGACGAATATTTTGGGCGCGCACACATGAGCGTGCTCGAGATCGATAATCGCCTTCGCGACGCCGCCAATCGCGCGGCAAGCGGCGTTCCCGCGACCGAAGTCGTGCGCGGTTTGAGCCTCACCGAGGACGCGATTCGCGATTGGACTCGGAAATATCCGGCCGATCCTTGGATTTCCAAAGACGTAGCGCGCATCAGGCGGCTCTACGGCATGGCGGGCGGAGTCCATGCAGGCGTGCGCCCGCGCGCTTCGTTTGCTTCGGTGCAGACGCGGCGCAGGTCCACGCGTTCCGCGAGGTAACGCGCGCCCCAACCGACAAACCTTAGAGCCGTGAAACGCATCTTCGCTCTCCTTACGGCCGCTTCTCTGACCGGCGGCATTGCCGCGAACGCCAATGCCGCCCGACCGCCCGCGCCAACGCTCAAAGCCAAGCGCGCGTCCAAGGACCCCTGCGCGGCCATGCCCAGCAAGTTCGCGCAGCAGCGTTGCCGCGATTTCCACCATTCGGCGCCCGGTGACGAATATTTCGGGCGGATGAAGATGAGTTACCTCGGCATCAACAACACGTTCCGCGACGAGGTCATTCGCTCCGGTTCGTTCACGACCAGCCAAGGCGTGATCACGACGGTCGATTTCGCCGACGATGCGTTGCGCGCGTGGGCCAACCGATATCCCAACGACCCGGAGTTGGCGCGCAGCTACTTTCTGGCCATCGGCGCGTACTCAAAAATCTACACGCAGCCCGCGCAAGATAAAGCCTGGCAATACATGCACGTGATCGTGAGCCGCTTCCCCAACTCGTACTTCGGCAAGCAAGTCGCCAAGAATCTCGCGTTGGGCTTCACCGAGCGTTACTTCGCCGACGCGGTCCCCTGTCCGACGCCCGAACCAACGCCGGTACTGCTTCCCAACGGCCGTCTGGCGCCGACACCGGTGCCCACGCCGACCGAGATTCCAACGCCGGCTCCCGAAGTCACACCGACCCCGACGCTTGCGCCCGGGCAGCCCAAGGTCGAGATCCTGACACCGCCATGCGTTGCCGCGACGCCCGAGCCCACGCCCGCGCCGACGCCCGAACCGACCCCCAACGCAACGCCGATCGGCCCGGCGGTGACCCCGGCGCCATCGTCGGCTGCCACGCTTGCGCCGCTTCCAACATCCGCGCCGATCCTTACCCCCGCGCCATCGCCCTCGCCCCGGTAGCGGCACCTCGCCCGCGCGTGGCCATGCGGAAAGGCCCCCGGCTTGCGCCGAGGGCCTTTCCCTTTTACTCCAGCGTTTTCGGTGAGGCTAGAACTTGAGTCCGAGCCCGACGTAGAGCGCTTGGTGTGAGAAGCCGCCCGGAGCGTTGGACTTATTCTGGCCGCGATCGCCCAGAATACCGAAGTCCAAGAACAGCGGTTGGTTGGGTCCGAAGCTGTAGGTACCACCGAGTTGGGTCTTGAGGATATTGTACGCCAGCACGTACGGTCCCGACGGACAGACGTCGGTGCCGCACGTTCCGCGAACGTTCGGGTAGTACCAGGCGCTGCCGTACAGCGACAGCGTTCTGTCGAGGTCCGGCAGTTTCTCCACGCCGAATCCGGCCGCGGTGAGTCTGGGGTATCCGGCGTTGTTCGTACGGAAGATGTACCCGACACCGATGAAGATACGCGGTTCGGCGATCTTGAGCCCGAGACGACCGTCGAAGTCGTAATCGCGCACGAGGAAGGACGGCACGAACGTCGTGCTTTGTCCGCCGATGATTCTGACGCAGCCTTCATCCGAGCCGCTCGGACACGGCGAAAGCCCCGGCGGGGTGCCCGGTGTTGCGACACCTTGGTTGTGCGGGAAGTTGTATTGACGATAATCGCCTTCGATCATCCACGGCATGCCCAGTGCGTTGAACTCCGCCGCGCCGCGAATGGCGTATGAGAATCCACCGTTTGTGTTCTTGCCGTAGTTGCCCGGGCTGAACTCGTCGTACACTTGCGGCGAGTTGAGGAAGTCGCCGGCCACGAATAGATCGCGGTACGGCGTCGGTTCGGGCGTTGGTACTTCGGTCGGCGCGACCGTCGGTTCCTCGGTCGGCGCCGGCGTCGGCGGCGGCGTTGGCGGGATATAGCGCACGACGACCACGCGCTGGTCCGGAACCCACAGGACGTATGCGCCCATGCCTTCCGAAATCACGCGAACCGGAACCACGACGTGACCCTGGTACATTTCCGGGGGCACATCGAGCGGGCGCGATTCGCCGTTGATGACGACTTCCGGCGTACCGACGGTCACTTTGACGTCGGCTCCGGCTTTGCTGACATCCACGGTCCTGCTGGACGCGTCGTAAGACACCGTTGCGCCCATTTGCTCGAACATCGAACGGAGCGGGATCAGCACCGTGCCGCCGCGGACGAGCGCGGCCAACACGCGACCCTGCTTGAGTTCGTCGGGCTTAGCGTAGACGTGGTGGTCGTTGTAAAGAATCGGGATCTGGCCCGACGGCGGGGATCCGAAGTTCGCCGGCGGAGCTGCGTTCGTGTCCATCGAGGCTTGCGCGATCGCGTTGTTTCCAAGATTTCCATGCGATGCGGAAGGCGATGAGGCTGCGAGCGCGTTGAGCCCCAGGCCGGCTGTCATCAGCACGGCGAGGGCTCCGGTGCTCAGTCGCTTCAAGGTTTCCTCCTAGAAAAAAATGTAGAGATCCTACTTTTGCTCAAGGGTCCACCGACCATGCGGTATGTTGCGTAGCGGTTACCCGAAAACAATCCTGCTTACTCTTCGGGCACGTATGATTGCCCCCCCTGCAGGGTAACCCGAAATGGGCTATCTTGCGGCTGAGCCCCCGCTAGCTCGGGGTGCGGGATGGCTAGCGGACCCTAGGAGAGTTGGCCCCGGCGGCCTAGGAATTTTTCTCCCGAAGCCTGAGCAAGAAGGCGCCTTTCTCCATGATATAGCGCTCGTGGGTGCCCTCGGCCACTGCTTCTCGCTCGTCGTAGACCGTCACGGAAAAGCTCACCCGAGGGCCATCGACCATCGCGACCTCGACCTCGATGCGCAGGAGAAATCCGACCGGGACGAGCTTGTGGTGGGCCAGATCGATGTGGGTCCCCAAGCTGATCGACTCGGGATCGAGGGTCGGGGCGATGCAGTGCATCGCGGCATCTTCCACCAGCTGGACCAGCGTCGGGGTCGCAAGAACGTCGACGCCCTCGTTGCCGGCCTTCTGGGCAGTCATCCACTCCTCGACGCGACTCTGCAAGCTATAGGAGCGGCCGATGCCGAGTTTTTGGCTCATGGCTCCGGAGGGAATACGGCGTAGGGCGCCATCGTCCCGCTCCCCAAGCACCCCAAACTTTTCTAAGAGCGTGCAGCCAAAACGTCGATTCTCAGGTTTAGCCGAGCGGGATGAATCAAAATCGAGTCTCCCTCGTATTTAAGGAAAGAACGCCGGCTCTGGGAATAGCGTTCCTGGAACTAAGGAGAAACATGCAGTATCAGCGCCTGGCGATTGCGGGTGCCCTTGTGGCATCGCTCGCCCTCACCGGTTGCGGTGGAAACCGCGGACCGCGCGGGCCTCAGCCGCTCAACGTCGACGTCGCCACCGCGCAACGCCGCGATATCGCCACGTCCATCACGCTCGACGGGCAAATCGCTCCGCTCGAGCAGTCGACCGTCGCGTTTCAGCAGTCCGGACCGATTGCGGCGATCTACGTGAACGTCGGCGACCGCGTGGGCGCCGGGCAAGTCGTCGCGAAAATCGACGATTCGACGCTGCGCGCGCAGTTGGCGCAGGCGCAAGCCCAGGCCAATCAAGCCGCTGCCACGGCTCGCGGATCGCAAGTCGGCCTTCCGATCGCGCGGCAATCCAACGCGTCGACGCTGTTGACGGCCAAAGCCGCGCTGGCCAACGCACAATTGATCTACCAGCAAGACGAGCAGCTTTTCAAGCAGGGTTACGTATCGCAGCAGCAACTCGAAGCCGCGCGGGCGCAGTACGTGCAGGCGCATAGCCAAAGCAGCGCGGCCGTCGCCGGCCAACAGAACGACGTCGTAAGTTCGGAAAACGTCAAAGCATCGCTCGCGGGCGCGCAAGCCGCGGCCGCGCAAGCCGGCGTACTCTCGACCGAACTGTCGCAGACCGCGGTCTATTCCCCGTTTGAAGGCGTCGTGACGGCGCGCTTGATGGATCCCGGCGCGATGGCCGGTCCCAGCGCTCCGGTGCTACAGATCGCGCGCACCGATAAGGTGTGGGTCAACATCAACGTTCCCGACGAAGATCTGCCGTACGTGCATCCGGGTCAAACCATCACGTTCTCCTCGTCATCGCTTCCCGGCAAGACGTTTACCGGGACAGTCGGAACGGTCAACTCCGTGCCGACGCAAGGCACGCTGTCGTATCTCGCGCGCATCCAAGAGAACAACCCGGGCGACGTCCTGCGCGGGGGCATGCTGGTCATCGCGACGATTCCCAAGCAGAAAGCCATCGGCGCAGTCGTCGTGCCGTTGAGCGCCATCGCGCAAACGCAAAACGGCAGCGCGGTTTTCGTCGTGCGAAACAACGTCGCGTATCAGGTACCTATCAAGGTCGGTCTGCAAACCGACACGCTCTCGCAAGTCGTCAGCCCCCAAGTCACGACCGGGACCGTCGTCATCACGACTCGCCCCGACGCCCTGCAAGACAAGAGTCCGGTAGCCGTCAACGGTGCCGGTTCTCCCGGCCCCGCCGCTTCGGTTTCTCCGGCGGCCAAGGGGGCATACTAGCTTCGTGAACGTTCGAACGATTGCTTCACTGGCCGCCCTGGGCGCGCTGGCGGCCGCCTTGTTGGGCGGCCCCGTCGGCGCCGCGCCGACCCCGCCGCCGTCCTCGACGCTGCTGCCGGTGCCCACGCCGACCATCGCGGGAACGCCGTTGCCGTACCCCGCGTACGGCACCCCGGCGCCCGACGTTGCCTCCCTACGGCCGGTCGCCGGCGTACCGACCTCCGTCTCTCTGACTCAGGCCGTCGACCTCGCGGTGATGGGATCGCCGGCGTTCGCTTCGCAGCGCGCGCAATATAACGCCATCCGAGCGAAGTACAGTTCGGAATTGCAAGCGCTCTTTCCGAGCATCTCGGCGACGGGAAGCGTCACGCGCTCGTTCGGCGGCGGGAGCTCCAGCCAAAACAACAACGCCAATCCCAACGCGACGCCCACGCCCGGTGTCAATTCGAATTTGGGGAACGCGGTAACGACCGACGAGCGCGCTTCGATCAGCGTCCAGCAGTTGATCTTCGACGGCGGGCGCGTTATCGCCGCGATCAAGTCGGCTAAAGAGAGCGACATCGCCGGGCGCGATACGCTGCTGCGCGACCTGCAAACGCTGGAATTCGACGTGGCCAACGCCTACTACCTCGTGCTGCAGGATAACGCGACGATTGCGGCCGACGCTCAGCTCGTCCGCGAATTTCAGACCCAAGAAGACAACGTCAATGCGGAGATCCGCGCGGGCGCTGCCGCAAAGTCCGATCTTTCATCGGCGGAGTTTCAGACCGCCAAAGCGCGCGGTCAACTGGTGACCGCGCAAGGCGCCGCGATCGCCGCGCAGTCGAACTTTGCGGCCGCGCTGGGCTTAGACGCCGACGCTCAAGTCGTTCCGCAGCCGCTGACCAACGGGGAAATCCCGCTGCAGGTGACCCAGACGTACGCCAAGGCCGTCGGCCAGGCGCTCTTGCTGCGCCCTGATTACGACGCGGCGAAGCACACCGTCGCGTCGTCCCAAGACGACCTGCGCTTTGCCAAACTGGGGCGCTTTCCAACGATCACGGCCAACGCGCAGGACGGCGTGGCCCGCTCGCTGCCGTTCAATAATTCGTTTTCGCATTCGTCATCGATTGGCGCGACGATAAACATTCCAATCTACGATCAAGGTCAGACGTCGTACAATATCGCGGTGGCGCAATCGCAGCTCGATCAGGCCGACGCGGCGCTGCTGCAAACCAAACTCGGGGTGGAGTCCGGCGTGCGCTCGGCGCTGTCGGGGCTGATCTCGGCGCGCGCGCTGCTGGTACAGGCCAACCTCGAACTCTCCAGCGCGCAGGTCGCGCTAAATGCCGCCCAAGCCAAGTACAGGGTCGGTGCCGCGACGATCATCGATTTGGTCACGGCCGAAGCCAACTTGTCGCAAGCGCAAACCGATGACGTGACCGCGGTCTACAACGCGCAGACGGCCCAGCAGGCATACGACTTCGCCGTCGGATTGAGCACGCTTAAGCTTTAGCCGGGCATGGGGGGCCGGACCGGGGCTTTCCAGAAATCGCCCGATCATGACGCGCAACGCTCCGACGCTGCCGGCGGCGGTTTCCGATCCGATCAACGCTGCCATCCTCGCCGTTTCCGAAGACCGGCTGGCCGGTTTTCAAGACGACCCGTTCGGCGAGATCGCGGCGCGCAGCGGCGTCGATGTCGAAATCGTCATCCAACGGGTGACCGCGATGCTGCGGGCGGGCACCATCCGCCGCGTCCGCCAGACGCTCATGGCCACCAACCTGGCGCGCGGCGCGCTGTGCGCGTGGCAGATTCCGCCCGAGCGCCTGGATGCCGCGTTCGAATACATGTTCTCGCAGGACCCATTTTCGGGACACGTCGTGATT
>DATCDS010000074.1:0-5603 GCA_036510515.1 Vulcanimicrobiaceae bacterium
ATTGCGCGTTGCGCGCGCGGGAGCTTTTTCGCGAAAGTCGATGAAGCGCTCGCGCCCGTCATTCATTCGAACCAGCATAAAGCCGCCGCCGCCGATATTTCCGCAACACGGATCGACGACCGCCAGCGCATACGCGACGGCGACCGCCGCGTCGACCGCGTTGCCGCCGCCCTTGAGCACGTCGATGCCGACCTGCGACGCCAGATGCTGCTCGGTCGCCACCATCGCGTGCACCCCAACCGCCGGCCGCGCGTCGCGCCAATTGGGAAGTGGCGTCGGCGCCGCAACTCCGATCGTGGCAATTAGCATCCAGGCGCAGGCAGCGCGAAGCATCATATCGGCCCTCCGTTGAGCGCAGCATCGAATTCCTCGAACTTCGTTCGCGAGCCTTCGCGTTCGCTCCAGGATTCGATCGCCTCAAGGTCGATCGGCCCGCTTCCTGCGACCAAGAGCGCGACGCGTAAACTGCTGCGGTCGGCCCAGTGATAATACGCGGCGAGTCGATCTCGAACGCAATCCGTCCGACTGTAGACGTGGAGTATCTCGCCGGCACGTCGAGCCGTATGCCACGTCGTCACGAGGTCATCGCCAATTCCAGCAGGTCCCCCGAGAAGGTCGACGGTGTAGCTGCTCTCGGGATGCGCGTAGTGCTGACCCACGAGATGGAATCCCAAGGCCTCGATCGCACCGCGTGCGTCGGTTCCGCGCGGATAGAACGACACGACGAAATCGACGTCGTGCGACTGGTAACTGCCGGTGTAGAACGTCGCAGCGCTGCCGCCCACAAGGATAGCCCGGACGCCCACGCTGTCCAATGCCGTGCAAACGGCAAACGCGACATCGACGAGCTGCGATGTGGGGCCGATCACAACGGCTTGCCCTTCCGCCGCGGCCTGCGCCGCATGCTCCCAACCGCATCGAGCAGTCGCTGGTCGCCCTGAGCGAGCCTGCGCAGCACCGGCTCGAGTTCCTTACGAGCGAAGTAGCGAGGATTGAGCGTCACCCTGCGCTGCCGGCCGATGAGCCGGGTCGCGACGATGCCTTCCCGATCGAGGGCATCGACGATTCGTTGAACGCTGAGCAGCGGCGCCTCCAGAACGCGTGCGAGTTCTCGGGCGTACGTCTCTTCCAAGAGCGCGATGCCCATCAGTACCTCGGTGCGGCGGACGCTCCCAAACAAGCGGCTGGAGGTGGGGCTTTGCGCTGTACGACTACTCATTGGTAGTCATATGACTACTATATTGTAGTCATATTGTCAAGACTCCGCCCCAATCCAGGCCATTGGGGGCCCTTGCCCGAACCTAGGCCGGGTTCATTAAAAACGACAAAACTAAAGACACCATAGGAGTTATTCGTGCCCGAAACCATCTCGTTAGAGATCGGCGGGCGCACGATGGTGATCGAAACCGGCGAATTAGCTAAGCAAGCCAACGGCTCTGCCCTCATTCGTTACGGCGATCAAAACGTCGTGCTCTGTGCCGTGACCGCCTCCGCAAAACCACGCGAAGGCATCGACTTTTTCCCACTGACCTGCGACTTCGAAGAAAAAATGTACGCCGCCGGAAAGATTCCGGGCGGATTCATCAAGCGCGAAGGCCGCCCCAGCGAGCACGCGGTGCTCTCCTCCCGGCAGATCGATCGTCCGATCCGCCCCCTCTTCCCCGACGGCTTCCGTAACGACGTGCAAATCGTCGCTTCGTTGCTTTCGGTCGATCCCGAACTCGATGCCGACGTCATCGGCGTCTGCGCCGCAGGCGCCGCGCTCGCGTTCAGCGACATTCCCTTTGAAAAGACCGTTGCCGCCGTGCGCGTTGGTCGCGACGAAAAAGGCAAGTACCTCATCAACCCGACCCTGCCCGAGTACGAAACCGGCGGCATGGATCTCGTCGTCGCCGGCACGGCCGATGCGGTGATGATGGTCGAAGGCAGCGCGAACGAAATAAGCGAGGACGACCTGCTCGGTGCGGTCGAAGTCGCTCACGAAAACATTCGCAAGATCGTCGCCGCCATCGACAAGCTCGCAAAGAAGGTCTCCAAACCCAAGCGCGAGTTCCCCGTCAATAAGCCAAATGCCGATCTCGACAAATGGGTTCGTAAGACGTTCTCCAAGGACGTCGCCAAGGCGATGCGCATCATCGAGAAAGCCGAACGCGAACGCGCGTTTGCCGAACTCAAGCGCGCCGCCGCGATCGAACGCTGCGCCAAGAAGGACGACGATATCCTCGCGCTGCTCGAAAATCCGGCCAACAAGGACTTCGAAAAGATCATCAAGTCGATGGAAGAGGACGAGTTGCGCACGATGGTCGTGGACGAAGGTCTGCGCCCAGACGGCCGCAAGCTCGACGAAATCCGTCCGATCTGGAGCAAGGTTCACTACGTGCCCCGCGTGCACGGCTCGGGCGTCTTCACGCGCGGACAGACGCAAGTCTTCACCGCCGCGACGCTCGGCTCGATCAGCGATCAGCAGCGCCTCGACGGCGTGGTCGCGCTCGAGGACAAGCGCTACATGCACTACTACAACTTCCCGCCGTATTCCGTCGGCGAGACGCGCCCGATGCGCGGACCCGGACGCCGCGAAATCGGCCACGGATACCTGGCCGAACGCGCGCTGGTTCCGGTGCTGCCTTCTCGCGAAGACTTCCCGTACACGCTTCGCCTGATGTCCGAAGTACTCGAGTCCAACGGCTCGTCGTCGATGGCGTCGGTGTGCGGAAGCACGCTCGCGCTGATGGACGCGGGCGTTCCAATCAAAGACCACGTCGCGGGCGTCGCGATGGGCTTGATCATCAAGAACGGCGAGTACGCCATCCTCAGCGACATTCAGGGGCTCGAAGACGCCCTGGGCGAGATGGACTTCAAGGTTGCGGGAACCAAGAAAGGCATCACCGCCGTCCAAATGGACATCAAGGTCAGCGGCATCACGACCGATATCATGCGCGAAGCGATGGACGACGCCAAGAAAGCGCGTCTCTTCATCATCGACAAGCTCAAGGAAACGATCGCCAAGCCGAATACCGAACTCTCCAAGTTCGCACCGCGCATGATCGTCGTCCAGATCCCGATCGGAAAGATCAAGGACGTCATCGGCCCAGGCGGCAAGATGATCAACAAGATCATCGACGAGACCGGCGTCTCGAAGATCGATATCGAAGACGACGGCAAGGTGTTCATCACCGCGATCGACGGCGAGTCCGGTGAAAAAGCCAAGGCCACCATCGAGGCGCTCACCAAAGACATCGCCGCGGGCGAAGTCTACACCGGCGTGGTCACGCGCGTGATCGCGATCGGCGCGTTCGTGCAGATCCTTCCCGGCAAGGAAGGCCTCGTGCACATCAGCCAAATCGCGCCCGAGCGCGTCGCGCGCGTCGAAGACGTACTTAACGTCGGCGACGAAGTTAAAGTCAAGGTCATGGAAGTCGACGGTCAAGGCCGTTTGAATCTCTCGCGCAAGGCGCTGATGCCCGGCGGTGAGTCTTCAGGCGGCGGCGACGACTTCGGCGGACGCCGTCCGTTCCGTCCCCGCACGGGACCGCCCAGCGACAACGGCGGCGGACGCCGCGATCGCGGCCCGCGCGACGACGCACCGCGCGCGGAAGAACCGCCGGCCCCCGCTCCCGACTTGTCGGGCGAACTGCCGCGGCGTCCGCGCCGCCGCCGTCACACCGGCGCCGACGCCGACTAACAACCTCCGCATCGGAGAAACGAAGGGCTCGCCGCAAAGCGAGCCCTTCGCACATCACACGTGAGGTGTCGCGCGCTGTGTTAGGTGATGGGGAAGAATGCGGGGTAGGGTGAGAGCGGGACGAACGTGACGTCGAGCATGTCGCGTTGCGCGAGCGGGAGCGAATCGACGGCGGCGCGCGCTTGGCTCTCGTCGGCGGCTTCCAGCAGCATGACGGCGCCGGGAACGTCGGTGCGCGTCCAGATCGAGCGCAGGATGCCGTCCCGGTAGAGTTCGCGCACCCGTTCGCGTTCGGCGGGAATGTGCGGCGCGAACTCGGCATCGGAGAACCGATCGACGCGCCGGCGCGAGATGGTGAGAAATTGCATCTCGCGCTCTTTGCCGGGTGCGCCCCTCATCCTTCGGGATGACCTCGCGGGGGCGACCGCCAACATAGGCTGGGCCATGCCATTCGACTCGCTTGCCGACTTCGTCGCCGCGCTCAAGAAGAGCGGCGATCTGCAGGTTATCTCGGCGCGGGTCGATCCTTACCTCGAGATCGCCGAGATCACCGATCGCATCGTGAAGGCCGGCGGCCCCGCGCTCCTCTTTACCAACGTCCAGGACTCCAAATTTCCGGTCTTGACCAACGCGTTTGGAACCCACGCGCGCATGGCCGCCGCTTTGGACGCGCGCACGCTCGACGAGGTCGGCGATCGCTTGCGCGCGCTCATGGATTTCGCGCCGCCCGGAAGCGGACTCTTCGATAAGCTCGGCGCGCTCAAGGCCTTCGCGCCGCTCGCCAACGCGATTCCGCAGACGGTTCGCAGCGGTTCGTGTCAAGACGTCGTCATGCGTCATCCCGACCTGAGCGAGCTGCCGGTGTTGACGACCTGGCCGATGGACGGCGGCCCGTTCATCACGTTGCCGTTGGTCGTTACCAAACATCCGCAGAGCGGTCGATTCAACGTCGGCATGTATCGCATGCAGGTCTATAACCAAACCGAAACCGGCATGCACTGGCAGCGCCACAAGCACGGACGCGCGCACGCCGACGCCTGGGGCGACAAGGTTCCCGTCGCGGTCGCCATCGGTGCCGATCCGGCGCTGACGTATGCGGCCACCGCGCCCCTTCCACCGGTCATCGACGAGTTCGCATTCGCCGGCATCCTGCGCGGCAAACCCGTGAAGCTCGTCGCGTGCAAGACCGTCGATCTCAAAGTTCCCGCCGACGCAGAATTCGTACTCGAAGGCTACGTCGACAACACCGACGTGCGCACCGAGGGACCGTTCGGCGATCACACCGGCGTCTACAGCCTGGCCGATGACTATCCGACCTTTCACGTCACGTGCGTAACGCATCGGCGCGATCCAATCTATCCCGCGACGGTCGTCGGAAAGCCGCCGATGGAAGACGCGTGGATCGGCAAGGCCACCGAACGCATCTTCTTGCCGCTGCTCCAGATCGTCTTGCCCGAAGTCGTCGACATGAACCTACCGGTCGAAGGCGGATTTCACAACCTGGCGATCGTTTCGATCCGCAAGCAGTATCCGGGTCACGCCAAGAAGGTCATGAACGCGCTGTGGGGACTGGGGCACATGATGATGCTCACGCGCGTGTTGGTGATCGTCGACGCGGACGTCGACGTGCAAGATCCGCGCACCGTCGCGTGGTTCGTGCTCAACAATCTCGCGCCCGATCGCGACGTCGTCTCGATGCCCGGTCCGGTCGACGATCTGGATCATGGGTCCTATACCGTCGCGTATGGCACCAAACTAGGAATCGATGCGACGCGCAAGACCGCCGCGGAAGGCTACACACGCGAGTGGCCGCCCGATATGGTGATGGACGATCCGACGCGGGCGCTGGTCGACAAGCGCTGGAGCGAGTACGGCCTCGATCGTATCGGCGCGGCGCTGGTGCCCGACGATTGGAGCGGCC
>DATCDS010000075.1:0-10189 GCA_036510515.1 Vulcanimicrobiaceae bacterium
CAGCACGCCGCCGGTGCAAGCGCCGCACGCGGTGTTGAACGCGCTGGACGTCAGGTTGAGGAGCGCCTTGACCGACTTGAGATCCTTGGTCGGCTGCGACCCGCTGTTGTTGGCCGAGATCGTGTATTGAACGTCGCCGAGAGTATCCCCGGCCGGTAGGGCCGGCACGTTGGTCGTGCACGGCGACACCGTGCACTGGATCGACGCCTTGTATTGGTTGATGTTGGCGTCGGCGATGACCGTGTTGCTTTCGGTAGCGATCGCGGTCACTGCCGAAACTTCGGCCGGAGCCGCGGCCAGACCGCCGCCCGCCGATACCGCAGCATAGCTGACGTTGGCGTAGAGCGACGAGGTGATCGTTCCCGGCGCGATGATCGAGGCCGGGGGCGCGTTGAGCGTATAGTAAACGCTGACGGTCACGACGCTGTTGGCGACGCCGCCGCCGACGATGCTGTGTGCGAGCAAGAACGCGTTGGCGTGTGCCAGCGTGTCGCAGTTGGCCACCGTCGGACCGGGGAGAACCGTCACGACGTAGGTCGCGGTTCCCGAGCTGCCCGTGCAGTTCGCGTTGGAGGCCGGTCCGCCGACGCCCAACGTCGCGTTGGTAGCGTCCGTGCCGCCCAGTACCGCGTCGGCGGCGCTGGAGAAAGCGCCCGAGCCGTCGACGGTGTTGTTGCCGTTGATTTGGAACGTACCCGACGCGTTGCCGGTGTTGGTGATCGTGAACGTATCGATCACGCCCTGCCCTGGGGAGTACGCCGCGCCGGTGGCGGCCGTGAAGGTCAGCGTCGGGGCGTTTTCCACGACGGTCGTAACGGTATTCGATGTCGTGTTATAGACGTTACTGGCCGCGTCCTTATAGGTCGCGGTCGCGTTGTTGGTAATTTGAGTTCCAGGCGCCGTGGCCGCCGTAGCGATACCCGCCGGTGCCACGAACGCGTCGGAAACGAGCGCGATCGCGACTAGCCATGAAGCCAGCCGAGACGCCAATCGGGAATTCATGTGACGAGCCTCGCTACGAAAAGAAGTGCGCATCATTTAACTCGCACCTCATAAGTGAATGTAAGCGGTTTGTTGGGGAGGATCTTCGCTACGGTCCAACGGACCGCCGCGTAGGTCGACGGATCGGCGGGCCGCTTGACCGTCTTTCCGTTGGGAAGTTTTACCGAGACCATCGGCTTGGCCGACCAGGTCACGTTATCGAGCGTATATTGAAGCGCGGCATTCGTCGACGCCGTGCCGCCTAGGTACTGCGCGCCCGCCGGTATCTTTCCGACCGGCTGAAACTGCAGTGCCGGCTGATCGCCGATGTCGGCTGCAACGATCGTGTAGCGCAATGTGGAGCCGCGCTTGGCACCTTGAGACGGAACGTCCGAGAACGTCGTCTTGCCGTTGACACGGGTCACCAGCGATTGCGCGAGCGACAGCTTCACGTTGGGACGCGCGAACGCAATCCCCGAACACAGAACTACCGCCGCCACTAAAAACGAAACGGTACGCATAAACTTCATAGAGACCCAAGAACCTCCGCACGACTCACAATGAGAGACCACCCCCGGATCAAAATCCCAGGCGCGCCCTCTCCACTAGCATTAAAACGTGAGAACGGGTGCTTGAGGTTAATCGAGGGTCAAGCCCGTGTAAAGAGCCCGCCAAGTTCGTGCTTGGGGGTCTTAGGACCGATTTTCTGCGACATTTGTCGGAACGAAGATCGCGTTAAGCAGGGTCGCTTTCGCGTCACTTGACGAGCGGCAGAATGTCGCTGGGCGTCAGGGGGTACAACGTCATCGCCAAAAGCGCGACCGCGCAGATCGTGAGGCTGATCCAGGCCAGCGGCGCCCCCGGTCGAGCATCGTGCGCCGGTCCGTCCTGGGTCTCGTACATCGCGCGAATGACTTTGGCGTAGGCGTAGAGCGAAATCGCCGTCCCCAGAATCAGCAGCCCGGCCATCCAGACGTATCCGGCCCCCGCGCTGGAGGCCAGGATCAGGACCTTCCCCAGGAAGCCAGCGGTCGGCGGCATTCCAGCTAGCGCGAGCAGGAAGAACGCCATCGCGGCGGCCAGAAACGGGCGGCGGTGGGCCAGCCCCCGATAGGTGCTCAAGAGGCTGCCCTCCTCGCTATCGGTCGATAGGGAGGCGGCGACCGCAAAGGCTCCCAGGTTCATCAAGGTGTACGCCGCCAGATAGTAGATGGCGTAGCGCAATCCCAAGGCGGTCGCGCCGGCCAGCGCCGTGAGGATGTAGCCCATCTGCGCGATGCCCGAGTATCCCAGCAGCCGTTTGAGGTCGGTCTGGGCCAGCATGCCGACGTTCCCGACGATCATCGAGATCCCGGCGAGTACCCAGATCGGCAGCAGCAGACGATCCGCCGCGCCGCTGGGAAGGGCGGCATAGATGAAGCGTGCCAGCACCGCCAGCGTTCCGGCCTTGGTCGCGACGGTCATGAAGGCGGTCACCGGAAGCGGCGCGCCCTCGTAGACGTCGGGCGCCCACGAGTGAAACGGCACCAGGCTCAACTTGAATGCCAGGCCGACCAAGAACAAGCCGCCGCCAAACCAGAAGAGCGGCGTGCCCAGTAGGGCCGGATCGACCAGCGCGGAGAGCATCACGCTTCCGCTCGCCCCGAACAGCATCGCCATGCCGAACAGCAAGAACCCCGTTGCGGTCGAGGACAGGATCAGGTATTTGAGCGCCGATTCCTTGGCCGTCGCCCGATCGCTTAAGCCGCACAGGCAATAGAGCGCCAGCGAGAGCAGTTCGAGGCCCAAAAAGATCGTCATCAAGCTGGCCGCGCCCGCCATCAGCATCGCGCCGACGGCGCTCCACATCATCAGCGCGGTCGCGCCGGCGATGCGGTCGCTGCGGCCGATCGACCCATAGAGAATCAGCGAACCCGCCAGCGCGATCAGCACGATCTCTTCAAAGACGCTGGTGAATCCACCGGTCATGAAGCCGCCGCCGAAGGCAGCGTAATCGTGGCCGTATTGCAGAGCGGTCAACCACGCAGCGGCAGCCGCGCCCGCACAGCCGATCCCGATCGCGACGTAGCGATCTGCGTGCTTGCGCGAAACCAAGTCGACGAACAAAACCAGCAGTGCCGCCAACGCGACGACCGCCGGCGGAACGATCGCGGACCAGTCCGCGTGGCCGAACGGCGTCGGATTCATTTGTGCACCACGATCGCGGTTGGTGACGAGACGGCGTACGCCGACGTATCGAACGACGCAAGCGGTTTGGCGTCGACGCCGACAACGACCAGCGCGATCAGCAGCGGAGCGACCGCCAAGCCCTCCCACCACGTCAGATCCGCACGAAGCGCGAGGCCGGCGACCGGCGGCCCGTTGGCGATGCCTTGATAGAGCCGCAAGACGTACGCCGCGGCCAAGACGATCGCAATCAGCGCCAGGATCGCCGGCAGGATCAAACCGCTTTGAAAGACGCCGGTCAGGATCACGATCTCGCCGACGAAGCCCGCCAGACCCGGCAACCCCAGTGCCGCGAGCGTCGCGATGCACAACGCGCCGGCCACCCGCGGGTTGGCCGCGCCGATCGCGCCTAAGCGCGTCAACGAACGGGTCCCCTCGCGCTCCTCGACGTAGCCTAAAATCAGAAAGAGCGCGGCGCTAAAGATTCCGTGCGCGACGACGTAGATGACCGCGCCTTGCAAGGCGACGGCGTTGAAGGCGAAGATCGCGACCACGATCAAGCCCAGATGCGAAAGTGACGAATAGGCGACGATCAGCTTCGCGTCGCTTTGGATCAACGCGACGAACGCGCCGTAGAGCAGCGAGATCGTACCCAGCACGATGAATATCCCGGAATAGTGCTTCATGTAGTCCGGCAAGAACGCCATCCCGATCGCGATGAAACCGTATAGGCCGGCCTTGGATTGGACCGCGCTCACGACGCTGACCATCGGCGACGGCATGTCGCAATACGTTGCCGGCATCCAGGTATGCATCGGCCAGACCGGTGTTTTGATCAGGAACGCAAACGCGAAGCCGGCTAGTATCCACGGCGCCCACGCGCCGACGATGTGGACGTCGCTGCGGCCGATCACGTCGGTCGTGCCGAAGAGCACGCCGAATGCGGCCGTCGCCAGCAGCAGCGTGAGACCGCCCGCAAAATTATAGAGGAAATAGCGCCACGCGGTCTGCGCGCGTTCGCCCCACTGCACCAGGCAGAGAAAGACGGGAATCAGCATCAGGTCCCAGCCCAGCGCGAAGACCAGGAGATCCCGCGCGAGGAACACGACCAGCATCGAGGACTCGAGCAGCAACAGCAACGCGATCAAATTGCGCGCGCGCGGCACCTTGGAAGCGAGCACGGCGCCGAACGTTGCGACGGTCAGCAGGAGCACGATCCAGAACGAAATAGGCGTCGCGCCGAAGTGAAACGACGCCTCGAACGGGCGCGAAAGCCAGCGCGCGCTGACCTGATCGGTGCGCGTGAGGACGGCCAGTACGACGGTCGCGGCCGCAACCAGCGTTCCAAAGACTTTGGCGGCAACCTCGTCTTCGCGCGGCAGGAGATAACACAAGAATCCGGCGACCGCCGGCAGCAGGATGAGCGTCCAAAGCAGCATCAGTGGGCTCCCCCTGCCAGCGCGTAGTATGCGATAACGCAGGCCACGCCCACGACCAGCGCGAGCGCATAGCTGCGCAACAAGCCGTTTTGCAGCGATCGAACGACGCCGCCGAAGATCTCCGCCGATCCCGCGACCCCGCGCGCGGCGCCGTCGATGGCGCGCGGATCGAGAATGCGCCCGAAGAACGCGCCCAACAGTTGCGAGCCGCGCACCAGCACCGCATCGATCGCGGCGTCGACGTAAAATGCGTTTGAGAGCACGGCCGGCATGTGCAGCGATTCGCCGGCAAGGCGTTCGATCGACGCGCTCAGCGCGGCCTTGGTCGCGTAACGCCATACGGCGACCGCGATCCCGGCGAGCACGACGACTAGAACGATCGACGACGTCAGCGTCTCCGATATCGCGGGCGCGACGCCGGGAGCGGCCACGAACTGTCCGGCAAACAAGCGCGACCACGGCGACCCGTCACCGCCGAACATCAGCCACCCGACCAGGACGCTGGGGACGATCAGGATGCCGACCGGCACCGCCATGATCCAGGCCGGCGCGCGATCGTGCACGTCTTCATGGGAAACCGTCGCGGCGGCCGTTTGCGTGGCGGGAATCCCCAGCCGCGCCGGATCGACGTCGCCGCGATACTCACCCAAGAACGTGACGAACAAGAGGCGGAACATGTAGTACGCGGTGATGCCTGCGGTCAGGATACCGACCGCGTACATCCACGGGTGGCCGTGCTCCAGCGTACCGTAGATCACCATGTCCTTGCTGAAGAATCCGCTGAAGCCCGGAATTCCGCAGATCGCCAAGACGCCCGTTCCCATCGCGACGAACGCAAACGGCAGCTTCTTACGCAATCCGCCCATACGGCGAACGTCTTGCTCGTTGGCCAGTGCGTGGATGATCAAGCCCGAGCCCAAGAACAGTTGGGCCTTGAAGAACGCGTGGGTGAAGAAATGCGCGACGCCGCCTTCGTAGGCGCCTACCCCGACGCCCATGATCATGTAGCCGATCTGCGACATCGTCGAATAGGCGAGGATGCGTTTGATATCCCACTGCGCGGTCCCCAGGATCGCACCGACCAGCGCGGTCAGGCCGCCAATGCTCCCCACCAGCAGCTGCGCGTCGGGCGAATGGCTCCACAACGGCGCGCAGCGCGCGATCAAGTATACGCCGGCGGTTACCATCGTCGCGGCGTGGATCAGTGCCGAAACCGGTGTGGGACCTTCCATCGCGTCGGGCAGCCACGTGTGCAGGGGAACCTGCGCCGACTTGGCGGCGGCGCCGACGAACAGAAAGACGCAGACGGCCAGCAGCGTTCCCGTACTCAAGCCGCCGGCCCCGGCGAAAACGGCACTGAAGCTCAGAGAATGGAGGTTGGCGAACAAGATGAAGATCGCCAGCATGATGCCGACGTCGCCCACGACGTTGATGACGAAGGCTTTGCGTGCAGCCGCAACGGCGCTGGGACGATCGAACCAAAACCCGATCAAAAAATACGAGGCGAGCCCGACCAGGCCCCAGCCGATCAGCAGGCCGACGAAGTTGTCCGAGAGCACCAACGTCAGCATCGCAAAGACGAAGAAATTCATGTAGGCGAAGAACCGCGCGATGGCGCGATCGCCGTGCATGTAACCTACGGAGTACAGGTGAATGAGCGATCCGACGCCGGTAATGATCAGCGCCCATATCAGCGACAGCGGATCGAGCATCAAGCCGAAGTCGAAACCCGGGATCCACGAGATGCCCAGCGGCTGGACGACGCCCAAGACGCCGCCGACGCTCTGCGTGCCGGCGCGCCATGAAAGCAACGTCGCAACGAACGAGAGCAGCATCGCCGCACACGCCAACCATCCGGACTTGCTCTTGAGCTGCGGGCCTAGAAACCAGCACGCGAGCGCGCCCAGCAACGGAAACAGCCAAATCGCCATCACCGTCATCCTCGCAGCGCCCCGACTTCGTCCACGTCCACGTTCGCGCGCGTCCGAAAGACCGTCACGATGATCGCTAAGCCTATCGCGGCCTCGGCGGCGGCGACCGTGATGACCAAGAAGGCAAAGACGTGCCCGGCATTGTTGAGCCAGACGCGCGCGAACGCCAGGAAGAGCAGGTTGGCGGCGTTCCACATCAGCTCGACCGACATCAGCATAATCAGCGGGTTGCGCCGCAGCAACACGCCCGCAACGCCGATGAAAAAGATGATGCTCGAGAGCGCCAGATAGTTCCCGATCGCCACCGGCATCGCGCCGCTCATTCCTCGCCTCCGCGAACGATCGCCTCGCGCATTTCGCGCGCCACCCGATCCGCGCGTTCGCGCGACGGCGCGTGGACCGACTGGTCGCCCGCCAACAGGATCACGCCGATCACCGCGACCATCAAGACGAACGCCGTGATTTCAAACGGCAGCAAGTACGTGGTAAACAGCGCTTTTCCGAAATCGGCGACGCTTCCGAACGCTCCGGCTTCGCCGGCCACCGTCGAGATGTTTGCGGTCACCGGGGTCGACGCGATCGCGCCGCCCAGCTTCCACGCCAGCAAACCGAAGGCGATCGCCGTCACGATGCCGGCCGGCCAGGCCGCCTTCTTCATCTTATCGGGCCCGACCGAAAACGAGCCGACGCCGCTGGAGAGCAAGGCGATGACGAAGACGAACAGCACCAGGATCGCGCCGACGTAGATCACGACTTGGATGACGCCCAAGAACTCGGCCGAAAGCATGATGTACGAAACCGCCAGCGCCAGGAAGTGCGTCAGCAACGCGACCACGCTGTAGACCGGTTTGCGCGCCGAAATCGTCCACACGGCCGTTGCGATCAGCACGATCGCAACCAGCCACCACAGCACGATCATCCGGCCAGACCCTTACGCTCGGTTTTGAGGATCTCGCCGCGCCAGGTCGCCGAGTAGCCTTCGCCCACGTCGACGGTCGACTTGATCCGCGCGACCTCGCCCAAGTCCGACGGTATCCCGCCGGGTCGATCGTCGGGAGCCTGGCCCACGCCGGCCTCGGGCGGCACGAGCAAACGGTCCTTGCTGTAGATAAAGGAACCGCGGCGATAATCCGACATCTCGAAGCGCGGCGTCAGCACGATCGCGTCGGTCGGACACGCCTCTTCGCACATGCCGCAGAAGATGCAGCGCAGTTCGTCGATCTCGTAGGTGGCCGCATACCGCTCGCCGGGCGAACGCCGGTCGTCGGGCGCGTTCTCGGCACCGATTACCGTGATGGCGTTGGCCGGGCACGCGCTCGAACAGAGCTCGCAGCCGATGCAGCGCTCCTTCGCGTCTTCGTACCTCCGCAACTCGTGCAGGCCGTGGAAGCGCGGCGCGTGCTGTTTCTTGACCGACGGATACTCGATCGTCGGCCGCCGCTTGAACATGTACTTGAACGTGATCGACAGGCCTTGCAGCAGCGCGACCACGTTGTAGAGATTCTTCTTCTTAACTGCCACGGCGTTCCTTATCCCCACACCGCGACGACGACGGCCGTCGCGATCAGATTGAGCGTTGCTAGCGGCAGCAAGACCTTCCATCCGAATGCCATCAGGCGGTCGTAGCGAAACCGCGGCAACGTCGCGCGCAGCCACATGTAGACGAACATAAAGGCGGCGACCTTGAGCACGAACCAGATCACGCCCGGCACGAACGTCAGATGGAACGGGGCGTTCCACCCGCCCATGAATAGCAGGGTCGCGATGCACGAGACCGTGAGCATGTTCACGTATTCGGCGATGAAGAACAGCCCGAAACGCAAGCCCGAGTACTCGGTGTGGAAGCCGGCGACCAATTCGGTTTCGGCCTCGACCAGATCGAACGGCGCGCGGTTGGTTTCGGCGATCGCCGTGATGATGTAGATGAGAAATCCAACGATCTGCGGTCCGACGAACCACCACCTGAGTTGAGCGTGCACGATCCCGTCCAGCGAGGTCGTCCCCGCGACGATCAGCACGCCGACGAACGACATCGTCATCGCCAGCTCGTACGAAATCATCTGCGCGGTCGCGCGAACCGCCCCCAGCAACGGATACTTCGATCCCGAAGCCCAGCCGCCCAGCGTGATACCGTAGACGCCGATCGAGGTGATCGCCATCAACAGCAAGATGCCGGCGTTGACGTTGCCGATCGCCCACGTTCCGCCCGACGACGAGCCGAACGGGATGATCGCATACGCGCCAAAAGCCGTCAGCAGCGAGATAAACGGCGCCAGGCGATAGATCAGCGGATCGGCCGTCTTGGGCGTGAGGTCTTCTTTGAGGATCAGCTTGGCCGCGTCGGCGGCGGGCTGCATCAGCCCCCACGGTCCGACGCGATTGGGACCCGGACGCATCTGCATCCAGCCCAACACCTTGCGCTCGACCAGCATCGCATAGGCGAACGTCGTCACCACCACCAGCAGCAGAATCGCCGACTTGATAAAGATAATCAACATGGCCGCAACGCTTGGATGCGCGGATCGTGCGCCGACGTGCCGCCGCCGGCAAATAACTGCGTGGGTGCTGCCTCGCCGGCGTCCCGAGCCCCCGCCCCGAGCAACGCGTCGCCGAACTCGAGCGGCACGACCTTGGCCGCTGCAGCGACAACGGCGGCGTCGAGTTCTTCGAGCGTTGGCAGCGCAACGCCGAGCTGGCGCGCGAGCCCGGCCAGCACGTCGAGATCGGAATAGACCCCTTCGGGCGCTTGGATCGACGCGTTGACCGGCAGCAGATCGCCCGCCAGATTGATCGTCGTCCCATGTTTTTCGAAGGCGCCCTTGACCGGCAGCACGAGCGTTGCGGCTTGCGCGGTCTGCGTCAGAAACAGCTCGCTCGCCACGACGAATGGCGTCTTCTGCAACGCGGCCGACACGAGCGCCCGGTCGGGGTGATTGAGCGCCGGATTGACGCCCGCGAGATACAGGACGTCGAGTCGGCCGTCGCGCGCTGCGGCGAGCATCGCGTCGCCGTCCATACCCGCATCGGCCTTCGCGTATCCCGGGCCCAACGCCGGCAACATGCCCATCGCCTCGGCGCCGCGCGCGTTGGGTTGTTCGCCGGTGATATAGGTGGCCACGTCGTACGCGCCGAGCGCGCCGAGCGCTTCCCGAGCGAGCGCTGGATCGACCCCGTCCCACACCAGCGCAACGCGTTTGGTCTCTTTGGGAACGCTCGCGCTCAGCGCCTTCGCGGTGGTAAAGTCGACGATCTTCGCGCCGTGTTTGCGGCGCGCTTTGCGGATGCGCAGGTCCATGACCGGCGCGCGCTCGGCCGGCGATTCGCCGACGATAACGACGACCTGTGCGTTCTCCAATGCGGCCAGCGAACCGCCGGCTTTGCCCGGCGACGCCTGGCGCTGGCGGCCCGAGCGCCAATCCAGATTGGCAACGCCGAAGGCGCGAAAGACGTGCTGTAGGAGATAGGCTTCTTCGTTGGTCAATCGACCGCCGCCGATCGCGCCGATCGTTTTCGGACCGCGTTTGCCGACCGCGCTCTTGATGGCATCGCCCCACAGGACGAACGCATCGTCCCAGGCGATCTGCACGAAACCGTCGCCCTGCTTGTAGAGCGGCTGCGTTACGCGATCGGGAGACGTGTAAAAGCCGATGTTGTAGCGGCCGCGATCGCACA
>DATCDS010000076.1:0-37582 GCA_036510515.1 Vulcanimicrobiaceae bacterium
AGCCTCGGCTTGGCGCAGGGCCACGGCGATCTGTTCGGGGGAGTGACGCTTTCGCATGGGCAAAACCTCCGGGTATCGAGGAGTGATTTTGCCGATTTTTCGCGAGTCCCGCTGGTCCAGAATTCGGGTTCAGGGTCACGAGGTCGCATGGCTATACGACGTTCGCCGGGCCGAGCCCCGCAAGGCCGGAAACCGGCAATCTGGCATCGAAAGGCGCGTTCATATGGGGAATAAAAGATTTTTTCGGAACGAGAGGTGGTTGCGTCTATCCGCACAGCGTCTGAGCCCATGGGTGATCGGGTGAGGGTGGACGGGATACCGTTCGAAGGCGCCGCTGTTCCATACATCGGAGTCTTTGCGTTTCTCGATGCGTGACAATGCAGCTCGGGACGAAACCATCCTGAACGCCGAGATGGCTACGGCGAAAGCGCGCAGTGCATCGATTTTCCCGGCCGCTGCAGCGCTTTTCGTGATCCTCGCGATCAACGCTGCCGTCAATGCTGCTTATCGGGCAGGCAAGCTTGACGAGCTGGAGTTGATCGCGCTATCGGTGGCCGCGGGACTCATGACGTTCGCGGTCGCGGTGACACTGCGACGCGTTCGCCGGCCAGCGTTTGCAATCGGCGACGCGCGAACGGCGCTTACTCGCATACCGTGGCTCACGGCAATCGTGCTCGCTGCGACCGTAGCGATCGCGGCGGTACAAGGTGCTCTTGGCCCGCATCGTGCCATGTGGTACTTTTGGACAGCCGACGCGGTCATTCTCGTCTCGGTCGCCGAAGAGTTGTTCTTCCGCGGCGCGTTGCAGACTGCGCTCAACGAAACGCGCCTCGGCCGCGCATCACTGTTCAGCTTGCGCTACGGCACCATCGTCGGAGCGATCGTGTTCGCATGCGCACATTTTACGCTCATCGCAGGTGGCGTCGCCATGCCACGCGTCTGGTTCGAAGTGGGTAGTGCTCTGCCGCTGGGCCTCATCAACGGACTGATCTATCAGCGAACCGGTAACCTTTGGTACGGAATCTTCATCCATGCGGCCGGCAATCTCGCGGGAGCCTGACCGCAGGCGGCGATTCGTCTCGGTACCCTCGCTCCGGAAGGCTCGAGGGAGGATCCACTCTTAGCCGCGATTCTCCATGTGCAGCTCCTGTTAGACAATTGCTAGACGATTCCATCAGATGTCTTTTCCCTGATCCATCCGGTGAATGCGGGATTAGTTAAACATAGCCGTGCCAAGGGCCCGAACCCCGGGAACTAACATTTTGCGCCGAAAGGCTCGGTCATATGGGAAATCCGCGCTAGGGCCATCTCGACGCTACTATCGACCGCTCGCGCCCGCTCGGACCATTCTTTATCGAGGTATCTTTGGTTTAAGGGGACCAGACTCGTGCGTGCACCATTCTTGCGATAAGCCCAAATCTTGTGATGCAGCCCCAGTCTTTTGCTGCATCACAAGAATCCAGTTTCCTACAGGATTCTTGTGATAAGCATGTCCCTTGCGCATTCCATAAACGGCTCCGAATGAGGCCGCCCGGCGTGCCGCGACCTCGGATCTTCGCCCAGAACAGCTCGATGTGAATGTGCGCTTCGACCGCATTCTCGATCTGATTGAGGGTGCCTAGAATGATGCGCTTGAATCCAATTGCCTTCGCGATCGCGTTCGGCGTTGGCAGGTGTCGTCGGAGTAATTCCCTTTCGCCTTTTCGGCGAATTCATCGGGTGAATGCGGGTTCAATATCGTCGCCCGCGACGGGGGCGCCGTAACGCGTTATCCGCTTTCCAGGGGAATCGCATCGGATGGCTTAAGCCATAGGATCGTGCCGGTCTTTACCAAGCATCACGAAGCGCATTTCACGTCAACGGCTACGGTGCGCGACGTCGTCATCGGAATGTCCGACGGGCTCACCGTGCCGTTCGCGCTCGCAGCCGGAATATCGGGTGCGATCGCGTCTTCTCGGATCGTGGTGACCGCCGGAATCGCAGAAGTTGCCGCCGGCTCGATCGCGATGGCGCTGGGCGGATACCTGGCGGCGCGTACCGACCTCGAGCACTATCGCAGCGAAGAGCGGCGAGAACGCGACGAGGTCGAGCGCGTTCCCGATGCGGAGCGCCGCGAGGTCGCCACGATCCTCGATGGATACGGCCTCGCGGGCGAAGCGCTCGACGCTGCGACGCGGGCGATCACAAACAATCGCGAGCGCTGGGTCGGCTTCATGATGAAACAAGAGCTCGGGTTAGAGTCGCCCGATCCAAAACGCGCGCTGACGAGCGGAGCGACGATTGGGGCCTCCTACGTCGTGGGAGGCCTGATCCCGCTGCTTCCATACATGTTTCTCGCCGATTCGGCAAAAGGGTTGATCGTCTCCGCGGTCCTCACCATGGCCGCATTGCTCGTATTCGGCGCCGTCAAGGGCAAGCTCACCGGAGCCGCACCGCTAAAAGCGGCGGTTCAAACCGTCCTCATCGGCGGAATCGCATCGGGCGTCGCCTTTTGGCTAGCCAAACTCGTGCAGCACTTCTAGCAGCGTCACGCTGCCCATGCGTACTGGCGAGTAGGCCCGTCGCGACATCGCCTACCAGCGGCAGGTCGGCCAGCGTATTGTTCGGGCGGTATTCAGTCCGGGGAGACACGTGCTTTCCTCGACACCGACGCAGAGGCATTGATCACGATTTCGACGGTGCCATTATTTTCACCAAAAGGACAAATTCGCTTGTGCGTCAGACAATGCGCAGAATGGCAAATCTCGGCCTCCTGGCGCCCGGCATGAGGACATGGCAGCGATAACCCGTCTCAAACGAATCTTGATCGTCGACGACGAGCCGAAGATCGGCGAAGCGCTCCGCGCGTACCTTCAACGCGAGGGTTTTGAAGTGACGGTCGCCGGCACGCTCGAGCGCGCGCTTGAAGAATACAAGCGCGTCGATCCCGACATCATGCTGCTCGACATTACGCTGACCGACGGAAGCGGCCTGGACGT
This sequence comes from Vulcanimicrobiaceae bacterium, assembly GCA_036510515.1. GTDB lineage: Bacteria > Vulcanimicrobiota > Vulcanimicrobiia > Vulcanimicrobiales > Vulcanimicrobiaceae > JALYSX01. Next base: position 2,979 of record DATCDS010000076.1, read on the forward strand.
GTTGCGCGCCGCTCGAAGCCAAGGTCGCCGAACGCCGGCCATTATGCTGACTGCTCGCGCGGATGAGGTAGATCGCATCGTCGGCCTAGAGCTCGGTGCAGACGACTATGTGACCAAACCGTTCTCGCCGCGGGAAGTCGTGGCGCGCGTGCGTGCAGTGATGCGACGCTCCGAGAACGCGGAGGATATCGCGCGCACGGGTAACACGATCGCGATCGGCGATCTGGAGGTAGATATCGACGCGCACGAGGTGCGGATTGCCGGACGGGATGCGGGCGTAACCGCAAAGGAGTTTCGCGTCCTGCGGATCTTCGCCGAGCATCCAGGCCAGACGTTCACCCGCGCGGCATTGCTGGATGCCCTCCACGACGATGGGACGATATTCGAGCGGACCCTGGATCGGCACATCAACAACCTCCGAAAGAAGATCGAGATCGATCCGCAGACGCCGCACTACCTGCAGACCGTCCTCGGTGTCGGATACAAAATGCGGCCGCGCGACGGATGAATCACGCAGAGATCGCAGCGCTGCGTCACGACATCGGGAACGCACTGGCCATCGCGCAGGCCAATCTTGAAGGCATCATCGACGGCGTGCTCGATCCCACGCCCGAACGCCTCGCCAACATTCGCGAAAGCCTGGCCGCAGCCGGCGCGCGTCTGAACGACCTTCGCTAGATCGGGCCTCGCGACAGCGCGCCTTCAAGGATTCTGGCGATATCGGCAGGTTCCGACGGTTTGGGTAAGATGGACGCTACGTTAAAGAGTGTCATAAGATCGCGCATCGCGGCATCCGGCTGGGTCGCGGTATAGAGCACCACCGGCGTGTCGCCGTGCTCGTTCCGCAGCGCTTTGAGAAACGCGACGCCGCCCATGCCGGACATCGACAGATCGAGAACGATCAAGTCCGGTTCCTCCGCCACGATCGCGCGCAACGCGTCTGCGCCGTCGCAAGCTTCGCGAACGTCGTGACCGCGAGGCGCGAGAACGGCCGCGATAAGCAACCGATTCGCCGCATCGTCGTCAACGACTAGGATCGTGGCCATGCGGTGCCTTCGAACGCAGGGGCTTGGGGAGATGCGCGTCCACGTAGGCAACGAACGCCGGGGCGTCAATCGGTTTTGCAACGTACCCGTCAAAGCCGGCGGCCAGTAGCCGATCGCAATCGCCGACCATCGCGAGTGCCGTTACCGCAATCAACGGTACGCGTATCGAATCGCCCGCGAGCCGTCGCGCAAACTCGTAGCCATCGATGCCCGGCATGAGGACGTCGGTTAGAATGAGGTCGTAGGAGTGCGCGCGCGTCGCCTCCCAAGCGCTCAGGCCGTCCGCGACGCCGTGCGCGTCGTGCCCGAACGCTCGCAGCAAGTACAGCATCAACTCAAGGTTGGGGGCGTTATCGTCGGCAACCAGGATGCGGGCGGGCACGGCTAATTCCCGCGCAGCGTCAACGTGAAGGTACTGCCGACGCCCGGCTCGCTGATGACGCCGATCTCTCCGTCGAGGAGCGCGGCCAGTTGGCGGCACAGGTAGAGCCCAAGTCCGGCTCCGTCGACGCGGCGCGTGCTCGATGAGTCGAGTTGTTCGAACGCCAGGAAAAGCCGCGCAAAATCGTCCGGCGCAATTCCGATGCCCGTGTCGGCGACGCTCACGGTGACCGCGCCGGCATCGCGCCGTACGGTAACGCGTACCGAGCCGGCCTCGGTGTACTTTATCGCGTTATTCGTCAGATTGATGAGGATCTGGCGGAACGATCGCCGGTCCAAAACCATCGCGACTGGATCGTCGGGAAGGTCGACGTCGAGCTCGATATTCTTTTCGCCGGCTATCGAACGGAGCGTTTCAACGACTTCGACGACGACGTCCCCAACGATTACCGGCTCGAAGTTGAGGTCGATTTTCCCAGATTGAATTTTCGCAAGATCGAGAATGTCGTTGATGAGCGATAGCAGGTGACGCGCGCTCGATTGAACGATTGTGAGCTGCTGCTCCTGCTCGGCGGTGAGTGGCCCGGGAAGCCGCATCAACAACGTTCCGGTGAAGCCGATGACGGCGTTGAGCGGCGTGCGCAACTCGTGGCTCATCGACGCGAGAAAGCGGTCCTTGGCGCGGCTTGCATTTTCAAGCTCGACATTCTTTTCTTGGAGCGCCTCCTGAAAACGAAGGCGGAACGTGCTGTCGCGGATCGCGCTTGCCACGAGCGTGCCTTCTTCGGTTTCGATCGGGCTCAGGCTGATCTCGACGGGGAACTCACTGCCATCCTTACGCAAGCCCAAGAGTTCTAAGCCGATGCCCATCGGCCGTGCGTGTGGGTCGTGGAAAAATCGATCGCGATGTGCTGGGTGCTTGCCGCGGAGGCGTCGCGGCACCAAGATATCGACGTTCCGGCCCAAGATCTCTTCGCGACGGTAGCCGAAGAGTTTTTCGGTCTGCGCATTGACCAAGACGATTTCGCCGCTGTCGTTCACGATGACCATCGCGTCGGGAGCGGATTCGAGAAGTCCCCGAAACATCTTCGAATCGTGCCTGCGATCGTCAACGGTTGCCACACGCCTTCCTTCGTGCGGCTCGGCGCGACACCTCGCAGAATCAGAAACGCTTCGACGACGTTGCCGGATCGATGTCGCAGGCGAGCCGCTTGACAAAATCGGTGAGGGAGGCACGCGCCATGCGGTTGCCCAGAACGGCGTCGAACGTTCGACCGAGCAACCCGCCCGGGGGCATGTAGGTTCCGTCGATTTCGATTCGGGAGACGCGGGAATCGGCATCGGCATAGACGTTCATGAACCCGGAAAACGTCGGATAGGGTCCTCCGCCGAGGGGGACCCAATCGATATAAAATGTATCGTTGAGCTTCTGGGGATCGCGCTCGAGGCGAAAGCGCATGACGACCTCACGCTCGAAGGAAAGACCGTCGTGGTGACCTTCGCGCAACGCAACGCGCAGTGGCAGGCGAATGCTGCCGTTACCGCGTCGACGTTCATCCATAAACCTTGCAAGCAGTCGTTTGGCCGTTTTGACTGGGTACTGGACGGCGGCGGCCGCGCGCACTCTGGGCATACCCCTATGCTGCCCGACGACTGAGAAAAAGCGAAGAACGCCGCGGGACGATCGTTCGCACGACCTTCGTCGGTCCTTCCGCTGCGCATGGCACACTACTTGCATGACAAACGTCGTCCAACGCCATCTCCTGGCCTGCCCCTACGGGCTGGCGAAAACATATCTTCAGTTCGAACTAGGCAGCGACCAGCCGCTTTGGCATTTGCGCGTCCCGACGCCCGCGGCGAGCGTCAATCCGCTCGTCGAATTCGCCAAGGATGTGGACGTGACGGTTCGTCCGTCAGTCGACCCAATGCATTTCGATCAACCCTGGAATATCACGTGGGCGCCGCACGGCGGCGGTCCTTACCCGACCTTCGTTGGGACGCTTACGGTCCGGGCCGACGAAGATTGGAACGTCGCCGCACTCGAACTGGTCGGTTCCTACGAACCGCCAATGGGCGCGGCCGGCAAGGTCTTCGACGTCCTCTTCGGAGCCCGCTTAGCGTCCGCAACGGCTAAAGACCTCCTCGCGGAGATCGGCCAGCGGCTTGAGGCACATTATCATCGCGACGAAGCGGCGAAAGTGGCGCTGACGTGAGCCGCAATCCGCAACTACACTTCATTACCTCGCCTGAAAGGCGGCCAATCGTGTCCCGATCTCTATTCCAAACCAACGTCCTCACGCGGCTTGTTCTCACCAGCGCGTTATGTATTCTCGGCGTGTCCGGCACCGCGAGCGCTCAGACATCGGTTCAGCCGGATCTCTCCGCCGTCTCCGTCGCCGTTTCCACCAGCGTCGCGGTCGTTGCTTCTAATTGGAAGTTCACACCCGGAACGATCACCGTGCATCTGAACAAGCCAGCGACGCTCCGCCTTACTTCGACCGAGGGCGTCCACGGAATCCAGTCAAGCGATCTGGGCATCGCCGATACGACCATCATGCCGGGCAAGTTTGTGACCGTCGTCTTTACGCCCAAGAAACTGGGCACCTATCGCGTACATTGTGCCATTTTTTGCGGTGCCGGTCATGCCGATATGGTGTTGACTATTAAGGTCGTCCCGTGATTGGACGGCGCCTTCGTACGGCGGCCGTTTCGGCCGCCTGTGCGCTGATATTCGTGGCGGCCGCCGGGGTCGAACGCGCCGACGCGATGCCGGTTTTTGCCAAGGCGTACGGAATCCAATGCAGCGTCTGTCACACCATCGTCCCGGCCTTAAACGCCTACGGCCGATACGTTCAGCGGAGCGGCTATTCTTCGCTCAGCCGGGACGTTCTAAAAACGGTTAACCCGATTTGGATCGGCGAACAGGTGGACGGCGACAGTACGGGCGGCGTCAGCGCCAATTCACCAACGGCCACCAACTCTTTCGGAAACCTCGCCTTGCATGCCGCCGGTTATGCCGCGCCAAACTGGACCTTCCACGTTCAGCAATGGCTCCTGCAGAACGACCAGACGGGTGGAAGTCTGGATACCGCATGGATCACTTACAACAATCTGTTTCACCGCGACGGCCATTTATTTCTTGGAAAGATCGAAGCTCCCGGCCCTTCGCCGTTTAGTCAATGGTTTGACATCTCTGCATTTGCAGCGCCCGAGATGACCGTCGGCGAGCATGCGTGGCAATTGGATGCCAATCGTTGGGGTGCAAAGTTGGGCTACGTCCACGGTTCGGTCGCGGCAGAAGCGGCCTGGCTCGCGAGCGGAAACGGCTTGCCCGCAGCCGCGGATTTCTCGAGCAACCCGGGCACCGACAAGACGTTTCAATGGAAACTGGCAGACGCCCGTCCCGATGAGCCGTTGGAATATGGCCTGTATGGAAGCACGGGGAGCTATATCGTCTCGACTGGCGCCGTCGATCATTACGATTCGATCGCCGGTTATCTTCAGCGAGATCCACAACCACACGGCATTCCGGGGATCTTGGCCATCTACCAGCTCGGGAACGATTCCAATCCGGGTCTGGATAACAGCGGAAACCAACTATCGTCGGCTCGCAGCAACGCGTTGAGCGCGGAAGTGTACGAACCGCTCTTTCGCGGCAATGCGGTTGTCGGCGTGCGCGACGAATACACCGACGACGGATTAGGAAACCCGTTGCACTACGGCAACGTCGATTTCGCGTTCAACGTACCGGGATATCAGTATCTCCACGCCTATGTCGAAGCCGGTCTGGGTGCCCATTCAGGCACGCCAAACGGCGGACCGGCTTGGCGCTGGACGCTGTGGTGGACCACACCCCTCTCGCTATAGCTGTCACAAACGGAATCGCGGGACGCAGATGCGACCTTACTCTTCAAAATGGCTGGCGGGCGCTTTGTCGAACGTAGCGGCATGGTGTTGCGTTTTTACGCGGCCGTTATGGCCGTTCTCTTGCTTGCTCCCTTGCCTGCCCGCGCCGACGACCAATACGGCCCGACCCCATTAACGGCGGTCCAGGTTTTGCTGAAGGCCAAGGCCGCGCGCGGCGGGCTGGCCAGCGGCACCTACGAGATCGTCGAAACGTCGCACGGCGGCGGCATGGACGAAACCGATACGACCGACATCGGCCCCGACGGCAGCGTTACCCACACGGTTACGGGTCCGTTCCAAAGCGCGTCCGGCGACTTTCGCGGGCAGGGCTGGGAGCAGGACGAAAATGGGATCGTCACCATGGATAGCAATTTCCATGCGACCGAGGATCCCAACGAGCGCGCCCTCGCCCATCCCGAGGATCCGGCAAACCGCGTGACGATTCTGGGAATTACGCAAACGAGTTCGCGCGAATACGCCGTCGACGTGAACCCGCCGGATGGCCAACATGAAATTCGATATTACGCCGCCGACACGTTCTTGCTCGATCGGACGGTCGTCTACGGAAGCGATCGACTCCGCCACGTCACGACGTACGACGACTACCGCCCCGTCTTCGGCGCGGTGCGCGCGTTTCATACGACGTATTCCGACGGACGTTCCGACAACGATACCGACATAAAGATCGCGTCATACCAGCGGGTCAAAGGCACCGTCGATTTGAGCATTCCGCCGCGTCATTCCATCTTTCAATTCACCTCGTTGAAACCGGTGCAGCTGCCGGCTCGGTTCGTCGACGGCCGCATCATTCTGCGCGCGAACGTCGGATCGCGCGGGCTTGACTTCCTTTTGGACACCGGCGCGAGCGGCATGACGATCAATCCCGACGTCGCAAAGCAACTAGGCCTAACCGCCTACGGTCAGCGAAGCGGCACGATCGGCGGCAGCTACAACGAATCGCAGACGGTCGTGCCCGACATGACGATCGGCGACCTGCACGTGAAGAACGCCGTTTTCAGCGAAGTTCCCGTCGAGGATCAGGCGCGCGGGCTCGAAGTCGTCGGTCTTCTGGGCTTCGACTTCGTCGGCAGCTCGATCGTGGCGATCGACTTCAAGAAGGAAACCGTCACGCTCTACCCGCCCGGCGCTCCGTTAACCGTCCAGGGCACCTTGATGCCCGTAGCGCTGCAACTCGACGACGATGTTCCTCGCGTGACGGCATCCTTTAACGGCGTGACGGGGAAGTTTTTGCTGGATACGGGAGCCCAGGCCACGCTGGTCTTCAAGCATTTTCTCAACACGATCCCGGGAATCGATTCTGAAGAGGGAGAGGTCGGTCTGGATTACGTCGGGGGTGCGATAAACGCCCGGGCGTTTCTGGTCGACAAAGTGCTATTTGGACCCGTAATGTTCCAAAAAGTGAGCGTGCTCGTGCCGCAGTCGTCGACCGGTGAAATTACCGATTACGACGGCATGCTGGGTCGCGACGTTCTCTCGTACTACGTCATGTTCATCGACTACGCGAACCGTCAAATCTACCTGCAGCCCAATCCATAGGAGCGAAACATGAAACGGTTGGCTACGTTCGCTTTCGCCGCGCTCTTGTTCGCCCCGCTCGCGGGCCGAGCCGCCGATACGTATCTCCCGACCACGCTAAGTCCAACGGATGTGTTCAAGAAGAACGCCGCGGCAGCGGGCGATCTCGCATTTGGAACGTATGAGGGTCGATCCGTGTCACGCGGCGGCGGCATGGAAGCGGACTTCACGAGTTACTATGGCGGCGGCGACGATATCACGCACGTCGTGCGCGGCCCGTTCGTCACCGCCTACGGAACCTACGATGGACGGGGCTGGGATCAGGACGAGAACGGCATCGTCATCTTGGACACGGGCTTTCACGGCAAGGAGAATCCCAACGCCGTCGCCGTCGCTCACCCCGAGGATTCGGCCAACCGCGTCACGATGCTGGGCCTCACGAGCACGAAACCAAGCCAGTATGCGATCGACGTCAACCCGCCCGGCGGCGATCACCACATTCTGTACTACGACGCTGCGACGTTCTTGCTCTCACGCGACGTGACGCTCGACCCGGACGGTCAAAAGGAGATCGAGACCTACGACGACTACCGGCACGTCTTCGGCGAAACCGTCTCGTTCCACAACACGTATTCCGACGGGCACCCCGAGAACGACAGCGACGAGCGCCAAGTATCCTTCGTCCGCGTGACGACACCCGTCGACTTCAATATCCCGGCCAACCGATCGCTGCTGAGTTTTTCGTCGACGGCGCCGGTTTCGCTGCCGGTACGCTTCGTCGATGGGTCGATCATCGTTCGCGCTACGATCAACGGACGCGGATTGGACTTTCTTCTCGATAGCGGCGCCAGTACGCTGACGATCAATCCCGACGTCGCGCACGAGCTGGGCCTAACGGCCTACGGCCGTTCGAGCGAAACCATCGGCGGGCGCTTTTTCGAGTCACCGACCGTCGTGCCGGACATGGCAATCGGCGATCTCCATATGCACGACGTCGCAATGGAAGAAGTCGACGTCGGGGAGGAGCATTTGGGCATTCAGGTCGTCGGTCTCCTCGGATTCGATTTTATCAGCAGCGGGCTGCTCGCCATCGACTTCAAGAAGCAGACGTTAACCCTGTATCCGCCGGGTTCGACCATCCCGAATGTTGGCCCGTTGATGCGCGTACCGATCGAACTGGACGACGGGATTCCGCGCATACCGGCCGCGTTCAATCGCGTTTCGGGGAAATTCATCATGGATACGGGATCGTTCGCGACGATTCTGTTCCCGCAGTATTTTCAGCAGATCCACGGCGGGTCGATCGATGAAGGCGCGGGCGTCTACGTGGAGTTTGTCGGCGGCGTCGTTCCGACGCGCGCATTCGCCATGGATCGCGCGCTCTTTGGTCCCGCGCAAGTCGAGGGGCTGGACGTCTTGGTGCCCGAAACCGGAAAGAACGGCACTGGCATGACCGTGACGGATTACGATGGCCTGCTCGGCCGCGACTTGCTGCGTCACTACGCAATCTACCTCGACTATGCCGACCACGCCGTCTTTCTCCAACCCAACGACTAACCACTGGGGGAGGATTTGTGCGGCGATTTGCATGATTGGGGCGGCGTGAAGAAGTTGATCGTATTCGATTTAGATGGCACGCTTGCGCTGAGCAAGTCTTCGATCGACGCGGAGATGTCGGGGTTGCTCGGCCGCTTGCTTGACGTGGCGCAGGTTGCGGTGATTTCCGGCGGAGATTTTCCGCAGTTCCAGCAACAGCTCGTGGCCAACCTTCCGCAGAAGGCGCACTTGGAGAAGTTGTCGCTGCTGCCGACGTGCGGCACAAAGTTCTATCGGTACGAGGGCTCGGCGTGGACGAAGCTCTACGAGGAAGACTTCAGCGACGCTCAGCGAGCAAAAGTCCGCAGCGAACTCGAGAAAGCCGTCGCGGCGTCGGGCTTTAAGGCCACCAAAGTGTGGGGCGAGACGATCGAGGATCGGGGTAGCCAGATCACCTACTCCGGGTTGGGCCAGCAAGCGCCGCTGGAAGAGAAAGAAAAATGGGATCCGGACTTTGCAAAACGCAAAGCGATCCAGGCGTTGCTCGCTACGACGTTGCCGGAGTTCTCGGTGCGCTTGGGGGGCACGACCTCGGTCGACATCACCAAGCGCGGGATCGATAAGGCCTACGGCATCCGCAAGCTGGAAGACATCCTCCACATCGCGATCTCCGAGATGGTGTACGTCGGCGATGCCCTGTTTCCCGGCGGCAACGACTATCCGGCGCGATCGACCGGCGCGGTTTGCATACAGGTGCGCGACCCCGAGGAGACCAAGCGCGTGATCGAGGCCTTTATCGCCTGCTTGCAGGCCTGAGCGGGCGGCGCGCTCGCGCATTCTCCAGTGATTGTCCGATTGGGCGCCTATCCTGTGGACATGAAGAACATCCTTCGCTCAACCCTCGCCACTTTCGCGCTGATCGCGACGGTCTTGACCGCCACGGCGATGCCCGCGAAGGCCGACGGGGCCTCCTCAACCCGCACCATCCTCGAAAGCATCGCGGCCGTCGCCCTGATCGCAACGGTCGTCAACGTCCAACACAAGAACGCCGTCGCCAACACGGTCGAAGGCTACCTCAACGATGGCAGCACCGTCTATCAAGACGGTCACGTCATGGATCGCAACGGACAGAGCTACTACCCGAGCCAATACGGGCAGGCGGTCAGCTGCAACGGCAGCAACTGCTACTTGTCGGCAGCCAACAACGCGGGGTACAACGCCGGCAATAACTCCGGCAACAACGGTTACCAGCGCGGAGGCCGCCGTCACCACGGCTAACGCATCCGAGCGCAAGCATTTCACGGGCATCTAGCGAGGCACACATCTGGAGCGTGTCGAACGCAGAGGCCCGTGAAATCTTCGCGCATCCTCGTCTCGATACTGGTGCTGATCGTGGTGGCGTTGGGATCGTGGTGGTTCCTGGCGCAGCGCACGCGCAGCCCGATCGGTTCGCAGATCTCGGTCTACTACACGAAGATGGACGGAACGTCGCTGGTCGACTGGCCGGTGTCGATGCGTCTGCAGCAATCCGGCGAGAACGTTGCGGAGCACCTGCATAATGTCGCGCTGATCGCTGCGGTGCAAGCCGTCGCCGGGCCGCCGCCCGAAACCCAGGCCGTGCGATTTCCGCCAGGTACCCACGTGCTTTCCGTCGCCGTCGATGGAACGACCGCCACCGTCGATCTGAGCAAAGAGGTCGAAAATCCGCTCTCCGGCACGTTCGGAGAGAGCGGCGAATTCAAGTCGTTGGTCTACACGCTGACCGGCTTGCCGGGAATCGACGCCGTGCAGGTCACGGTCGAGGGCCAGAAGTTGCAGACGCTGCCCGGGGGACATCTTGAGCTGGATCGCTCGCTGCACCGCTCGGACTGGTAGCGTCGCCGCCGCGCTCGTGCTGGCCGCCGCGCTGGCCGCGCCCGCGCGCGCCGATGGACCGCCGTCCTATCTCTTCGGCGGACGAACGATCGTGATGTCGCACACGGTTGTGGCCGCCGGCGGCGTCGCCGTCGGCGTCGACGATCCGGGTCTGCTCGAACTGCTGGCCAACGTCGGAGCGGCGCTCACGTATACGCCCGGCAACCGCTACGTGTTGATCACGACCGCGGAGCCGCAAGTGATTTCGTTTGCGATCGGCGATAAGCGATACGACATCGGCTCGAACTCGTCGCAGGCGCCGTTCGCGCCCTTCGAACGCAACGGCATCGCGTACGTTCCGCTCGACGAACTGCTGCACGCCCTCTACCTCGCGGTCAAACGTGACGGAAACGTCAACGTTATCCAGCCGCAATTGGCCGTCGTCGACGTGCAGAGCAACGACGGGCGCGCGACGGTGATCGCACGCGGCGGCGTTCCCCTACACGCGCGCTTGATCTCCGAGACGCCCGACCAGTTGATCTTCGCCTTCGACGGCGTGGGCACGACGCTGCAGCACACGCGCGGCATTCGCGCCGCGGGCTTGCGGCAGTTGGAAGTCGCCCAGAGCGGCGACGCGCGCTCCCCGGTCACGACCGTCACGCTGGACGAGGTTCCGGGCGCGTCGCACGGGGTTGCCGACAGCGACGACGGCCGCGATTTTACGATCTCCTTTACCGGCCCCCAAAGCGGCGCGATACCGATCGAGCGGATCGCCCCACCGGTCGTGACGGTGCCGTCGCAGCTACCGACCCAAGAGCCTACCGACGTTCCGACCTCGGCGCCCGCCGGCGGCCCGGCGACCATCACCGCGATCGACGCGCGATCGGGCAGCGATGGGCTGACGATCGACGTGACGGTCAACGGCGATGCGTCCTACGAATGGCACCGCTTGCGCGAACCCGACAACCGCTTTTGGATCGATCTGCACGACGCGACGCTGGCGATGCCCGAGCGTGACGATCTGGAGACGGGGCCGGCGACGGCCTTGCGCACGCACCAGATCGACGCGTCGACGGTGCGCTTGGCACTCTCGCTCGCGGGACCACAGCGCCTGGACGTCGAGCCGACCTCGACGGGCATACACATCGTTATCTATCCCGATACCGTCTCCGATACCGTCGCGCGTGCGGGCACGGGCACCGTCGGTACGGTCGCGCTCGCGGCCAATCCCAATCCCGCCGTTAGCCCGACGCCGCTCCCTAGCGGTGACGCTTGGAAGTTCGCACCGCACGCCGGCTACGTCGCGCGCAATCCGCGCCTGATCGCGATCGATCCCGGTCATGGCGGAAGCGATCCGGGCGTCGTCAAGGGCGGCACGCGCGAGGCCAATCTGACGCTGGATATCGCGCGACGTCTGCGCGATATCTTGCTCGCACGCGGCTGGCAGGTCGTGATGACGCGCAACAGCGACGTTGACGTCATCGCTCCCTACGATTCCGGCCGCGTCGAGCTGCAGGGCCGCGACGACGTCGCCAACAAGGCCGGCGCGCGGCTCTTCGTCTCGGTGCACGTCAACTCGTACTTGAACCCCGGACCCAACGGCACGACGACCTACTATTCCAAGCCCGCCGACGTGCCGTTGGCGCGTGCGGTGTCGCACCGCGCCGCCGTGGCCCTGGGAACCAAAGACGACGGCATCGTGAAAAATGACCTGTACGTAACGCTCCACGCCACCATGCCCGCAATTCTCGTCGAGGCGGCATTCTTGAGCAACCCCAGCGATTTCGCGCTCTTAACCTCGACGGCGTGGCGTCAAAAGGCCGCGCAGGCGATCGCCGACGGGATTGCAGACTACGCGGGCGCGCCGCCTCCAGCCGCACAAACCGGCAACCAATAATGCTGGGACTCTTCGATTCGGGGCTGGGCGGGTTGACCGTCTTGCGGCGCGTTCGCGCGCTGCTTCCCGCGCACGACGTGGTGTTCCTCGCCGATCAAGCACACGTGCCGTACGGGGAACGGTCGGCCGAAGAACTCCACGAATTGCTCCGCCGTAATCTTGGCTGGCTCGACGCGCAAGGCGTGGGCGCTATCGTGATGGCGTGCAACACGTCCTGTGCGATCGCCGACCGTTATGGCTACCCGCCGACGCGCGCGCTCGTCCTCGATTTGATCGAATCGGCTACGATCGCCATGCACGACGCCGGCTTCGCACGGATCGGTGTGGTTGCCACGGCGGCGACCGTCCAAAGCGGCGCCTACGGGGGCAGGCTGCGCGCGCTGATGCCGCACGCGCGCGTCAGCGAGGTTGCGGCCCCGGCGCTGGTGCCGCTGGTCGAAGCGGGCCAGATCGACGGCGCGACCGCCCGCGACGCCGTTGCCGCGGTGTGCGCCCAGCTGCCTGACGACCTCGATGCGGTGATCCTGGCGTGCACGCACTATCCGGTGCTCGACGTGCATTTCGAACGCGCGTTGGGAACCTCGGTCGCGCGAATCGATCCCGCAATCGAGCAAGCCGGTCGCGCCGCAGCCCTGGTCGCTTCGCGGGGCATCCCGCCGGGATCGGGACATACGCGGTACGTCACGACCGGTGACGTCGCGCTCTTTCACGACAACGTGCGGGCGTTTCTCGCTCAGAGCGGAACGGGCGGTACGAACCTCTCGGTTTCGGGTCAGAGCGTTCCGACGTGAAAGAGCCGAAAGATCACGACCGTCGAGAAGATCGCTAACGCGCAACCGGCCAAAACTTGCAGCACCGTGTGAGATTTGAGGTACACGCGCGCCCAGCCGACCATCGGAATCAACACGACGAACGGCAGCGGCTGACGCCCATAGAGCATGCTCAGCGCCACGAACGGGGCGGTAATGCCTAGGGCGTGCGTGCTGATCTTCCAATACCGCGTGATGTATTGGACGACCAACGTCGAGAACGTATAGCCGACCATCGCCGCCACCATCAGCGTGGGGGCGCCCAGCACCAATAAGATGCCGCTGCCGACCAGATAGAAGACCACGAAGGCGGTGAGGACGGCCTCGCGCTCGTTGCGCAGCGACATGTCGAGGTCCGAGATGCGGTCGGTCGCGTACAACCAAAAGACGTAGAGCATCGGGCCGATCGAGGTGAAGAAGGTCGATACCATCAGCAGGCGCCAGAACTCGTCGGTATTCCGAGCCCCCACGTGCGCCAGGATAGCGAACAGCGCCAGCGCCGTAAGGAACGGGTTGAAGACGGTGGACAGGATCTTGGCCAGATCCCGCCAGACGCGACGGTTCTTGATCGGAACGACCGACTGCATGGGCTCCAACACAACCTCCTCGTCTTGCGGCAGAAGGACGCTTTACCTGCCCCAGGCGCAGGCGGCCACGGCCGCGCGGTCGTAGTGGGGGAGGCCCGGTCCCTACGATTGCCGAGCACGCCAGAGGAGAGCCCCCGTCTTGAACTCGTTCCTACTTGCCCTCGCTACGACCGCCAAGGCCACCGTCACGCACGTTACGACCGCGGCCGGAAAGACCGTGCCGGCCACGACGCCGCCGGCCCTGCCCACGACGACCGTATCCGCCCCGGTGACCACGGTCATGCAGTTGAGCTGGATGCAGCAACACGCGGCCTGGTTTACGCATACGGTCGCCGCCATCGGCGTCATCGCTGCGGTCGGACTCATCGTACTGCTCGCGGTGCAGACCACCAAACAAGAAGGGCTCTCGGGAACCATCGGCGGGAAGGTCGAGTCGGCATACCGCGGTCGGCCCGGAGTCGAAGATCAGCTCAAACGCATCACCGGCTTTACCGCCGGCACGTTTGTCGTCGCGTTTCTCATCTTGTCGCTGACCGGAATCTAACACCGTGGCGCTGCTCGAGGTCAAGAATCTGCGGACGACCTTTAGAACCGAAGACGGTCCGGTTACGGCCGTCAACGGGATGTCGTTTGCGGTCGATGCCGGGGCGACGCTGGGCATCGTCGGGGAGTCCGGTTCGGGGAAATCCGTAACGTCGCTGTCGATCATGCGCTTGCTGCAAAGCAACGCGACGATCGAAGCCGACGGCATTTTCTTTAACGGCGAAAACCTGCTGACCAAGAGCGAACCCGCGATGCGCAAGATCCGCGGCCACAAGATCGCGATGATCTTTCAGGATCCGATGACCTCGCTCAACCCGGTGCTTTCGATCGGGGAGCAGATCTCCGAAGCCGTGCGCCTGCACTTGGGGCTCAACCGCAACGACGCGCGCACCAAGACCATCGACATGCTCAACAAGGTGCGCATCCCGTCGCCCGAAAAACGCCTGGGCGATTTCCCTCATCAGTTTTCGGGCGGCATGCGCCAACGCGTGATGATCGCGATGGCCCTCTCCTGCGACCCCGAGCTGCTCATCGCCGACGAACCAACGACCGCCCTGGACGTGACGATTCAAGCGCAGATCATCGAACTGATGAACGAGATGCAGCGCGACACCGGCAGCGCGATCATCTTAATTACGCACGATCTGGGCGTCGTCGCGGAGACCTGCAAGAACGTGCTGGTGATGTACGGCGGGAACTTGGTCGAATACGGCAGCGCCGATCAGATTTTCGCCGAGCCCAAGATGCCGTACACGCAAGGGCTACTGGCGTCGCTTCCGCGTTTGGACGCGCGCGAGCGCCAGCGCCTCCAGCCGATCAAAGGTCAGCCGCCCAACCTCTTGCGCTTGCCGCCCGGGTGCGCGTTCGCGCCGCGTTGTGCCTACCGCATGCCGATCTGCGCCGAGCCCGTTCCGCTGATCGATTTCGGGGCGGGACACGTCGCGCGGTGCTGGCTCTACGACGAACGCTCCGCGGACCAACTCCCGGCCGTTCTGCCGCCCTCCGTTGCCGGCTCGGCCCAGGGGACGTAGGATGGAACCGCTGGTCGAAGTTCGGGATCTCCGCAAGTATTTTCCAATCCACGCGGGCCTGCTGTCGCGTCACGTGGCCGACGTCAAGGCCGTCGACGGCGTCTCGTTTACGATCGCCGCCGGCGAGACGCTGGGCTTGGTCGGCGAGTCGGGTTCGGGCAAGACCACCGTCGGGCGCGTCGTTCTGCGCCTGCTGCCGGCGAGTTCGGGCGAAGTGCTGTTCGGCGGCAAGAACGTCCTGACGATGGATCGCGGCGACGTCCGCCGCCTGCGCAAGGAAATGCAGATCATCTTCCAGGACCCCTACGCCTCGCTCAACCCCCGCATGACCGTCGGCGCCACGATCTCCGAACCGCTGTGGATTCACGGCATCGCGCGCGGCGCGGAAGCCGACGCGCGGGTTCAAGAACTGCTCAAGCTGGTCGGCTTGCAGCCGTATCACGCCAATCGCTATCCGCACGAGTTCTCGGGTGGCCAGCGCCAGCGCATCGGCATCGCGCGCTCCCTGGCCGTCGATCCCAAGTTCATCGTTTGCGACGAGCCGGTCTCGGCGCTGGACGTTTCGATTCAGGCCCAAGTCATCAACCTGCTCGAGGATCTGCAGCAGCGCCTGGGATTGACCTACCTCTTCATCGCGCACGATCTTTCGGTCGTGCGGCACATCTCGACGCGGGTCGCCGTCATGTACGTCGGCAAACTCGTCGAATCGGCCGATCGCGACGCGCTCTACGAAAACCCCATGCATCCCTACACCCAAGCGCTGCTCTCGGCAATCCCGATTCCGGATCCGCGGGTCGAGCAGCGCCGCAAACGCATCGTGCTCAGCGGCGATATCCCCTCGCCGGTCAATCCCCCGTCGGGCTGTCGCTTCCACACGCGCTGCCCGATCGCGTTCGAGCGCTGCAGGATCGAAGAACCGCCGCTGACCGATTACGGCGGCGGCCATTTCGCGGCGTGCCACTGGGTGGAAGAACACAACGGGCAAGCCCCCGACCTGGCCAACGGTCCCAAAAAAGAAACGGGGCGATCGCTTTAGCGATTGCCCCGTTGCGGTTTTTGCTAGAGAAAAAAGCGCGAAGGCTTACTTCTTTTTAGCAGCCTTTTTGCGGCGCCCGCCGGCCTTCTTGCGTCCGGCAGTCTTCTTGGCGGCCTTCTTGCGTCCGCCGGTCTTGCGTGCGGCCTTTTTACGTCCGCCCGACTTCTTGGCGGCTTTCTTGCGTCCGCCGGCCTTCTTACGCGTGGCCTTCTTGCGTCCGGCCTTCTTGCGTCCGCCGGTTTTCTTCTTGGCGGCTTTCTTGCGTCCGCCGGTCTTGCGAGCGGCCTTCTTACGGCCACCGGCCTTCTTAGCGGCTTTCTTGCGTCCGCCGGTTTTACGAGCGGCCTTCTTACGGCCGCCGGTTGCGGCTTTCTTGGCGCCGGCCGCTTTACGGCGGGCCTTCTTGCGACGCGGTTTCTTTTTCTCTTCGGCAACCGTGCCGCCGTTGGTCATGAGGTCGTCCATTATTCCTCCTCGTCCCCGGGGACGATATAGTAGTGGACAGCGCACTATCGGCGCTTTGAAGGAATAATAAAGGAAAATCGCATTTAGTGCAAATTCGCGCGCGTTGCGGGGGCGCGAAAACGGCGTGCGGCGCGAAAAAGTTTTTGGGGCGTCGCCCTCGTCGCCGGAAAATCAAGCGTTGCCGAGCGCTTGACGCCGGGAGTATACTAGGCCCCGTGAAAAAGCCCCTGATCATCGTGGAATCGCCGACGAAGGCCCGCACGATCAAAAAGTTCCTCCCGCCTCGCTATATGGTGAAGGCGTCGGTGGGTCACGTGCGCGACCTTCCCAAGTCCACATTGGGGGTAGACGTCGATCACGATTTCGCCCCGAAATACCTGACGATCAAGGGCAAAGGCGACCTTATTAAGGAACTCAAAAGCGCGGTCAAATCGGCCAGCGAAGTGTTCCTGGCAACCGACCCCGATCGCGAAGGTGAAGCGATCGCGTGGCATCTGGCCGAGCTGCTCAAGCTCGAGAATCCCAAACGCGTCGAGCTTCACGAGATCACCAAAGAGGCCGCCCTGGCCGCGTTGCGCGAGCCGCACAGCATCGATATGGACCGCGTCAATGCCCAGCAGGCTCGCCGCATTCTGGACCGTCTGGTCGGTTATAAAATCTCGCCGCTGCTCTGGGCAAAAGTGCGAGGCGGCCTTTCGGCAGGGCGGGTGCAGTCCGTCGCCGTCAAGCTGATCGTCGATCGCGAGCGAGAAATCACAGCCTTCGTCCCGCGCGAATATTGGACGATCACCGCCTTGCTCGCAAGCCTGCGGACCCCCGAACTGCCGTTCCCCGCGGACCTTATCGCCCACCGCGGGCAGAAGCTCGAGATCACCACCGGCGAACAAACCGACGCGATTCTCGATGCGATCCGTGACGCGACCTTTCGCGTCGAGACGATCAAGAAGCGCGAGACGCGGCGCAACGCGGCCGCCCCGTTTACGACCTCGACCTTGCAGCAGGAGGGCGCGCGCAAGCTGCGCTTTCGCGTCCGCCGCACGATGCAGGTCGCGCAGGCGCTCTACGAGGGCGTCGATCTGGGCGACGAGGGTACCCAAGGGTTGATCACCTACATGCGTACCGATTCGACGCGGATCAGCGACCAGGCGCGCGAGGCCGCCCGCGAGTTCATCGTGGAGACCTACGGCGAAGCGTTCCATGGCGGTCGCGAACACAAGGTGCGCGAAGGGGCGCAAGACGCCCACGAGGCGATCCGGCCCACCTCGGTCCATCGCACGCCCGAGAAGATGTCGGGCATTCTCAAGCGCGACGAGCTGCGGCTCTATACGCTGGTCTGGGAGCGCTTCGTGGCCTCGCAGATGGCGCCGGCGGTCTTCGACCAAACCACCGTCGATATCGCTGCGGGCGAGTACACGTTCCGCGCGACCGGCAGCGTCCTCAAGTTCGCCGGCTTCACGCGTATTTATGAAGAAGGGCGCGACGAGGAACAACAGGGGCCGTCCGCCAGCGCTCCGGGTGCGAACGGGAAGGCCAAGGTGCGCCTGCCCGAACTCAACGACCGCGAGGACTTGGAACGGCGCTCGATCGATCCCAAACAGCACTTCACCGAACCGCCGCCGCGCTACACCGAAGCCTCACTGGTTAAGGCGCTCGAAGAGAACGGCATCGGCCGTCCTTCGACCTACAGCACGATCGTCGAAACGATCCAAGCGCGCGGCTATACGACCCAGGAAGACCGTCGCTTCAAGCCGACCGACATCGGCATCGCCGTCAACGATCTGTTGGCCGAACACTTCAAAGACATCGTCGATCTGCGCTTCACCGCGCAGATGGAGGGCGACCTGGATAAGGTGGCCGACGGCAGCCAAGATTGGGTCGAAATCTTGCGGCGTTTCTACGGTCCGTTCGCAATCGAATTGGAAGAAGCCGAGAAAAAACTGCCGCGCGTCGTGATCGAGGACGAGCCGACCGACGAGATCTGTCCGAACTGCGGTCGGCCGATGGTCATCAAGACCGGCCGCTTCGGCCGGTTCATCTCATGCACCGGCTATCCCGAGTGCAAGACCACCAAACCGATCCTCAAAGATACCGGCGCGAAGTGTCCCAAGGACGGTGGCATGGTCGTCGAACGCCGATCGAAGAAAGGCCGTACGTTTTACGGCTGCGCCAACTATCCCAAATGCGATTTCGTCTCGTGGGATCGCGTGATTCCCGAGCCGTGCCCGGTCTGCGGCTCGTACGTGGTGCTCAAGATCAAACGCGGCGGCGCGATCCAACTGCTCTGCTCGGCCGACAAAGAGCACGATACCTCGTCGCTCTTGGCCCTGCACGGCGGCACACCCGACGCCGAGGAGCCGGTTGAAGCCTGACCGGCTGACCGTTATCGGCGGCGGCCTGGCGGGCTGCGAGGCCGCCTGGCAGGCCGCTCGCTGCGGCGCGGACGTCGATTTGTACGAGATGCGCCCGGTCAAGTCTGGACCCGCGCACAAGACCGGCGATCTGGCCGAGTTGGTTTGCAGCAACTCGCTGCGCGGCGCGGCCCTTGAAAATGCCGTGGGGCTGCTCAAGGAAGAACTCTCCCGCTTCGATTCGGTCATCATCGCCTCGGCGCGCGAAGCCGCCGTGCCGGCCGGCGGCGCGCTGGCGGTGGATCGCGCGCTATTCGCTCGCGGGGTGCAGGATCGGATCGCTGCCTCGTCGCGGATTAGGCTGCACCGCGAAGCGATCGACGCGATTCCTGACGGTCGCCCGGTAATCGTGGCCTGCGGACCGCTGCCCAGCGACGAGCTGCTGGCCAGCATCGACGGCTTGCTGGGAGCCGCGCGCTTGCACTACTTCGATGCGGCGTCGCCGATCGTTGCGGCCGATTCGCTGGACGAGTCGCTGATGTACCGCAAGTCGCGCTACGAGAAGGGCGACGGCGACGACTACCTCAACGTGCCGCTGGATCGCGAACAATACGCGCAGCTGCTGCACGATTTGCGCACCCTGCCGCGACATCAAGCCAAAGCGTTCGAGGCCGGCGACGATACGAAGTACTTTGAAGGCTGCCTGCCGGTGGAAGAGATGGCCGACCGCGGCGACGACGTCTTGCGCTTCGGACCGCTCAAGCCGGTAGGTTTACGCCATCCCATCACCGGCGTCACGCCGCACGCGGTCGTACAGTTGCGTAAGGAAAACGTCCAGGGCACCGCGTTCAATCTGGTCGGCTTTCAAACCCGCATGACGTGGCCGTCGCAGAAGGAAGCGTTTGGGAAACTACCGGGCTTGGCGGACGCGGAGTGGCTGCGCTTGGGCGTGATGCATCGCAACACGTTCATCGACTCCCCGCGCGTGCTGGATGCAGCGCTCAAACTGCGCGGCGACCGGGCCATCTGGTTCGCCGGACAGATCACCGGCGCCGAAGGCTACGTCGAAGCCGCCGCCTGCGGCGCGATGACCGGGATCCACGCCGCGCGCACGATCTTGGGATTAGCGCCGCTGGAGTTTCCACGCGAAACCGCCTTCGGCGCCGTCGTCGCACACTTACAAAACACCGCGACCCACGACTTCCAACCCGCCAACGTCACCTGGGCCCCGTTCCCCGATCTCCCCGAAAAAATCCGCGACAAGAAACAACGCCGCACGCAAATGGCCCAACGCGCCCTCGCCGCCATCGACGCGTTCAAACGAGAGCTCGACGCGACGCACCTACAACTGTCACGGCGAGCGTAGGCGCGAAGGCGCCGGAGTCGAGCCGCGCGCTGCCAGACGTTGCGTCGCGTGGCTCGACTCCGCTCCCCTGCGGTCGCGGAGTTTATCCCGAGAGCGCCGAGCCGACGCACCGAAGGATCGTGACCCTCGCCGAGGCGCCGCCATTATGCAGCCTATGACAAGCATAGGCAGGATGACAAGCATCGTGACGATGCCTATAATCCCGTCCATCTAGGGGCATCCGTTCGAAGACGAGGCCCAATGACCTAGCGCGAGGCCGACGATGGGCGACAGGACTAACAACGCGATGAGCGCGATATTCACGCCGCGCCTCTTTGGCAAGAACGAAACGATCGCGATGCACAGCCCTCCCAGGATCGGTCCGACGATAATGGCCCAAAGAGGGATTCCGCAATTCTCCGACGAGCCCACGAAAGCGCCGAGGCAGAGAGCGGCGACGGCGACGATGGCTCCCAAGTAGCGCAGACGCATGATCCTGTGATAGCCATGCATCAGATTGCACAGGTTGCGGCGTTTGGCGGGCAGGTCGCTGCGACGACCGCAAACGTTACGATGGCAGGACAACCAGGGCGATGAGATAAGCGCGCCTCGTCCAGGACGGCAGGGGAAAATATCCGACCGTTTGCGCGGCAAAGTATCCCAGAATCGCGATAATGAGAATCGCTACCGGGGCGCCCAGCACGCCGATAGTCACCGAGCACGGATCGCGCAAGCCGAGATCGGCGCCGAGAGCCACCGCAAGCAAAAGGCCGGAAACCGCGAAGAAACGGGTTCGCAACGGGTATCTCTGTTCGGCGGTCATGCAGTTAGCATAACAAACGCCGATCTGCGGTGCATCCGTAGAACCACGGATAACGGGCGGCGCAGCCTGTATGTCACGGCGAGCCCTTCGACTCCGCGCCTGCGGCGCTACGCTCAGGACAGTCGAGTCGAGCCGCGCGCTGCCGAGCGTTGCGTCGGTGGCTCGACTCCGCTCCCTGCGGTCGCTACGCTCGCCATGACACCCAGCGGCGGCGCTCGCGGTGACACCCGACGGCGGCAACCGACATGACACAGGGGAGCAAGCGAGGTGTGAAACCCTTGGGGTGGGGTTTGGGTACTGGAGGGGCGAGATGAGAATTCGGTCTACGACGATTTTGGCGGTGCGCCGTAATGGGATGCTGGCGATTGCGGGCGATGGGCAAGTCACCCTCGACAAGATCGTGATGAAGCACGGCGCGCGTAAGGTGCGCCGCTTGGCGGGCGGTAAGGTGCTGGCGGGCTTTGCCGGTTCGGCTGCCGACGGGATCACGCTGCTGGAAAAATTCGAGAAGAAGTTCAACGAGTACAAGGATCTCACGCGCGCCGCGGTCGAGCTGGCCAAGGATTGGCGCCAGGATCGTGCGTTGCGTCGCTTGGAGGCGCTGCTCATCGTCGGGACGCCGGAGAACCTGTTCGTGTTGTCGGGCACGGGCGACGTGATCGAACCCGACGAACCGATCGCCGCCATCGGCTCGGGCGGGGCGTACGCCCAAGCCGCGGCCGCCGCACTCTTGCGCAACACGGAACTTGGCGCAGAAGAGATCGCGCGCAAAGCCTTGGAAATTGCCGGAGAGATTTGTATCTATACCAATGCGGACATCGTAGTGGAGACCTTGGCATGAACGATACCGCCACGCTTCACCGCAGCGATCCGCAGACCGGCCTCACGCCGCGCCAGATCGTTGCCGAGCTCGACAAGTACATCGTCGGACAAGCCAAGGCCAAGCGCGCCGTCGCCGTGGCCCTGCGCAATCGCTACCGGCGCGGCAAAGTGCGCGCGGATCTGCGCGAGGAGATTACGCCCAAGAACATCCTGATGATCGGCCCCACCGGCGTGGGCAAGACCGAAATCGCGCGCCGTCTGGCGACGCTGGTCGGCGCGCCGTTCGTCAAGGTCGAGGCCACCAAGTACACCGAGGTCGGCTATGTCGGCCGGGACGTCGAATCGATGGTGCGCGACTTGGTCGAGCAGGCCGTCCGCATGTTGGCCGACGAGCGTCGCGAGGAGGTCAAAGAGTTGGCCGATCGTCACGCCGTCGAGCGCATCATCGACGTCCTCTATCCCGAAACGCGCGCAGCTGGGCAAGGCACCAATCCGTTTGCCGCCACGTTGGGTTCCATTTTCGGCAACAACGCACAGCCGCAGCAGCCGGTGTCGCCGGCATCGCCGCCGTCGAGCGAAACGCAAAGCGTTCGCGAGCAGGCGCGCGCCGAGATCGAGCGCGGCTTCTACGACGTGCGATTGATCGAAATCGAGGTCGAGGAAACGCCCTCGATGCCGATCGGCGTGATGGGCTTCGATCAGGGCGGCGGCGACTTGGGCGAGATGCTCGGCGGTATCCTGCCCAAGAAGAAGAGCAAGAAACGCGTCACGGTGGCCGAGGCGCGCCGCATCTTCACGCAAGAAGAAGCCGGCAAGCTGATCGACATGGACGCGGTCAAGCGCGAAGCGATCCGCCGCGCGGGCGAAGACGGCATCATCTTCATCGACGAGATCGATAAGGTCGCAGGACGACAGGGAGCCGGCGGACCCGACGTGTCGCGCGAAGGCGTTCAGCGCGACATCTTGCCGATCGTCGAAGGATCGACGGTGACCACCAAACACGGCACGATCAAGACCGATCACGTGCTCTTCATCGCCGCGGGCGCCTTCCACGTCAGCAAGCCGTCGGACCTGATTCCCGAGCTGCAAGGCCGCTTTCCGATTCGCGTCGAGTTGGATTCGCTGACCGCCGAGGATTTCAAGACGATTCTCACCCAACCCAAGAATGCGCTGGTCGAGCAGTACAAATCGCTGCTTGCCACCGAGAACGTCACGCTGGACTTCCGCGACGATGCGATCGACCAGCTCGCACGCTTTGCGATGCAGGTCAACGAGACAAGCGAGAACATCGGCGCGCGCCGGCTGCACACCGTCCTGGAGAAGCTGCTCGAAGACGTTTCCTATCGCGCGCCCGAAGAAGGCGGCACGATCGTCGTCGACGCCGCCTACGTCCGCGAGCGCCTCGCCGACATCGTCGAAAACGCGGACCTGTCCAGCTACATCTTGTAGCGGCGGCCACGGGGCGGGGCGGATTGGGGAGGGCGTCGAATCTGGGCGGGCCATGCCTTACGTGCGCGAAATTGTTGTCGACGGCCACCCGACCTTGCGAAAGGTCGCTAAGAAGGTGCATGCACAGGAGCTGCGCGATCCGTTGATGCAGCAGCTGATCGACGATATGTTTGAGACGATGTACGACGCGCCGGGCATCGGCCTTGCCGCTCCGCAAGTCAACGTTTCCAAACGGATTTTCACGATCGACCTGCACGACGACGATCCCACGCACGGGCCGTTCGTCGTCGTCAACCCGAAATTCGAACGCACCGAGGGTGAGGAGTGGCGCCGCGACGGGTGTCTTTCGGTGCCCGGCTACGTCGGCGAATCGCCGCGCTTCACGCACGTCGCGGTCACCGGGTGGGATCGCTTCGGCGAGAAAATTCGTTTGGAAGGCGATGGCTTGTTCGCACATTGCCTTCAGCACGAGATCGACCATCTCAACGGCGTCCTCTATCTCGACAAGGCGCGCAACCTGCGCACGCTGGCCGAAGAAGAAGCCGAAGACGCCGCGCGAGAGGAGCGCGAGCACCCCGTCGAGGAAGCCGCCTCCGCCTCCTAATGTGGTGACGCTGCGGACGCTGTTCTTGGGCACCAGTACCTTCGCGGTGCCGAGTTTGCGCGCGGCGGCGCAACGTTCGCAGGTCGTCGCGGTCGTGACCCAGCCGGATCGTCCGGCCGGTCGCGGGCACAAGCTCGCGCCGTCGCCCGTGAAGGTTGCGGCGCTCGAATTGGGATTGCGCGTCTACGAGCCCGAAAGCCTAACGGCGTTCGCGCCGGAACTGCGGGGCGAATCGTTCGATGTGGCCGCGCTGGCGTCGTATGGGAAAATTCTCCCCCAAGGGTTGCTGGATCTTCCCAGGTTAGGGGCGCTCAACGTGCATCCATCGCTGCTGCCGCGCTATCGCGGCGCGACGCCGATTCAGACGGCGCTGCGCAACGGCGAACCCGCCACCGGCGTCAGCATCATGCTGATGGACGCCGGCATGGATACCGGCGACATCGTCCTGCAAGAACGCGTGCAAATTGCGCCCGACGACGATTACGCGACGCTGCACGATCGCCTGGCGCTGGTGGGATCGCGGTTGTTGGGCGAGGCGTTGGAGCTGGCGGCCGCGGGGCCATTGCCGCGCGCGCCGCAGACCGGAGAACCCAGCGTGACGCGACCGATCCGTAAGGCCGATTTGGAGACCGCGTGGAGCTGGACGGCCAAGCAGATCGTCGATCAGGTACGCGCGTACGCTCCCCAGCCGTGCGCGCGCGCGATGCTGTTGGACGTGCCGGTCAAGATCGTACGCGCGTGCGTCGTGACCGACGTCGTGAGCGCGCAACCGCCCGGGGCGGTGATCGGCGTGCGCGACGACGCCGCCCTCGTGCAAGCCGGAAGCGGCGTTGTGGGCGTCATCGAAGTCGTCGCGCCCAATCGAGGTCCGCGCAGCGGCGCGGCGTTCGTCCGTTCGGCATCCGGCGGAAGCGTTGCGTGAACGCGCGCGAGTTGGCCCTGCACGTCGTGCGCGACGTCTTCCCGGTCGAAGCCGGCAATGCCGAGCGCGGGGCGCAGGAGGCGTTGGACTACCGTCTCCGCCGTGCCGACCTCGATCCGCGCGACCGCTCGTTCGCGACCGAGCTGGCCTACGGTTCGATCAAGATGCGCCGCACGCTGGATTGGTACGCGGCCGCCTTCGTCGGTCAACGTTCCAAACCGTTGCCCCCGGCGATCGCCGAGATCGTGCGCTTGGGGCTGTACGAAATCGTGTTCACGCAAGCCGACGATCACGCCACCGTGTTCGAGTACGTCAATCTGGCCAAGAAGTACGGGCACAAAGGCGTGGCCGGATTGGTCAACGCGGTTCTGCGGTCGTTCTTGCGCGATCGCCCGGCGCCGCCGGCGCCGCAAGACTTCGAGGATCCCGACGAGTATCTAGGCGTCGCGTGTTCGCTCCCGAATTGGCTGGTGCGTCAATGGCGCGCGGCCTTCCCCGATGCGATCGAAGCGATCTGCGCCGCGGTGAACTTGCCCGCGCAGAGTGCGATCACCGTCAACCGCCTGCGCGCGAGCGTCGAGGACATCGAAAACGAGCTGCGCGCAGCCGGCGCCACGCCGCAGCGTTCGATCTACGTCGAGGAGACGCTCGTCGTGGGCGGCGGATCGCCGGCCGCACGCGAACGCGCGTCGCAAGGCGCGTGGTTCGTGCAGGGCGAGTCGCCGGCCATGCCGGTCGCCGTGCTCAATCCGCAACCCGGCGATAGCGTGCTCGACGTCGCCAGCGGGCGCGGCAACAAAGCGCTCCAAATCGCCGCGCGGATGCAAGGCGAGGGTTCGCTGACGTGCGTCGAGCGCGACGAGCGGCGTTCCGCAATGCTGGCAGAACGATTGACCGCCGGAGGCGCGGCCGCGGCGATCGTCGTGGGCGACGCGACCACCGAGGTCTTGCCGCCCGCCTCGCGCTTCGACCGCGTCTTGATCGACGCGCCCTGTTCGGGCGTCGGCGTCGTCGGACGCCATCCCGAAGCCCGGTGGCGCAAGCGCGCCGACGACGGCGCGCGATTGGCGCCCGTCCAGGCGGCGATGCTCGAAACGATGGCGGCGCACGTCGCACCCGGCGGCGTGGTGGTCTATGCGGTCTGTTCGACCGATCCGCGGGAGACCACAGAGGTCGTGGATGGGTTCTTGCGAAGGCGCGAATTCACGCGCGGCTTGATTCCCGAGGCGTTAGCACCGTTTCAGACCGCGCAAGGCGACGTGCTAGTACCTCCGGGCCTGCAAGGACGCGATGGGTTCTACATCGCGCGGTTGGAACGACAGTTGTGAGTTGGCTTTTTCGGATCGAGCAAGCCTGTGCGGCGTTCATCGAGCGTGCGTTCGCGAAGTCGTTTCCGAGCGACCTGGAGCCCGCGCAGATCGCCCGCAAGCTGGTCGCGACCATGGAGGCGGCCACGCGTACCGGCGACGACGGGTTGCTCGCCCCTGGAAGCTATCGGGTCTACGTGAATCCCGACGACCTCGAACGACTGGCCCCGCACGCGGCGTATCTGGAACGCGAATGGGCGCAGCTGCTCGCCGATATGGCCGCGCGCGTGGATGTGGGATTTTCGGGTGGAGGCGTTGCGGTGCGGATGGAAGCGCGCCCGTCGATTCCGGCGGGCGCCGTGGACATCGAGGCCGACGTGCCGTCGTCGTCGACTCGATATGTGTTGCGAATGCTCAGCGGCGTTTCGAGTGCCGACGTCTATCCCGTCGACGGAGCCTTGCGCGTGGGCCGCGCCGACGACTCCGAGTTGAAGTTGGCCGATCCATCGGTATCGCGCCGGCACGCGGTCGTGGATCTCGATCGAGGCGCGCCGTTCGTTCGCGATTTAGGGTCGCGCAACGGCACGTTCGTCAACGGCGAACGCATCCACGTGCGGCGGCTGTCGCCGGGCGATCTGGTCGTGTTTGGGAAGACGGAGATGCGGTTGGAGGGCGCGTGAACGACGCTGGCCTGCGGGTCGGATCGATCGAGGTCCTCGCCGCGCTGGCTGTATTCGCCCTGGTGGCGGTGCGCCCGCGCGTCCGGCGCTCGCGCGATGTCGGCGCCTTCACACCGGTTCGCATCGCGCTGGACATCAGGCATGGCGAAACGTCGCGCCGTTACGAGGGCTTGTGTCCGTTGGTCGTCGGGCGTTCCAGCGCCGCGGACGTGGTCGTCATGGACGGCGAGGTCAGCCGGCGTCACGCGCGTTTCGAAACGCAAAACGGTGTGGTCTACGTCAGCGACGCCGGAAGCAGCAACGGCACGTTTCTTAACGGGCGTCGGCTCGACGGCGCGGTCGAAGTTCGCCCCAACGACGCGATCGACTTAGGCGCGACGCGTATCGTTTACATCGGGAAGATCGCATGGGCGTAGCGGTCTTGGGCGATCCCGCCGTGTCCGTGCGCGTGCGCTTGGGCGATGCGACCGACGTGTTCGCCGTCGCATCGGGATTCGGCGCCATCGACGGCGAGCCGGCGGCGCGCGCGACGCTGAAGCGCTTGCGCGGGGAATGCGAGCGGCGCGGCCGGGCCGAACGATTCCATCGAACGCTGCGCCGCCAGCAATCGGCCATCGGTTCCCTGCTCGCAATCGTCGCGCACGTGAACGCCGAGCTGTTCGCGCGCAGCGCGTCGCACGACGACTACGTGACGGCCGGCAGTTCGCTGACGATCGTGCTTCGCCACCGGCGCCGCGCCTACGTCGCGCACGCGGGCGGCACGGCAGCCTACCTGTCGCGGGCCGGCTACGTGGTCGCGCTGACCCAAGACGACGCGATCGAAGACGGCCGGATCCTCTCGCGCTCGATCGGGACGCAATCCCAGATTGACGCGTCGGTCTGCACCTTCACGTTTGTCGACGGCGACGTGCTGGCGCTATGCACGCGGCGGCTGCGCGACGAGGATGGCCGTCGCCGCTTGGCAACGCGTCTGCTCGATACTGCGGCGGGCTCGGCGGGCGACGAATGCGCGTCGATCGTGCGGTTTTCGGCCGACGACGCCGCCGAGGTGCCGGTCGCGCGTGCAGCTGTTGCGTGGCCGCGTGCGGGTACGCTGGTCGCGGCGGCGCTCTTTTGGGTGCTGGCGGTCTGGTGGATCGGATAACCGCGCTCGCGCTGCGATTGCTGCCGACCTGCGTCGCGCTGGCGATCGCCGCGTTTGCCTTGCGCTTCGCGCCGCCGGGCGCGCTGGGGCCGCCGTGGTTATTGTGGCTGCTGGCCGCGGGCGCGCTGCTGTGGGTGGGTTTGGCGCCGCTCGACGTTACGCGCGATGACTTGCTGCCGGCGCTGGCGGTGCTGCTCTGTTCCATCGGCCTGCTGGTCGTAGCGCGTATCTCGCCGGCCTTGGCGAGCAAGCAGTTGGATTGGCTGGTGGTCTCGCTGGCGCTGGCCATTGCGCTGGGTCCGGGGTTCTCACGCTTTCGACGTCTGGCCGCGTTTAAGTACGTTTGGGTACTGGCGTCGTTCGTACTCTTCTTGCTGCTGCTGCTCTTCGGCCAACAAGTTAACGGCGCGCGGCTGTGGATCCGTTTGGGACCGGTGCAGTACGAACCCGTCGAACTCATCAAGCTGTTTATCGTGTTCTTCTTGGCCGCATATTTAGCCGAGACCGCCGACGTGATCGCCAAGGCGCGCGCGTGGTCACTGCGCGCGAACCTCAAGTATTTGGGGCCGCTCTTCATCGGGTGGGGTGCGTCGATGGCGATCTTGGTGCTGCAGCGCGATCTGGGCATGGCCACGCTGTTGTTGGCCACGTTTGCCGCGCTGCTCTACGTGGCGACGCGTCGGATCGACATCGTCCTGGGCGGCTTAGCCGTTTTCGCCGTGGCGGCAACCTGGGCGATGCGTCACTTCTCGTACGTGCAAGCGCGCTTGTCCGTCTGGCAGAATCCGTTTGCGGACCCGCACAATACCGGCTACCAGGCAGCGCAAGGTTATTACTCGCTGGCGGCCGGCGGCTTGTTGGGAACGGGGTATCGCCTGGGCCATCCGCTGTTCATCCCCGATGTTGCCACCGACTATGTCTACGCGGCGTTCTCCGAAGAGTTCGGCTTGCTGGGCGCGCTGATCGTCTTGCTGTTGTTTTTGGCCGTCGTGCTGCGCATCTTGGCCGTCGGAGCAGAACAGCCCGACCTCTACGCCAAGTTGGTGGCCGTCGGCCTGGCGGCGACGCTGGGATTTCAAGTCGTCATCATCGTCGGCGGCGTGATCGGCGTCTTTCCGTTGACCGGCATCACGCTGCCGTTCATCTCATATGGCGGGAGTTCGCTGGTCGCCAACGTACTCTTGATCGCACTGGCCTGGGCGTTGAGTTCGCGTCCGCGCGCCCGCTCGTCGTAGAAAGCGCACAAGGAGTATCCATGCAAAAACAGTTTATTCCGCTCATCGCCGTCGGCGCGCTCGTTCTGGCGACCGCGTGTGCGGGCGGGAGCCACGCATCCTCGTCGGCGAGCCCCGCTGCGGGCGCTACGGGCGCGATGTCGGCGATGGCGGCGACGTCGGCCAGCGACGGCGCCAAAGTCTTCGATACCAACTGTTCGAGCTGTCACGGCTCCGATGGCAAGGGTTCTGCCGGTGCGTTTCCGCCGCTGGCGGGCAATCCCGTCGTCGTGGGCAAGGCAACGGCCGTCATCCACATCGTCAAGGATGGCTTGACCGGAAAAATTTCGGTCGCCGGTCAGACCTACAACGGCGTGATGCCCAAGTGGGGAACGGCGTTGAGCGCGGCCGACATCGCTTCGGCCATCACCTACATTCGCTCGGCGTGGGGAAACAAAGGCGGCCCCGTCACGCCCGCGCAGGTCGTGGCGGCGAAGTAGGCAGGGTTTTGAGCCACCGCAAGATCGTCTGCGGTACCCGCGGATCCAGCGGCGCCGCAACGTAGTACTCCGAGCCGTCGTTCGCCTGCGTCGGCGCTAGCCGTAAGAACAAGTGATCGTCCTCGGGCAGCAGCTTGACGGTGATCTGACGATGAGCGGCGCGCGCCGCGTCGACGAGATAGTGCAGATCGCCGGCGCGAATTTGCCGATCGCGGCCGCCTTGCAACACCAAGATCGGAACGTCGACCTTCGCGATCGTCGCGGCGGGTTCGATGCCGACGTAGGCGGCGAAGGCCTGGAGCAGACGATTGCGGTAGACGGCGTTCGCATCGCCGGGCAGCTGTTCGCCGAGCACGCGATCCATGGAGATCGCGGGGCCGGCCATGAGGACGATGCCGGCGAGTTGCGGAATCGACGGCGCGATCAACGGAGCGATTTGTCCGCCCTCGCTGTGCCCCAGAAGAACGATGCGTCGCGGATCGACCGATGGCTGACGTTTGAGAAACGCCACGGCGGCGCGCGCATCGTCTCCGAGCGCATGCCAATCTTCGGTGGGGGTGCCCGTACTCTTGGCGATGCCGCGTTTGTCATACCGCAGAACGACGACGCCGTTGTTGGACAGCGCGTTGCTCAAATCCAAGAACGTCGGGTTGACGGAGAGCGCTCCGTCGCGCGTTCCGGGGCCGCTGCCGTGGATAAACACGAACGCCGGCAGGCGTTTGCCCGCGTTGCCGTTGGGAACGGTGAGCGTTCCCGCAAGCACCGCGCCGCCGCTGGATGCAAACGAGACGTTCGTGCTGCGGAAATGCGGCACCGCCGTCGGATATGGCGTCGGCGCCGCTGCGGGGGCGACGACGGTCGTGCCGGTCGCGTACGTGCGCAGGACGAGGTTTGCGCCGCCGACATCGGTTCGGTCGACGACATGCGTCGTTGGGTTGCTCCAGAACGTTTCGGTTTGGCCGGCGTAGGTAAGCGCGCTCTCGACATCACCGGTCGGCACGCCGACCGGCCGACGATCCGCGGCGGCTACCGTCATCATTTGGATGACCGGCATGGTGCCGCTGACCAGCACGTCGCTGATCGGCTGGCCGCCGTCGGCAGCCAGGATCGACGGCAGCAGCACCAGCGGTGCGAACAATCCTTCGCTGACATCCAGGCCGGCCGTCCCGGGAAGCTTGTCGCGCGTGAGCGGCGGGCTGGCCAGCGTCGCGCTTCCGTTGGCAAGGATGAGATCGACCGTCGCCGGCCCTTTGACCAGATGGTAGTGCGTTGGGAAAAGCGTCTGTCCGTCGTAGTCGGTTTGCGTCGAAACCGCCGAGCCTTCCACCGTGAGGTTCTCGAACACGCTGAAGCCGGTCGGGTTGCTGCGAATGACGATCGTCGTAGCGTTGAGGCCGGGGACGCCCGACACCGCATAGACGTACGTTCCATCGGGCGGCCGCGCCGGCGGCGCGGGGCTGGCGCCCAAGATGACGACGCACGACGCGAGCACCAACAGAGGGAGACGCTTACGCATCGGGCGCTGCTCCTTGCGGGAGGACCTGCGTGGCGAGAGAGCTCAAGCCGGTTATCGCCCCCAGCCCCATCGTTTCGACGGCGGTGCTCGGCACGACGATCATCGCGCCCTTTTCTTTGAGACCTTCGTAGAGCATGTTCATGGCGCGCAGATGCAAGGCGATGGGGTTGTTTTGGTAGGATTTCGCCGCCTCGACGAACGATTGGGCGATCGCAGACTCGGCATTACCGAGAATCGTGCGGGCTCGACCCTCGCGTTCGGCTTGTGCTTCGCGCGACATCGCATCTTGAAGCGAGTCGGGAATCTTGATGTCACGAATTTCAACGGCATTGACCGTGATGCCCCACGGCGTCGTGCGCGCGTCGATGGCCTTCTGCAGGTAGTCGTCGATCTTTTGATGGTTGGAAAGCAACTCCGCTAAGCTCGTGGAGCCGATAATGTCGCGTAGCGCCGTCTGCGCGGACCACTCGATGGCCGTTGCGTACGAGGTCACCTCCAGCGCGGCCTTTTGCGCGTCCCAAACGAACCAAAAGAGAACGGCGTCGACGTCGACGGGCACGGTGTCCTTGGTCAACGTTTGTTCAGCCCCAAACGCCGACGTCTGGACGCGTTGATCGATCCACATCGCGACGCTATCGACGATCGGAATAACGCCGAACAGTCCCGGACCGGCCAACGAACGAAACTTTCCGGCTCGCAACACGACGGCTCGTTCCCAGGCGTTGGCCATCTTGATGCTGAGAAGAAGAACTACGGCTATGGCAATCGAGATCACGATGATCGCGACGCTGTCGGTGTTCGTTCCCAGGGTCACGCCGCCGACAGCGACGACAACCGCGACGAACGCCGCGATCGGATTGATGCGGCTCAGGGCTGCCGGTTGCGGTGGCGCCGTGGCATACGTAGAGGGTGTTAACGGCATTGAAAGCTCCTCTTACTCCGTTCGAAGTAGTTCGAGTAGGTGATCGAGCAATTCCCGGCCGGTGTATCCTAGGCCCACGGCTTCGCCCAGTGCTTTGGATGCGAGATCGTGCAGGCGCCGACGACGCAGCCCGTCGTCGGCATCGCCCCGCGGCTCGGCCAGAAACGTGCCGCGCCCGCGAAACGTGTGCAGCACGCCCTCGCGCTCAAGTTCGATGTAGGCTCGATTGACGGTATTGGGGTTCACGCGCAGCGCGACGGCCATCTCGCGAACGGTCGGCAGCTGCTGTCCGGGGACTAGTGCGCCGCGCGCGACCCCATGCAGGATCTGCTCTCGCAGCTGCGCGTAGACCGGCACGGCGCTCCCGCCGTCGAGATGAAAATCGTGTGCCTGCATTGTCTTGATTGTCCTAGGGTATTAGGACAATCCTAGAATACGCCCTCGCCTCAAATCCGTCAAGTGGGGGCTCGGCCGGCACCGGGCCATGCAGGCCGACGTCGTATGAGTCCAGGAACAGGCCGAACGTGCGGGGACGTTTGCTTCTTCGAGATTTGCGCGGTGCATCGATCTGCGTTCTTGCGTTGGTGGCCGCGTCGTTTGCCGCGGGCACGTCGCGGGCCGTACCGGCTCCCGTGACGTTGACGGTTCATATCGTCGATAGTTCTGGCGCGCCGATCTGGCTCGCTCAAGCCACCATCTACGGGCCCAAGAACCTCATCGCAGAATCCAATCGCAACGGCGACGCGTTTTTTCCGCGGATTCCGAGCGCGACGTACCGGCTGCGCGTCGTTCGTTACGGCTACGACCTGACCGACATCGCGCGGATCGTCGCGACGCGCGCGGAGAACAGCGTTGTCATTCGCATGGTTAAAGCCAAGTCCCTGACGACGATTGCCTCCGTTACCGCCAAGGCGACGCCGGAGCCGCCCAACGAGGTTAGCGCCGACGGCACGCAAGCGCAGTTAGGCGATTCGCTCACCTCGGCGGTGGCGTCACTTCCGGGCGTCACGGTCGGCCCAGGCAATAACGTGTCGATTCGCGGCTATTCTGCGGCGCAGACGACGGTCGGAATCAACGGCGTCCCCGTATCGTTGCCGGGTACCGCCCAAAATCTGTCCCTGTTCAACGCGGACGTCTTTTCCGGTGCGAGCGTCTCGCCGGGCGTCGGCGGTGGTGGCATGGTTGGGTTCCAGACGCGAAGCCCGTCGCTGGCGTGGCAGGGAGTCGCACGTGCGGTCGTCGCGTCGGGCCACGGCGAGGATATCGCGCTGCAAGAAGCCGGCACCGTGGGCGATCTTGGCGTTTCCTATTCTCACGCGCGCAACGTCGTCTCGGACCCGTTAGACGGTAAGAGTTTCTTGGATACAAGCGGACTGTTCTACGCGCACGATGCCTCCGCCGCGGTCAACGGCGATGCGATGCAGTTGCGTTACGAATTTTCGCAGGACAACACGCTGCTCGCAACCGTCGTATCGCTCGGCTCAACGATTCCGCTGGTTTGCCGCGTGCAAACCGGGGTGCTGCCCTGCGGTTATGGACCGACGAATCTCCAGCACGAGAGTCTTCAAACGCTTCAACTCAAGGACTCGGCGCAACTGGGAGACAGCTCGGTCGACCTGACGGTTTACGCCAATCACTCGATCAATGCTGTCGACCAAGGCGGGTACTACGTCGATGGGGTGAACGAGCCATCGAGCAGTATCGCCGACTCTCATCAGTCCGGCGCGATTGCCCAGATGCACGTGCGGGCGGGAAAGTCGTTCGTCCTCCCATTGAATATTTCCACGAACTCGGTAGAGACGAGCACCTCCGGGAGCGCCTTCGGGCCGCTCTTGCCGAGCGTGCTTTCGCGCTACTCGTCGATCGATGCGTCGACATCGCTCCCAATCGTTCACGGCAAGACATTTGGCGTTAATGCTAATCTGGGGTTGCAAAGTAACGCCGTGGTCGGGGCGCGCGCTACCGGTGTGAATGGCGCGCTCAACGCCTCCTACCAACTTGGAAGGAACGACGGTCTCTCCGCATCGTACAGCCCAGGTAATCTCGGCGCGCCCTCCGCCGGCTTTGTCGGCGTGTCGGCGCCGGCAGAGCTGCAGTTCGTGTGCGCCTCCAATGTCGGCATCGGCTTGGGCCCGTCGAGCCAAACGAAAAGCGCGACGCAGACCACAACGAGCGCGTCGTGGTCCCATCATGTGCCGGGGTGGACGTCCCAGGTCAGCGTGTACCGAAACGTCCAGTTCAATGCGCCGATATCGGCGACGGTCGGCGCACTTGGACTCGACCCCAGCCTTTTCGGAGGCGATTATCTGTCGCAAGCTCAACAGGCGGCGCACGCGGCGTGCGGCGGCTCCCGCCCGCTCGGGTTGGGAGATTTGTTTTAC
>DATCDS010000077.1:0-2538 GCA_036510515.1 Vulcanimicrobiaceae bacterium
CAAATGGACGCAGTTTACACCGCTTGGGGCAGCATGCACGTCGCCGCGATGTACGCCCGGCCGGTCGGAACCAAAGCGAATCCCACCGCCGAGGCCGCGATACGATCGCTCTGTGCGTCATCGTAAGCGCCGACTGGCTCGTTGGTACGCGATGTCGTGTGTGGCGATCGCGATGAATTCTATGACACGACGCCCGTCATCGATCCGATACACGGCGCGATAGGCGACACCCTCTAGCGTAAATCCCAATGCGCGACAGCCCTTGAGCGGACCATGCTTGGGCGCCTTGTAGTAGGGATTATCGAAAACCGCTGCTATTGCGGCCTTAATTCTTGCGCTTCGCTTTTCGTTTGAGGCGAGTACTGTGCGTTCGCGCATCGCCATTCGATGATATGTGTCCCGCCACGGCCGTTCGGCCAGCTCTAGGCACGTTGGCTTCGTCGATTGCCGTCCAGACGATTTTGCCCTCGACGAACGCTGACCGCGGAGCTTTGAGGCGTTCGGCGATTTCTCCGTCGGGAACGGAGCGCATGGGATTCCTGACGACGAGCAAATCGGCGACGCTGCATTCCAGTGCTTCGGCAATCTTTGCAAGCGCCGATATTTGGAAGTCGCCGTTGCCCGTTTCGATCTTTGAAAGCACCGGGCGAGCGACTCCGGCAGCAGCGGCAAGATCAGCTTGCGACATTCGGCGTTCGATGCGACAAAAAAGCACGTTGGCACGGAGGCTTGCGCGCATATCTCTTGCAGCGGACGAGGATGGAGCATCGGTCACCACCGATAGTGCCCCGCGATGCCTGGAAGCTCCCAGAACCATACTCACGATGCTAACGCAAGTGCCCTATCTTGTCAACGTACGTTGACAGCACAGAGCGCGCGGCTCGACTCCGGCGCCTTCGCGCCTACGCTCGCCGTGACACAGGGGTGGCGATTTTGTGGGCTTTGGGTTGGGTTTCGGCGCGGAGTTGGCCGCAGGCGGCGGCGATGTCGCGGCCCATGTTGCGGCGGACCGTCGTCGGAACGCCCGCGTCGTTCAATATCCCGGCGAACGACCAGATCTTTTGGTCGTCGGTGCCTTGGAATGCACCGTCGGGTGTGGTGTTGTACGGAATCAAGTTGACGTGATAGAGATGCCCGCGCATCCGGCGCGCGAGTTCGTGCGCGCAGGCGGCCGTGTCGTTGACGCCGGCCAGCATCACGTATTCGAAAAAGACCTTGCGTTTGGTCTTCTCGGCGTAGCGCTCGCAAGCGGCCAGCAGGTCGTCGGTTGAGAATTTCTTGTTGACGGGCATGATGGACGAGCGTACCTCATCGTTGGGCGCGTGCAGCGAGATCGCGAGGTTCACCTGCAGATGCTCGTCGGTGAAGCGATCGATGCGATCGACCAAGCCGACCGTGGAGATCGTAATGTGTCGATGGCCCAGACCAAAGCCGTGGGCGTCATTGAGCAGCGCGACTGCGCCCATCACCGCATCGTAATTGTGAAACGGTTCGCCCATGCCCATGAAGACGACGTTGGTGATGCGGCGACCGCGCGAGGCGAGTTCGCGAGCGAAGTAGCGCGCCTGATCGAAGATCTCGCTAGACGTGAGGTTGCGCGTGAAGCCGGCTTGACCGGTCGAGCAGAACGCGCACGCGAACGCGCAGCCGGCTTGGGATGAAATGCAGACCGTCGTGCGATCGCCGGTGTGCTCCATCAGCACGGCCTCGACCTCGTTGCCCTCGTGCAAGCGGAACAACCCTTTGGTAGTCTGACCGTCGCTGGAACGCTGCACGACCGTCGGCTCGACCGACGAAAACGAAAAGCCGCGCTGGTCCAGCCGCGCTCGCAGTTCCTTGGGCAGCGTCGTCACGTCGCCGACGTCGCCCAGCAGTTCTTTGGTCGCGGCGCGATAGAGCTGGCGCAAGCGATATGGTTTGAGCTCGAAGGCCTGGGCAAACGCCTGCGCGTCGGCAAACCCGATCGCTCGGGCTTTGTCGTCGGACCAAATCGCTTGTGCATCTCGATTCACGAGGCCCATTCTAGCATGGCCGGTCTTAGGCGGCGGCGGGCTTAGTCGCCGAACAGGGCCGCTTGCTCGGGCGGCGGCGCGGCCGCAGGCGAGGCGGCGATCTGCGCCAGCCGATCGCGGACGGCCTGAAGGTCGGCCCAGACCATGCGCTTGACCGCCGTCAGTTCCCCGCCGGTCTGGCGCAGCACGTAGGCAGGATGGAAGGTCGCCATCAGCGCGATGCCGCCGGGGCCTTCGAACCAGCGACCGCGCTGCTTGGTGATGGCGAAGTCCTTGCCCAAGAACGACTTGGCCGCCGGCGCACCCAGGGCCAAGATGACGTCGGGGGCGATAACGTCGATCTGCTCGTCGAGAAACGGACGGCAGTTGGCCATCTCGTCGGGATCCGGCGCGCGATTCTTGGGGCCGCGCAAACCCGGCGAGGTCGGGCGACACTTGACGGTGTTGCAGATGTAGGCATCCTCGCGCGCGATCCCGATCGCGGCCAGCATCTTGTCGAGCAGTTGACCCGAGCGCCCGACGAACG
>DATCDS010000078.1:0-5680 GCA_036510515.1 Vulcanimicrobiaceae bacterium
CCGAGCCGTAATCCTGAACGCCGACGACGCCGTTGCTGCAGCCGCCGCCTTCGGCGCCGAGGCCGAGCAGCAGAACCAATCCGAGGATACCGATCCGTAGTCGCATGACACGATTATTGTACCATCGCAGGCAGGCGGCTCCTGCGCGAGCCCCCAGGTAATTCGTCTGAGGTGTAAAACTTCATCGGCGCCATGAGTCCGTATTTTCCGGTGGGGATCTTCCTGATCGTCGCGTTTGCGGCGGCATTGCTTTTCAGCGTATTGCCCGGGTTGCTCGGGCGGTCCAAGCCCAATCCGCAAAAAAACGACGCGTACGAATGTGGCGTCGAGCCCACGTCGGCCGTCACCGGCCGTTTTCCGGTGCGATTTTATCTGACCGCGATGCTGTTCGTGATCTTCGACGTCGAGGCCGCGTCGTTCTACCCGTGGGCCGTGCAGATGCACGCGCTGCGCGTCTTTGGATTGCTCGAGATGGTGGCGTTCGTCATCGTGCTGGCGATCGGCTACGCGTACGTATGGAAGAAGGGCGGCTTCGCGTGGAGGTGAGCCCCGGCCATTTTTTGCTGGCACAACTCGACGACGTCGCGCGCTGGGCACAAAGCAACGCGGTGTGGCCGTTGACGATGGGTCTGGCGTGCTGCGCGATCGAGATGATGACCGTCACATCGTCGGAGTACGACATCGCGCGTCTGGGCTCCGAAGTCTTTCGCGCGTCGCCGCGCCAAGCCGATCTGATGATCGTTTCGGGACGCGTCGCGCAGAAGATGGCCCCGGTGGTCAAGCGCCTCTACGATCAAATGGCCGATCCGAAATGGGTGATCTCGATGGGCGCCTGTGCGTCGAGCGGCGGCGTCTTCGATAACTACGCGATCGTGCAAGGCGTAGATACGGTCATTCCCGTCGACGTGTACGTACCGGGCTGTCCGCCGACGCCCGATGGGCTGCTCTACGCGGTGAACTTGATCCAGCAGCAGATTCGCGAAGGCGGTCGCGGCGGAATCTTGGCGCGGTCGTAGTGCCCAGCACCCAAACGCCGCCGATTGCCGGCCTGGCCGTCGATCCTCCCAGCCTGCGTCCGCCGATCGACGACGCGACGATCGAGCGCGTAAGCCCCGATGCGTTGCGCGCGCGCCTGGAGGCCGCGAAGGCCGACGGATACACGATGCTGCTGGATTTGGGCGCCGCGGACTATCCGCAGCGCACGCCGCGGTTCGACGTCGTCTATCATCTCTTGCGGTTATCGACCGAAAGCACGAACGGAAAGCCGATCGCGACGCCCGCGCGGCTACGGGTACTGTGCGGTATAGAACTCGAATCCGCGCACGTGCCGACGGTGACCGATCTCTGGAAGTCGGCCGATTGGGCCGAGCGCGAAGTCTACGATCTCTTCGGCCTGATCTTCGACGGGCACCCGGATCTCCGCCGTATTCAAATGCCTAACGAGTGGGAAGGCTATCCGCTGCGAAAAGACTATCCGTTGCGCGGCCCGGCGCGCGAGAAGTCGCC
Organism: Vulcanimicrobiaceae bacterium; assembly: GCA_036510515.1. GTDB lineage: Bacteria > Vulcanimicrobiota > Vulcanimicrobiia > Vulcanimicrobiales > Vulcanimicrobiaceae > JALYSX01. The sequence goes on from DATCDS010000078.1 coordinate 1,507, forward strand.
GCGTCCGCCGTTCGCGCTTAAATCCAACGTGCAGGCCGGTACGCCGCCGACGGGACGGACGCTCGAAGCGCTCCAAGAACAGATCAAGCGCGCGCGAGGCGAGCAATGAGTCTTTCCCCCACGCCGCTCACGCCCGAGATCGTTTCGCAGGAGGGCAACTCGATCGTCCTCTCGATGGGTCCGCAACATCCGTCGACGCACGGCGTCCTGCAGATCATGCTCGAGATCGATGGCGAGACGGTCGTCAAGGCCGAGCCCGAGATCGGCTATCTGCACACCGGCATCGAAAAGACCGCCGAGAACCTGTTTTGGTCGCAGGCGCAAACGGTCATCGAGCGCATGGACTATCTGGCGCCCTCGAGCAACGCGCTGTGCTACGTGCTGGCGGTCGAGAAATTGCTCGAGCTCACGGATCGCATTCCGGTTCGCGCGTCTCGCATTCGCGTGCTGACCGCCGAGCTGACCCGGATCGCCTCGCACTGCGTTTGGCTGGGGACTCACGGCATCGACCTGGGCGCGATGTCGGCGTTCTTTTACGCCTTCGATCTGCGCGAGAACATTTTGGACTTGCAAGAGGCCAGCGGCGGCGCGCGCATGCATCCGAATTACATGCGGGTGGGCGGTCTCAACGGCGATCTGCCCGATGGGTTCTTGGTCAAGCTCGACGCGCTGATCGAGAAATTCCCTGGGCGCATGAAGGATCTGCGCGGGCTGCTGCAAGCCAATCCGATCTTTCAGGACCGCACGATCGATGTTGGTATCCTCGACGTCGAGGACGCTCTTCAATGGAGCGTCACCGGTCCGCCGCTGCGCGCCAGCGGCATCGCCTACGACGTACGCCGCGCCTTTCCGTACTGCGGCTACGAGCAGTACGAGTTCGACATTCCCACGCGCACCGAAGGCGACGCGTACGCGCGCTTTGTGGTTCGGTTGGACGAGATGGACGAGTCGATGCGGATCGTCCGGCAGGTTCGCAAACAGCTCGACGAACCCGGCCCGATCATGATCGATGATACCAAGGTAGCAGCGCCGCCCAAAGAGACGATCGCCCTTTCAATGGAAGCGCTGATCCACCACTTTAAGATCGTCAGCGAGGGCTTCCGCGTTCCGCCCGGCGACGTCTATCAGGCCGTCGAGGGGCCGCGCGGCGAACTGGGCTACTACGTCGTCAGCGATGGCGGGAATCGCCCCTACCGTATCCGCACGCGCCCGCCGTCGCTCTACAACCTGCAAGCGCTCAAGGGGATGGCACCGGGCAATCTGATCGCAGACTTGGTGGTGATGATCGGTTCGTTGGATCCGGTCTTCGGCGAGGTGGATCGCTGATGGAGACGCTTTCGGCGACGCGGCGCGAGGCCGACTTCCCCGCGCTGCTCGACCGGCTGAAGCCGGAATGCGAACGCATCATCGCGCAGTACGAAGATCGCCGTTCCGCGCTCTTGCCGATCATGCACCTGTTTCAGGAACACGAGGGCTTCGCGAGCCCCGAGGCGATGCGCGCGTGCGCCGCGATGTTGGACGTCACGCCGGCGGTCGTCGAATCGACGGTTTCCTTCTACACGCTGTTCTACCGGCGCCCCGTCGGCAAGTACGTCGTGCAAGTCTGTCGCGGTCTAGCGTGTTCGATCAACGGTGCCGACGAGATCATGGCGCATTTTCGGGAGCGCTTGGGGGTGAAGACCTTGGAAACGACGCCCGACGGCCTGTTCTCCTACGAAGAGGTCGAGTGTTTGGCCGCTTGCGACCGGCCGACGTGCGCGCAAGTGAATCTGGAGTTCGTCTACGACCTGACGCCGCAAAGCGTCGACGATCTGCTGGCCGCGATTCGGGGCGGCACCTACGCCGTCGCGCCGATGGCGCAAACGCAAGAACCGCCGCGGACGTGGAGCGTGCGCCAGGACGGCGAGGTGTCGACCGGCCGTAAGACCGAGGGCGCCACGGACGTGAGCCATCCCAACAACGCCGGCGGATTGGGCGATGCCACCGGCGTGATCATGCTCGACCGCATCGTCCTGCGCGACGCCGAGTTTCGCGGACGCACCAAGGAGCGCGTCGTGACCGAGCCGCCGGGAACGATGCGCGAACTGGAGGACGCTCGCTGATGGCCGGCGTCGTTACCAAAGTGTTGACCGCCGGCATCGGCGAGGCCGATTTGCGCGACATCGACGTCTATCGTAAGCGGGGCGGCTACAAGCAGTGGGAGCGCGCGGTGCGCGAGCTCAAACCCGCCGACGTGCTGGCGTTGGCCGATAAATCGGGGTTGCGCGGCCGCGGCGGCGCGGGTTTTCCGACCGGCAAGAAGTGGTCGTTTCTTCCCGCGGGCGACAAACCGCGCTACCTGGTCTGCAACTGCGACGAAGCCGAACCCGGTACGTTCAAAGACCACATGCTGCTCGAAGAGACGCCGCATCTGGTGCTCGAGGGCATGCTGTTGGGCGCGTATGGAATCGGCGCGCACCACGCGTTCATCTACATCCGCGGCGAATTCAAGCGCGGCTACGCGATCTTCATGGACGCCTTAGCGTCCGCGCGCAAGGCCGGCTACGTCGGCGAGAACATTTTCGGCAGCGGTTACGATCTCGAGGTGACCGTGCATCGCGGCGCCGGCGCGTACATCTGCGGCGAAGAGACCGGGTTGCTCAACTCGCTGGAAGGAAAGCGCGGCGAACCGCGGCTCAAGCCCCCCTTTCCGGCCATCGCCGGATTGTACGGCATGCCGACCGTGGTCAACAACGTCGAAACGCTGGCGTATTTGGTGCCGATCCTCGAAAAAGGCGCCGACTGGTTTGCCGCCGTCGGAACCGAGCGCAGCAAGGGCTATAAGATCGTCTCGGTCTCGGGTCACGTTCGAAAGCCGGGCAACTACGAGGTCGCGTTGGGAACGACCGTTTGCGACATCATCGATTTAGCGGGCGGATTGCGTCCGGGCCGCACGTTCATGGCCGTTCAACCCGGCGGCGGCTCGTCGGCATGTATCTTCGAAGAGCATCTCGACTTGCCGTACGACTACGAAAACATGACCAAGGCCGGTTCGATGCTGGGTTCGGGCGCGTTCGTCGTCTTCGACGACACGACCGACTTCGTCAAGGCCGCCCACAATCTCGTGCGGTTCTTCGCCCACGAATCGTGCGGCCAATGTACGCCCTGCCGCGAAGGCGGTCACTGGCTCGAAGTCGTGCTCGAGCGCTTCGTCCGCGGGCGCGGCCTGATGTCGGATCTCGAGATGATGCATCGCGTCAGCAGCACGATCACCGGTTTGAACCTCTGCGCGCTGGGCGATTCGATCGAACCCTTCCTCAAATCCGTCCTCGTGCGCTTTCCCGGCCAATTCGAAGCCCGCGCCCTCCGAGAAGGCGTACCCGCGTGAGCGATGTCGCAACGGTCCCGCAACTGGTGAACCTGACGATCGACGGGGTGGCGTTGAGCGTGCCCAAGGGGACGTTGCTGGTCGAGGCTGCAAAGCAGATCCGGCAAGAGATTCCGGTGTATTGCTATCACACCAAATTGGGGCCGGCGGGCCTGTGCCGCGTCTGTTTGGTCGAGATCGAAGGTATGCCCAAACTGCAGATCGCGTGCAACACGCAGGTCGCCGATGGGATGGTCGTCCACACCCAAAACGAGAAGGTCAATACCGGCCGATCGATGATCGTCGAACTGCTGTTGGTCAATCATCCGTTGGATTGTCCGATCTGCGACAAGGGCGGCGAGTGCGATCTGCAAGATTACGCGATGGCTTACGGCGCCGGCGCATCCTCGCTGCTCGATTCTAAGACCGGCAAGCCTAAGGGCGTCGATTTGGGTCCCACGATCGTCCTGGACGAGGAACGCTGCGTCGTCTGCCAGCGTTGCGTTCGATTCGACGACATCATCGTCGACGACGCGCAACTGGTTCTCAAGGACCGGGGTATCAAAGACATCATCGCGACGGCCACCGGCCAGCCCTATCGCCATAACTTTACCGGGAACGTGACCGAACTTTGCCCGGTTGGGGCGTTGACGTCCAAGACGTACCGCTTTAAGTCGCGGCCGTGGGATTTGGAACGAACGCAGACGACCTGCACGCAGTGTTCGGTCGGCTGCCAGATGTTTTCCGACGTGCGCTTCGGCGCCGCGCAGCGCGCGATGTCCGTCGAAGGCGACGATGCGATCTCCGACGGCTGGCTGTGCGATCGCG
>DATCDS010000079.1:0-24520 GCA_036510515.1 Vulcanimicrobiaceae bacterium
CCGAGCCGGCCCTGCGTCGCTTCATCCGGCGCATCGGCCCGGAGCGCCTGGACCGCCAGTTCGCCCTGCGGGCGGCCGATATCGCCGGCAGCGGATTGCCCAAACGCGACGATGCCAACGAACGCTTTGAGGCGCGCGTCTACGCCGAGGTGGCGCGCCGTCCGGCGTTCTCGATCGCCGACCTAGCGATCGGCGGTGACGATGTCATCGCGGCGATGGTCGCGCGCGGCGCGGCGCCCGCGGGATATCGCGGCGATGGGCGCGTCGGCGCGGCCTTGCGCTGGTTGTTCGAGCAGGTCACCGACCGGCCCGAGCGTAACGACGCAGACTCGCTTTTACGGCTCCTCGAGAACTACATCGGAGAACGCGAAACTGTCGCGCATTATCGCACTGGTCAACCAAAAGGGCGGCGTCGGTAAGAGCACGACGGCCGTCAATCTTGGCGCGGCCTTAGCAATCTTCGGACGACGCGTGCTCGTCGTCGACGCCGACCCGCAAGGCAATACGACCACCGGCTTGGGCATCGACAAACCGCGCATCGAACGCGACGTGTACGACGTCCTGATGGCCCAAGCTTCCGTCGACGACGTGATCCTTCCGACCGAAATCGAAGGGCTGTCGATCATTCCGGCAACGATCAATTTAGCCGGTGTCGAAATCGAGTTGGTCTCCGCGCTTTCGCGCGAAACGCGCCTGCGCTCGGCCTTGGCGCCCATCGCCGGCCGCTACGATTTCGTACTGATCGACTGTCCGCCGTCGTTGGGGTTGCTTACGATCAACGCCTTGACCGCAGCGCAAGAGATCATGATTCCGGTGCAGGCCGAGTTCTACGCGCTCGAAGGGTTGTCGCAGTTGATGAACGTCGTCAACCGCGTGCGCGAAGCGCTCAATCCCTCGCTGCACGTCAGCGGCGTGCTGGTGACGATGTTCGACGGCCGCACCCGCTTGGCCGTCGAAGTGCTCGACGAATTGGCGCGCTACTTTCCGCAGCAGATCATGCGCACGCAGATCCCGCGCAACATTCGTCTCTCCGAAGCGCCGTCGTACGGCAAGCCGGTCATTTTGTTCGACATCAAGAGCCGCGGCGCGCAAGCCTACCTGTCGTTGGCCAAAGAGATGCTCGAACCGCCAAGCAACGTGTCGGCGATCGTCTCGTGAGCCAGCCGCCGCGCCGCGGGCTGGGCCGCGGGTTGGATGCGTTGATCGGCAGCACGGCCGTTGCGACGTCGCCGCATCCCGATCTGCTGCGCGATATTCCGATCGACCGCATCACGCCCAATCGCTTTCAACCGCGCAAGACCTTCGATGCGACCGCGTTGCTGGAACTGCAAGCCTCGATCGTCGCCTACGGCGTGCTGGTACCGATCATCGTGCGCAATCGCGACGACGGTTACGAACTGGTCGCGGGCGAACGCCGCTGGCGCGCGTGCGCGGCGCTGCAGCGTCCCACCATTCCGGCGATCGTGCGTCAGAGCGACGACAAGGACGCTCTCGAAGTCGCGATCATCGAGAACCTGCAGCGCGAAAATCTTAACGCGTTGGAAGAAGCCGCCGGCTTCGCCAACCTGCTCGAAGAGTTTTCGTTCACGCAAGAACAGTTAGCCCAGCGATTGGGCAAGAGCCGCCCGGCGATCGCCAACACGTTGCGATTGCTGGCCCTGGCCGACGGCATCAAGGCGATGCTGGTTGACGGACGGTTGAGCCCCGGCCACGCGCGTGCGCTGTTGGCCGCGCCCGAAAACCAGCGAATGCAGTTGGCGCAGCGCACGATCGCCGACGGGTTATCGGTGCGCGCGATCGAGCGGCTGGCCGGCGCGGTGAGCACCGCTGCCAAGCCCGGCGCGACGCCGCTGGCGCGTCTGGACGCCAACGAGCACGAGTTCGAATCGCGCCTGCGCGCCAAGTACGGGACCTACGTCGCCCTGCGCCGCAGCGGCAAAGGCGGCAAGGTCGAACTACGCTTCACCGACGAGAAAGATCTCGTGCGTCTGGGCGACCTGCTGCTCGGCGACGAGTAGCGCGCTGCATGTTCGTTCCGTTTACGCGGATCGTCGCGATCCTCATGGCCGGCGTCCTGTGTTTCGTGTTGCTGCTGCCGCTCGCGCTGCGCGAGCACAACATCGCGCTGGCGGTGTTCGTGATCGTCGTCTTCGTTGCGTACGTCGGGGCCAACGCGTATTTGTGGAAACGTCTTCCCAGGCGCTGAACGCGCCGCGCTTGACCGGCGTCTATCCGATCGTCAACGCCGGTCGCGACGCCGTACCGATCGCGCGAGCGGCCTTGCGCGCGGGCGTGCGGATCGTGCAGTATCGCGCCAAGGATGGTATCGACGCCGAAACGTTGCGCGCATTGCGGGCGGTGACGCGCGAGCACGATGCGCTGTTAATTCTTGACGATGATTGGCGCGCCGCGCTGGCGTGCGACTGCGACGGCGTGCATCTGGGCCCCGACGACGACGGTTACGCCGATCTCGCGCCGGTCCGCGCGGCGGTGGGGACGCGCGTCATCGGTGTCTCGTGCGGCACGCCCGAGGAAGCGCGCGGCGCGCAGGCGATGGGCGCCGATTATGTGGGCGTCGGTGCGGTCTACGCGACGCGATCCAAGGCCGATGCCGGCACGCCGTTGGGCGTCGAGGGCTTGCGGCGCGTCTGCGCGACGACGACGTTGCCGGTCGCGGCGATCGGCGGCATCGATGCGTCCAACATCGACGCGGTACGCGCGACCGGCGTCGCGATGGCCGCGGTGATCTCCGCGATCTCCGACGCGCCCGATCCCTACGAAGCGACTGCCGCCCTCGTGCGCGCGTGGAAGCGATGACGTTTCGCGTCGCGTCGATCGGCACCACGCATCCGTGGAACGTCGCGGGCGTCGGTTTGGATATCGTCGTGGGGCAGACGTTCGGCGTCGAGGTGATGACCGCGGTCGCCGGCGTGAGCGCGCAGGATGAGGGCGGCATGCGCGCGCTGCACGCGATCCCCGCAGCGATCCTCCGCGCGCAGTTGGAAACGTTCCCGGTCGACGGCTTGGGCGCGTTGCGCATCGGCGCGTTGGCGAGCGCGCAGAACGTCGGCGTGGTCGCCGCCTTCGTGCGCGCGCATCCGCAGATTCCCGCGGTGGTCGATCCGGTGGTCGGCGCGAGCCGCGGCGGACGGCTGGCCGACGAGCCGACCATCGCCGCGCTGCGCGACGAGCTGGCGACGTTGCCGTCGGTGATTCTCACGCCGAACCTGGCCGAAGCCGCGCTGCTGCTCGGCATCGCGACGATCGCGCGCGACGATCTCGTCGCCCGAGCGGCGGCCCTGCGCGCGCGCGGGTGCCGCGCGGTGCTGCTCAAGGGCGGCCATCTGGAAGGCGATCCGGTCGATGTGCTTGCGACCGCCGATGCCGTCGAATTGATGACCGGCAAGCGCGTCGCGGGAACGATGCCGGGAACGGGCTGCGCGCTGGCGATGGCCTTGGCGTGCGAACTGGCGCGCGGCCTGCCGCTGCGCGAAGCGGTCGAGTCGGCGCGCGCGTTCGTGAAGGGCCAGCTTGTAACCGCGTGCAAAGCGGACGCACCGCAATGACCACCACAACCAAACCCCGCGTGATGTCCGGCATGCGCGCGTCCGGCAGACTGCACTTGGGCCACCTGTATGGTGTGCTGGGCCAATGGGTGCGCTACTGCGACACGGCCGACGCCTTCTTTGAAATCGCCGATTTGCACGGCTACACGACCGAGTTTGCCAACCCGCAGAAGATTCGCGACGCGCGCAACGAGATGGTCATCGACTGGCTGGCCGCGGGCGTCGATCCCAAGCGTTCCACATTCTTCTTGCAATCGGCCGTTCCGGAGATCAGCGAACTGCAGGCGCTGCTCGCGATGATCGTGCCGGTCTCCTGGCTCGAGCGCGCCCCTACCTACAAGGGACAGATCGACGAGCTGGGCAGCGAGATCGCAACCTACGGATTCCTGGGCTATCCATTGCTGCAGCTCTGCGACATCGCGGTCGTCAAAGGACAGTTCGTTCCCGTCGGGCGCGATCAGGCCGCGCATCTGGAGTTCGGCCGCGAGGTCGTGCGCCGTTTCAACTATCTGTATGGCGACGGCGCCGAGATTTTGGTCGAACCGCAGCCGACGTTTTCCCAATCGCCCGAAGTGCCCGGCATCGATGGCCGCAAGATGTCCAAATCCTACGACAACGCGATCTACATCGGCGACGACGAAGAAACGACCGCCAAAAAAATCCACGCGATGGTCACCGACCCGCTCAAAGTCCGCCGCGGCGATCCCGGCCGACCGGAAATCTGTCCGGTATTCGGTTTGTGGAAGCTGCTGGCCACCGACGACACCGGTTCCATGCTCTTGCCGGCCGTGCGCCTGGAATCCATCGCCGCCGGCTGCCGTTCCGGCGCCCTGGGCTGCGCGCAAGACAAAGCCGATTTCGCCGAAGCCCTCAACGCCTCGTTGCGCGACATCCGCGAACGCCGCGCCGCCTTAGTCGCCGACCCCTCCGCCGTCGACGCCATCATCACCGAAGGCACCGCCCGCACCAGAGAAATCGCCGCCCAGACGTTGCAAGACGTAAAACGCGCCATGAAATTATTGTGAGGGTGTCATGGTGAGCGTAGCGATGTGTCATGGCGAGCGTAGGCGCGAAGGCGCCGGAGTCGAGCCACGCGACGCGCACATTGCAGCGCGTGGCTCGACTCCGCGCCTCCCGGGCGCTACGCTCGCCATGACACCCTCAGAGCGCCGGACCGCAGATGACTGACATGCGCGCGATGTTTGCGCTCGCGCGGCCCGCGTTCGGTGATTTCATCGCAATCGTGCGCCGTCGATGGTGGCTGATTGCAAGCATTGCGATAGTTAGCGCGGCTCTCGATCCGCATATAGTGCAATCCCAGCCGGCCGCGGCTGAGTTTGCGCGCTGGATCGATGGTGGATCGTTTGCGGCGCTAATTGTTTCGGTCTTTGTAACGCCCGTGAGCATTGGAATTGTTTGGATCTTCGCGGATGTGATGCGCCTTCGTTGGCCCAAATACGTGCTGAACTGGCGCAGGCTAGGCTATCTGTTCGTGTTGGGGCTCGCCTTCAACATCGTAGCCGTCGGAATCGTAATTATGCTTTACGATCTTCTCGAAACCCCGCTCCCATTCATGATCGGTTACGTGGCCGACGTCCTCATTTTCACCAAGATGATATTCTTGTTTTACGCCTCCAACGAAGGCGGCAATCCGGCATCGACGAGCTGGCGCTTGACCAACGGGCGGGCCTTCTGGCCTTCGTTCCTCTTGGTGGCGATCGTCATCGCTATTAACCGTTTTGCCGACCACCAAGGATTCATCACGTCGCCGCTGCTTCTCGCGGGGCTCGGACCGCTGTGCCTGCTGTTGCTCATGGCGTTTTTTTCGCCGTGGAAGATTCGCTGGATGGCCGCCCTGGAAGAAGCCGAAGCCCTCTGCCGCGACGAGGCCATTTCCGCCTAGCGCGCCTATCTCGACGCTGAAAACCGCAGGTACTAGGTCGTTGTCCAGATTTGGCTGGTGATTTGCCAAGTGCCGTGCGTTTTGCGCAGGGTGAGCGTCATGAGGCCGGTTTCGCGAATCGACTTCTTGCCGGCGTTGCCGCTGATGACGACCGGGACGATGAGGTAGGCGCTGCCGGCGGCGGCTTGGTATTCGGTCGGCGCGACGCTGACGGCTTTGAAGTGCGTGGCCTTCATCTTGGCCAGCAGGTTGTCGACGACGGTCAGCCACGCACGCCCGGCGTTCGTGCCGGTCCAGTAGTACGGCGCGTTTTCATCGACGACGCCCGCATCGGCCGCGTACAAGCCCGACAGGCCGGCGGGGTTCGCCGTATTCGCCGCCGTCATAACCCGATGAACGATCGCTGTCACCGCCGCCGGGACCGGCGCCGTTGCCGCGGACGCCGGAGCGCACATCGCCGCGCAGAGCAACGCGGTCGCTAAGAATCGAATCTTCATGGCTGATACCTCCGAGGAGGCGGCTTCGGCACCGAGCGGCCGCCTCCTCAGGGCGAAGCTGTTGAAGGCGCAAATCCACCACGGCCTGGCGGCAAATCCACCACGGCCTGGCGGCAAATCCACCATAATGTGGGGGATTTGCCGAATCTCCTCTGGAATGACCTTGGGGTGTACGACCGCGCAATTGCCCGCAACCTCGACCGCGCAAGGAGCGATACCCCCGTGGTGCTCCTCTCAGGCCCCCGCCAGGTCGGGAAATCGACCCTTGCCCAGCGCGCCGCAGAGACGCCCTTAGGCGCGCCCATAACGCTCGCGGGCCGGTCCCCGAGCCCCAGCGCTCATTCACACTATCTCACCCTTGACGACGCGACGACGTTCGCAGCGGCCGCGCAAGACCCGCAGGGCTGGCTGCAGAATTTTCGCTCGCAAGATTGGACGGTCATCGACGAGGTACAGCGGCTTCCCGAGCTGCTCGTGGCGATCAAGCGTGACGTAGACCTCGATCGGCGGCCGAATCGGTACCTGCTCACGGGCTCCGCTAACATCATGACGATTCCTCACGTCGCTGAGTCCTTGGCGGGGCGCGTAGAGCTCCTGCAGATGTGGCCTCTCTCGCAGACGGAAATTGAGGGCTCGAACGCCGCATTCTTGGAGACGACATTTTCCGACCGACCCTTGGAATGGCGCAGCACGGCCGGGCGAAGCGATATCGTAGGGCGTGCGCTGCGCGGTGGCTACCCCGAAGCGATGAAGCGCGAGGATCGCGCCCGACGCAACGCCTGGTTCGGCTCCTACGTGACGACCGTCGTTCAGCGCGAAGTCCGAAGCGTCAGCAATATCGTTGACGACGGAGCGATCCTGCGCGTCTTACGCGCTCTGGCAAGCCGGTCCGGTCAGCCGAGGAACACGCAGAGTCTATCGCGCGACAGCGGCATCCCGGCTACGACGATCTCGCGCCACATCGAACTGCTCAAAGCAACGTTCCTTGTGACCGAAATTCCGCCGTGGTCCGGAGGTGTCGACGCGCGGATCGTTCGCTCTCCCAAGATGTTGATTAACGATTCGGGACTCTACGGTTACCTGCTCAACCTCGCTGAGAACGATAACCATATTGGGTTTCTCATCGAAAACTTCGTCGGAGCCGAACTGATCAAATTAGCGAGTTACCTGGGAGTTGGAGAATACATGGTGCTGCACTTCCGCACTCGCGGGCAACGAGAAGTCGACTTCGTCGTCGAAGCGTCCGACCGAAGAATTGTCGGCTACGAGGTAAAGACGACCAGTACTGCCGACGCAAGGGACTTTCAAGGCCTCAAAGCGCTCGCGGAGATAGCCGGCAAACGCTTCCACCGCGGCATCGTGCTGTACAACGGTAACGAGTGCGTACCGTTCGGTCCAAAAATGTGGGCGGTCCCGATTTCCGCGATGTGGCAATAGGTACGACTAGTCGCAGATTGAAACGTTTGGTGGGGTCATATGCGCGATGTGGCCGTCGGGTCCGAAGACGATCGAACCCTCGCTACTCGGGCGGCAGTGGGGCCAGGCCCCGGCGGCTGTGGTTGCGGCGATCTTGCCCGCGACCGCGTGCGCGAGACGACTCTCCGCAGGCGCCGCAGCCAGGAGGGCGACGATCCCGATAAGGCCGGCGATACGAATCGACGCATGTTTCATGCACGCATCGTCGCAGATCACGTCGCCCGCTCGCGTCCGTGAAACTACGGATTCGGCCTAAGCACGACGTCGACGCTGCCTTCACGGAACGCTTGCCGTTTGGCCCAACGGTGGGATATCGGATCTCGGGAAGCGAGGCGATAATGCCCACCCTTCGGATAACGATCGTTAGGGGAGGCGCCGATTGGCATAGCAATGCGGCGGGATGAGCGCGACATCGCATTGTATGCGCGGCGGATTGCGGAGCAACTGAAGCACATTGGCAGCCTGGACGGACAGTTGCTTACCCTGGGCCTCCTGGACATAACGGCTGCAATCGCTTTGATAGCGATTGCCTCGGGCGAGGCTGCGCGCATTGCTCATGCGATTCTCATCGGAATCGGCATTTATGCTATCGCTTTTGTCAATAGCAAGAGCTCCCATGAGAGCCCCGACTTGGTTTCGTTCCAACTGCGGCGTACATCCGATCGAGCAGCGCTACTTTCTGATACGCTAACGAGACAGGTGGAGGACTATCGATTGAACGACGCAACGCGTGAAATGCTGCTGCGAACCGTGCGCTGGGTAACGATCTCTTCGGTCGCAACGCTCCTTGTCGACACTTCCCTGCTCGTGATACACTAAGACGGTGAAAAAGGTCCTTCGGTACATCTGGAATACGCTGGCGGGGAGTTGGGCGATCCTCACGCACAACGACGAGGCGCTGATTAAATACGGCCGCGCCGATCGGACGCCTGGCGATCTAGGGGGCTTCTACTAGCACGGTTTGGAGCGCGAAGCGCGCATTGTCATGGCGAGCGTAGCGACCGCGGGGGAGCGGAGTCGAGCCACCGACGCAATCCTTGCAGCGCGCGGCTCAACTCGCCTGTCCTGAGCGTAGCGCCGTAGGCGCGGAGACGAAGGGCTCGCCGTGACACAGTTTTGCGCTCGCCGTGACACAGCGGTGCGACGCTTGTCGTGACAGCGGTTAGGGTTTGAAGTTGGGGAGTTCGATTCGCATCTGGGCCAGGGCGTAGTCGATGTCTTCGAGGCTGGCGGCGTAGGAGAAGCGGAGGTAGCCTTTGCCGGCGGGGCCGAAGGCGGAGCCGCCCAGGCAGGCGATGCCGGCGTTGCTGAGGAGAAAACTCGCGAGGGCTTTGTCGTCGTGCGTGATCTTGGTGATGTTGGGGAAGGCGTAGAACGCGCCTTCGGGCATCGTGCACGAGACGTTGTCGATCTCGTTGAGGCCGTTGACCAAACGGTCGCGGCGCTGGCGGAAGATTTCGTTCATGCGTTTCACGTCGTCGTCGGGGCCGGTCAGCGCGGCGATGCCGGCTTTTTGCACGAAGGTCGCGACGCACGAGAACGTGTTGTTGTTGAACAGCGTGACGATCTTGGCCAGCTCGGCGGGCATCAGCGCGTATCCTAGGCGCCAGCCCGTCATCGCGTAGGCTTTGGAGAAGCCGTCGACCACGATCGTGCGCTCGTGCATGCCCGGCAACGAGGCGATCGAATCGAACTCGCGATCGAAGTAGAAGTTGCGGCTGTAGATCTCGTCGGCGACGACCAGGAAGTCGTGCTTTTGCGCGAGCGCGGCGATGCGCTCTAAATCGGGGCGCAGCAGCACGCCGCCGGTCGGGTTGTTGGGCGAGTTGATGACGACCACTTTGGTCTTGTCGCTGACGCGGCGCTCGAGTTCGTCGAGGTCCATGCGCCACTCGCGCGACTCCAGCAGCGGGATCGCTACGACGTCGGCTTGCAGGTACGACGACGCCGAAGCGTACGCCGGATAGGCCGGGTCGAAGTAGACGAACTCGTCGCCCGGATTGAGGATCGCCGACAGGATGTTCCAAATCACGGGCTTTGCGCCCGGCGCGACCACCACGTTCTCGGCGGTGTAGGGCGTCGGCAGTTTGCGGAACGTGCTGGCGTAATCGGCGATGACGGTGCGCAGTTCGACGATGCCCGCCGAGGGCGTGTAGTGCGTGTCGTGACCCATCAACGATTCGACGGCGGCTTTCTTGATGTGCGCCGGCGTGTCGAAATCGGGCTCGCCGATCTCCATGTGCACGACGCGTTTGCCTTGCGCTTCCAGCGCGCGTGCGCGGGCCAAGACCTCGAACGCGCTTTCACTACCTAAACGCGACACGGCGTCGGCGATCCGATCTTCTGAGGAGGCGAGCATGGTGTGACCCTTCTGCGGTTCGTTGTCATCAGTAAAGTTCTGTCAAGGGGGCCTCTGCCTAGCGGCGAAACACAACGGCGCATGCGCAGCCTGACCGAAGTCTTCGCGCCAGGAGCACCGACGTTACCGGAAGGCCTCCGAACGCTCGCGGTTTCGCCCGACCGCGAGTTGGAACCTGGAATGACGGTACACGCGACCTTCACGTTTACCAACCAAGGCGGCGCGACGGCGACGGGCGTCCGCGTGCGCTTCAACCTTCCCGACGGCCTGGTCTACTTGGTTGGCTCGGGCGAACTCGACGGCCTCGCCCAGGACGACGAGCAAGGGAACTCCCCACTGCTCGCCCGCGGCGGCGCGCACATCGGCGATGTCGCGCCCGGCCAAGAACGGCGCATCGAGATTGCCTACAGCGTTGCCGGCGCGATCGAGAACGGCTCGACGGTCGAACTGCAGGCCGCCGTCGCCTCGTTCGAACTGCCGCCGGTCGGCTCCAACGTCGTGCGCCTGATCGCGCGCAGCCGGCCGCAGCTGGAGAACGCGCTGTCCGGCATCGCGGTCGAAGCACGTCACGACGCGGTACCCGGCGGCGAGCTGGGCGTGCTGATCCGCATTCACAATGCCGGGGAATCCTCGGCCCACGACGTGGTGGTGGTGGCGCCGATGCCCGCGCACACCCGCTACATCCCCGATTCCGTGCGCGTCAACGGCCGCGAGATCGAACGCGATCTGGGCATGCCGTTCGATCGCGTGCACGCGCCGGTGATCGTTTCGTCCCTGCCCGCGGGCGCGACCGCGACGGTCGGCTATCGCGCGCGCATCGATGCGCCGTTGCCCGACGGCACCACCATCGTGGCTACCGCGCGCGTTGCCTCGCAAGAATCCGCGCCGTTTGCGTTGCCGTCGGCATCGATACGCTTGACGTCGGCGCCGGATTTTTCCGACGACGCGACCGGCCTCACGCTGGAACCCGAACGCGACGTCCAGCCCGGCAGCCGCGTGACGCTGCGCTTTCGCGCGGCCAACAGCGGCACGGCCGCGGCCGACAGCGCGAGCGCGTCGCTGCAGTTGCCCGAAGGGTTGCTGCTCGTGCGCGGCGCGTCGCGCATCGACGGGCGCACGGTGCGCGAGCGCAAGAAAGACGTCGCGACGTTCGACTTGGGACGGATCGATCGCGGCGATATCGTCGAGCTAACCTGCGAAGCGATGGTCGCGTCGCCGCTGGCCAACGGCGAGCAACTGCCCGTCGCCCTCGCGCTCTCGTGGGAACCTCAGCGTGCGGGCGGCGATGCGTCGCGGCGTCTGGAGCGCACGGTGACGGTTCGGTCCGAGCCGTACTTTGCGGCGCGGCGTAACGCGATCGCACGCCAAGGGGCCGAGACGGTGCGCCCCGGTGAAGAAGTCGAAGCGACGATCGTGCTGGCCAACGACGGCAGCGCGCCGGCCAACGAAGCGGTCCTGCGCTTGCGCTTCGATGACGGTTTAGAAGAAGTGCGCGTGCTGGAGCGCAACGCGCGCGTCGTGCTGGACGACGGCGCGGCCCCGCTGGGCACGCTCGACCCCTACGCGCAGCGCAAGTTCGTCGTGCGCGCGCGCGTCGCGTCACCCTTGGCCGATCGCAGCGAACTGCGCGCGAGCGCCACGCTGGTCACGCACGAACTCGGCGACACGCCGCTGCGCGAGGCGATCTGGCGCGTGGATAGCCATCCGGCGTTCGCGATCACGTCGTCGCGTTTGGAAGTGGCCGACGCGCACGCCCTGCGGCCCAATCAACTCGCCGACGTCACCGTGCGCGTACGGAACGACGGCAGCGATACCGCGCACAACGTGCGCGTGCGGTTGTTCGTGTCGCCCGAAGCGCGCTTGGAAACCGTCGAGGGCGCCACGCGCGAACGCTCGGTCGTCGGCTTTGGCGAACTGGCGCCGGGCGCGCAGGCGCACGCGCGCTTAGGTTTGCGTTTGCTGCGCGGTTTGGCGCGCGCGTATCCGGTCACCGTCGACGCGGTGCTGGCCGCCGACGCGATGCTTCCGTTGCCGCTGGAGCGCTTGACGATCGAAACGACGGCCGAGCCGGATTTTTCGGTCGGCACCTTCGGCAGCGAACCCAGCGAAGGCATCGACGCGGGCGAAATGGTGGAGTGGTACTTGCACGTGCGCAACGGCGGCGATGGCCCGGCGCGACGCGTGCAGATCGCGATCGAGCAGCCGGCCGGGCTGATCTACGTGCCCAACAGCACGACGGTCAACGACGTAGCGGTGCGTGACGTCGGCGCCCTGCCGCCGTTTGCCGCACGGCGCGGCATCGTGCTCAACGACGTCGATCCCGGCGTCGAAGCCACGATTCGCTGGCGCGACGTCGTGCACAACGGGTTGCCGGCCGGCGATGCGATCGCGCGCACGGCGGTCCTGCACTACGACGGCGATCGCATCGACGAAGTCTTTGCCACCGAGTTGCGCGTGCACGCAACCCCGGCGTTTGCCAACACGATTCCGGGCCTGCCGTTCGGCGTCGACGGCATGGTCGGACCGGCGCTGGCCGGCGCTCAACGTGCGTTGACCCGCGAGCAGTTCGTCGAACTGCCCCCGGCGACGCCCGTCGGCTACGGTGCCGACGAAGGATCGCCGTTCGTCGCGCTGGATTCCGGCGCGCCGCGAGCGCGCGTCGGAACGCTGGTGGCCTTTAGCGCGGAGCGGCTCTCGCGCACGCGGCGCTTTCTGGAACAAGCGCGCTTCGATGGTTTGGTCACGCACCTGTTCGTGTTGCGCGCGCTGCTGCCCGATGCGATCGGCGACGCGCACCTTACGGGCACGGTCGCCGTGCGCGACGCGTTGCGCGACCAACTCGACCGGCTCTTCATCAAACTGCGATTGCCCAACTACGTGGTGGCGCCGCGCGATGTGGAAACGCCGTCGTCGCGCGCGACCGTCGAACGGTTGCTCAACGACGCGCTGGGCGCGCGCGGTACGCCGGGCCAACCGCTCGACGCCGCGCTGGTCGCGCGCGGCGAAGCCGACGTCGATGCCCTGCGCGAGATCGCCGAACGCTTGTCCGGCGCGGAGTTGGCCGGCGCATTGCCGTGGAGCGGCCTGGCGCGCCTGCTGCCCGATGCGACCCCGGCGCTGGCGCTCTATCGCCGCGCGCTGATCGACGCGCTCGACGATTTGGCCGATGCCGAGCGCATCGAATTTCTCGACGCGTTGCAGCGCGGCGCGTATGCGGATCTCGACGGCGCGCTGCAAGGCGTGCACGACGAGCTGGGGGGCTGATGCCGCCGATCCAATGGTTCCTCATCGCGATCTTGGTCGTCGGCGTGGCCATCGGCGCGTACGCGCTGCTGGCGCCGCGACGCACCCCCGCACCACTGTCCGATCTGCCCCAGCCGGCGACGGGCAGTTGGACCCACGAAGCCGGCGATGAGTTTTCGGGGCTCTCCGAAGCCGCACGCTGCGACGTGATCTTCGCGATGGGCGCCCTGGACGACGACCGCTCGCGCCGCCTGCTCGAATCTGCGCTCGACGACCCCAGCGAGGTCGTCGCGCTCGCCGCCGCCCACGCCCTAGCAGCCTCCGGCCGCGCCGAAGCGATACAAACCTACGCCCAACGCGTCCCAGGCCCCCGAGCCCAACGCCTCCTCGACACCGTCGCCCTCCTGGGCTAACCGCATGGCGACGCGGAACGGGGGGCGGATGAGGTACGTTATGCGGGTATGAATCGGCTCATGAATCAGTTTTCACGCATCGCGGCGGGGTTGGTCCTCGTGGGTTGCGTCGCGTGGCTGCCTGCCGGCGCACAAATTCCGCCGCCCGACGCGACGCCCACGCCGCTGCCGACGATGACGCCCGTGCCGACGCCGTTGCCGATGCCCGGGCCGTCGGGGTCACCGACCGCGTCGCCGTCACCGACCGCGTCGCCGACGCCGGTTCGAGTCTTGATCCTGCCGCCCGACGCGCCGCCGCAAATTTTGGCGATGACGATTAGTTCGAACGTCGTCGATGCCGGTGGAACGCTGACGGGATCGCTGGTCGCTTCGAGCAACGTTGCGAGCGTGGAAGTGCGCGTGGCGACCTACGGCTACAACATGGTCAAAGTGGCGCCCGGAGAGTTCACCTTATCGGTCAAGGTCCCCAACGTCCCCAAGATGTTCCGCGGCACCTACGACCTCATCGCGATCGCGCGCAACACGCGCGGCGACGCCGTCCAGCAAAAAACCTCGCTGACGATTCGCTAGCGCGCCGACCTCCCGAACGCGGGCATGAGAGGCCTGTGAGGGGGGAGAACGTCGCTCGCTGTGCCGACCTCATCCCTCACCCACGTGCCGCTTGAAGCGTGGTCCGCGTGCTTCTATGCGCTGATCGTGCTGGCGTTTGCGGTCGTGACGTGGAGGCGGCCTGCCTATGCGGTTGCCGGGCTCATCCTGCTCGAACCGTTCGCATTCTACCGCTATATCGGCGATACGACGATCACGCTTCCCAAAGCCGCACTCGCCGGGCTGGTCATCGGATTGCTGGTGCGGCGCCCGTCGCTGGCGGTGCTACGCGATCGGCGAGTCTGGCTGGTCGCGTTGGCGTGCCTGGCGGTGGTGGTGTTTACCGCGCTCTCCTTTGTACAGGCAGATTTCAAAGCGCCGGTCGTGCGCGAAGCGCTTAAGGCGGCCGAATACTTCGCGTTGTTCGTCGCGTGCGCGATCGCTTTTGCGAGCGATGCGGATGAAGCGGTCGTTCGCAACGCCTGCTTTGCGATCGCGGCGGTCGTCTCGCTGCTGGCGATCGCCCAAGAGTTCACCGGCGCCCCCTCGGCGTTGTGGGTGGGGCATCATGCGGTGGCGCGAATTGCCGGTCCGCTTGAGGGCCCCAATCAGCTTTCCGGCTATTTGGGCATGCTGCTGGCGGTGACCGTCGCGTTCTTGGTGCTGGATCGCGCGCCGCGATGGGCCTGGGCGATCGTCGTCCTGGCCGCCGCGGCGGAGTTTCTCACGTTTTCGCGCGCCGGGGTGGCGGCGGGTTTCATCGGCGTCGGCGTTGCGCTGATCGCGGCACGACTACGCAGCCGCGCCGGCTGGGCGGCCGCCGTGTTGGTGCCGGTGGGAATCGGCATAGCGGCCGTGGCGCTCGTCGGCGGAGAGGTGTCGCGTTTCTGGTCGACCTCGAGCCAACTCCAGCCCGAAGGCTTGGGCACGCGGCAGCAGCTGTGGCAGGCGGCGCTTACGCTGTGGCGCGCTCACCCGATCTTGGGCATCGGCGCGGGCAATTACGAGTTGGAGTTGGGCCGGGCGGGCTTTCCCGAACTGCACACCCACGCGAACGGGCAGTTTCTGCAGGCACTCGTCGAAGGCGGTATCCCGCTGTTGGCGGCGCTGGTGTGGGCCACGGTTCAGCCGATCGTCGCGCTGGCGCGTGCGGGAGCGCGCGAGCCGTTTGTCGTTGGAACCCTGGGCGCGCTGTCGGGATTGGCGCTGCACCAACTCGTCGACGATATGACGTTTTTCCCAAAGGTGGGGATGCTGGCGTGGATTCTGACGGCGCTCGCGTTAGCCTCGATCGCGCGACGCGCGACCGCGACGGTCGTCCATGCTTGAGCGGTTCCTGGGCGTAACCTTCGATCGGTACGTCAGCCTGGTGGCCGTGCTCACCGGGCGCTACGTGAAGGTGCGTTATCGCGGATCGGTCTTGGGCATCTTTTGGTCGGTGCTCAATCCATTGATCATGACCACGCTGTATACGTTGATTTTCGGGAAGGCCTTCCGCGGCTACTACGGCTCGTCGGTCTTCGATTACCTATTTGCGGTCTTCGTCGGCTTGGTCGTCATGAACTATTTCTCGACCGCGACGGGTCAAGCGCTGCACAGCATTGTGGTCAACGGCCTGCTGCTCAATAAAATGCGCGTGCCATTCAGCGTCTTCCCGATCGCAACGGTGATCTCGAACTCCGTGCAGTTCGTGGTCGGCGTCATCCCGCTGCTGGTTATCATCGCGCTGGTCGTCGCGCACAATCCACTGGGCATTCCGTTCCTCATCCCGCCGCTGATCGCGTTGGCGCTGGTGACGGTCGGCGTCTCAATGTTCGTCGCCGCGGCCTACGTGTTCTTTCGAGACGTTCCGCACATTTACGAACTGGTCACGTTTGCGATCTTCATCGCCACGCCGGTCTTTTACCCGATCGGCATCGTCGACCCGCGATTTCGCCCGTTGGTGCAATGGAGTCCCCTCTCGCTGATCGTGCAGCAGATTCGCGACGTCGTCGTCACCCATCAACTGCCGCCGCCGACTGAGATCCTCGCTTCGCTGGCGTGGGGCATCGTGATCTTCGTCGGGGGCTGGGCGGTCTTCGTGCGCAGCAGCCGCCGCTTCATGGACTACCTATGATCGACGCGCCGAGCGACCTGCGAATCCGTCTGAGCGACGTGACGCTCGTTCGTCGCGTGCAGCACGAGCACACGATGGATCTCAAGCGCAGCATCTTTCGCGCGCTGCGCGGTTTGTACGAAAAACCCGAAGAACGCCGGGTGCTCGATCGCGTCTCGTTGGAAGTGCGCCACGGCGAACGCCTGGGAATCGTCGGTCCCAATGGAGCCGGAAAATCGACGCTCCTCAAAGTCATGGCGTCGATCCTTCGTCCCACCAGCGGCAGCGTGTTCGTTCACGGCGTGGTCGCGCCACTGATCGAAATCGGCGCCGGCTTTGACCCCGATCTCTCGGTGGTCGACAACGTGATCCTCTACGGCGTCTTGCTCGGGTTCAATCGTGAGGCCATGGCGGCGCGCATGGAGGCTATTCTGGAGTTCGCGGAACTCGAGCCGTATCGTTATGCTTTGGTAAAGACTTTGTCAAGCGGCATGCTGGCACGGCTGGGATTTGGCGTGGCCAGCGACATCCAGCCGGACGTTCTCTTGATAGACGAAGTGCTCTCGGTGGGCGACGAGCACTTCCGCAAAAAGAGCCGCGAGCGCATTATGGGCTTCTGGGAGCAGGGGATTGCCAGCGTAATCGTCTCTCACGACCTGTCGCTGATCGCCGAAGCGTGCGACCGCGTGGTCTGTATGGACGCGGGCCGAATCGGGTTTATCGGCTCTCCGCGAACGGCCGTGCGCTTCTACCTAGACGCCGTCGCCGAACGTGAAGGCCAAAGCAGGTAAGCAGGAGACGCCGGTCTCGCCCAGGGAACGGCTGGGTCATGAACTGGTCAAATAAGCGCGTGTGCGTGACCGGTGGTTCGGGTTTTCTCGGTTCGTTCGTGGTCGATGAGTTGCGCAAGCGTGGTGTAGCTGAAATCTTCGTCCCCCGCAGTGCCGTCTATGACCTAACTACCGAAGCCGGCGTCACACGACTCTTCCACGATGCCAAACCGGACGTCGTTATTCATTTGGCGGCCGTCGTCGGCGGCATCGGTGCGAACAAAGATAATCCCGGGTGGTTTTTTTATGCCAACGCGATGATGGGCATTCTGATGATCGAATACGCCCGTCGCCACAACGTCGAAAAGACGATCGTCGCCGGGACGATCTGCGCGTATCCGAAGTTCACGCCCGTTCCCTTCCGCGAGGAAGACCTATGGGACGGCTACCCGGAAGAGACCAACGCGCCGTACGGCATCGCCAAGAAAGCGTTGTTGGTCCAGTGCCAAGCCTACCGCGAGCAGTACGGCATGAACGCCGTCTACCTGCTGCCCGTGAATTTGTACGGACCGCGCGATAACTTCGACCTGCACTCCTCACACGTGATTCCAGCGCTGATTCGCAAGTGCGTCGAAGCCCGCGAACGCGGCGATCACGAATTGCGCGTTTGGGGTGACGGCACGCCGACTCGTGAATTCTTGTACGTCAAAGATGCCGCTAGGGGCATCGTGATGGCTGCCGAGCGCTACGACGGCAGCGAGCCGGTCAACTTGGGCAGCGGCTCGGAGATCTCAATTCGCGATCTTACGAACACGATTGCCGAGCTCTGCAATTTTGAAGGCAAAGTGATCTGGGAAACAGAGAAGCCCAACGGGCAGCCGCGCCGTCAACTTGACGTATCGCGCGCGCGCGAAGGCTTCGGCTTCATCGCCAATACGGCATTTGAGGACGGTCTGCGTGAGACGATCGAATGGTATGAGTCTTCGACGCGTAAGAATACCGCCGTGCTTGCCGCGCATTAGCTGCTCGGACTTGGCGTAGATCATGGGTGACTTGGGTGTGGAGAACCGAAGAAAGCTCCTATCGGTCGTTGTACCGGTATACTACAATGAGGCATCTCTTCCCGAACTGTTCGCGGAACTGCTTACATTCGAGGAGCAGTTGCTTCAACGCGACGTCGAGTTGGAACTGATCTTTGTTAACGATGGTTCCGGCGACAGGTCCCTGGCCGAACTCCTCGCGATCAAGAAGGCAAGACCCACGACCAAGGTCATAAGTCTGTCTCGCAACTTTGGCGCTGTAGCCGCCTCGAAGACCGGCTTTTCATTTGTAACTGGCGACGCATTTATTCTTCTCGCGGCGGACCTGCAGGACCATCCCCGGCAAATATTGCTCATGCTCGACCATTGGTTAGCCGGCAGCAAGTTTGTCATTTCAACGCGGGCGACGCGCAAGGATCCGCCCACCTCTATGCTCTTGGCGTGGCTGTACTACCGCGTCATTACACGGATCGTCCTGGCCGACTATCCAAGGGGTGGGTTTGATCTTATGCTCATGGACCGAATCATGCTGCCCTACATGTTGAACAGCACAAAAAACACCAACCCAAATCTGTATGCGTACTGGCTAGGATTCAAGCCGACGACGTTGTCCTACGATCGGGGTGAACGGCGACATGGTGCGTCCCGCTGGACTTTCTCAAAGAAGGTCACCTTCTTTCTAGACACGGTATGTGGCTTCACGGTCATTCCGATTCGCTTGATGTCGCTCGGAGGGTTCATCGCTGCTGTTTTGAGCGGCCTGTACGGCATCGACATCATCGTCGCGGCCATTCGCGGAAAGGTTCCTGTCGAAGGGTTTGCGACTCTGGCCGCGTTGATAAGCTTCTTTTGTGGGCTCATACTGATAATGCTGGGAACGTTAGGCGAGTATCTGTGGCGGGTTTTCGACGCTGTCAGCAATAAGCCCGAAGCTGTTATCGACGAAGCATTTCTATGAAACGCGCAAGGCATTGACGATGCGCGGCACTCAGGACACACAGATTTGGCAGAAGCTGGGTCCCGTCTATTGTGCAAAGGGTGAGGCTCCGTGGCGAACGAGTCATGCATATATACCGACAGCGTTCTTATTGTCGCCCGAGCGGATAAGAGTTATCGTCGCCTTCTTAGATCAGGCACATATGGGGCGTATCGGATACGTCGACGTTGATGCAAGCGACCCTCGAAGGGTCATAGAGGTCAGCCCGAACCCGTGTCTGGATCTGGGGCGTCCCGGCGCATTTGACGAGCATGGCGTTTCGCCGCTATCTATTCTGCGCAGCGGCCAAGACCTATATCTTTACTACGCGGGTTGGCAACGGTCAGAATCTGTTCGCTACTTCCTGTTCACAGGATTGGCAAAGAGCGTTGATGGAGGCGCGACGTTTGCGCGCCTTTCGGAGGCGCCGCTCCTCGACCGATGCGATGGAGAACTCCTTGTGCGGTCGGGCGGATTCGTCTTTCCGTTTGAAGGAGACTGGCTGTTTCTATACATGGGTGGATCAGCCCACGCGGAGGTGGGAGGCAAATCAACGCCAACCTACGATCTCATGGCCCTGCGGTCGAATTCTCTGGTTACCTGGGCGGGTCCGGGGCGCCGTACACTTGCCCCCAATCGACCAAGTGAGTTCGGGTTTGGCCGGCCTTGGATAATTGTGGAGGATGGCCGATGTCGCATGTGGCTCTCGGTGCGATCCGTTGCTCGCGGATATTTCCTAGGGTATGCGGAGTCGGCGGACGGGTTGCACTGGACGCGCAACGACGAGATGCTACAGCTTGAGGGAACGCAAGATTCTTGGGATTCGGAGACAAGGTCGTGCGCATCTATTGTCGACACCGCGACAGGTCGCTATATGTTCTACAATGGGAACGGCTATGGCGCAACCGGGTTCGGGGTCGCCCGTCTCGTTCGCGACGGAACGCGCCTATGAGCCAGGATCTTACAGGGCTGACGTATGACGACTTCCGGCGGCGCGCAAGAAACCAGGCGATTTCAGAAAACGAGAAAATTGGCTTTCCCGATAGCTACCGCGCGGGCAGCGAAGGCGCGATCTTCGCGGATATCCTTGGAAAGTTGTGCGCCTTGGACGGAACAAGGCGCACAATCATTGATATCGGCTGCGGGTGCGGCCCTCTCGCGAAACTTTTGATCGCGCATTGCGCTGCTCGGGAGCACCGTCTTATCCTGGTAGACTCCGCGGAAATGCTTGAGAATTTGGCCCACGAAGGAGCATTTGAGGCGCGCCCGCAGCGCTTTCCGCACGATACGGCCTTCTTGGAGGAGTTTAGCGGCGCAGCGGACGCAGTGCTCTTGTACTCCGTAATACAACACGAATTCACATCTGGTGATTTGTGGGGCTTATTCGACGCCGTCTGCGCATTGCTGGCAGGCAACGGGCGCGCGCTGTTAGGCGATATCCCGAATCGCTCCATGCGTACCCGTCTTTTCCAGAGCGAAAACGGCAGGGCATTTCATCGCTCGTTCACCGGGTCTGACGACGCACCACCGATCCCGCCGTATGGCCTTATTCCGAAGGAAATTGATGACTCGGTAATTATGGCACTGTTGAGCCGGGCACGGGCCCAAGGTATTCATGGATTTGTACTTCCGCAAGCCGAGGGTTTGCCGTTTTACAATCGGCGAGAGGACATTCTGCTCTTTCATCCGTAGCGGAGGCACGTTATGCGCACTAAACTCGTGATATTTGGCAACTCGGCCTTCGCGGAAATTGCAGATGAGTATTTTACTTATGACTCGCCGTATGAAGTGGTCTGCTTTTCAGTTCACAGGGAGTTTATGACCGAATCGACGTTGCGGGGGCGACCGGTTATTCCATATGAAGACATCGAAACACACGTTTCGCCGTCCGAGCATGCCCTGTACGCCGCCATCACCTATCAAGGGCTCAACAGGGCGCGCGCAACGATCGCCAGCGACGCAAAGGGCCGTGGTTTTGAGCTGGCTTCGTACGTCAGCTCGCGAGCGTTTGTTTGGCGCAACGTCCAAATTGGAGAACACTGTTTTATTTTTGAAAACAACGTGGTTCAGCCATTTGTCACGATCAAGGACAATGTCATTCTGTGGAGCGGGAACCACATCGGCCACCATTCAACGATACAGGATAATGTTTTCGTTTCTTCGCATGTCGTAGTGTCCGGCTTCGTCACGGTAGGTCAGAACAGCTTTCTCGGCGTCAACTCGTCCATCGGCAACAACGTCGAAATAGGACGCGACGTTTGGATTAGCCCCGGTGTAGACGTCACTAAATCTGTCCCGGCCGGTACACTACTGCCCCTAAAACGCCCCGATGTTCACGCTCGCACGACCTATGATTTCTTTAACGTCGAGCCACCTTCGACAGATAGCACCGTTTGACTGACTGGAACGTTGCCTGGTATAGGCCGGAAGAACACGAAGAATGGGATCGGGTCGTCGCCGCGAGCGGAACCGGGACGTTTCTTCACCGCCGGTCTTTTCTTGCATACCACGGCGATCGGTTTGTCGATCGCTCGCTGGTCGCGCGGGACGACAACGGCCATATCCAGGGAGTGTTCCCCGCCGCTCAGAGCCCCGTGGACGCGAACGTTGTCGTCAGTCATCCCGGGGCAACATTTGGCGGCCTCTTGGCGACGCCCGATGTGACCGGAGGGCCATACCTCGCCATGATGGAGTGCGCGCTCCGTAGCTGGGCCCGAGCCGGTTACAAGACGCTCAAATACAAGCCGGTGCCGGCTATTTATCACACCATTCCCCGAGAAGACGATCGATACGCCTTGTGGATACTTGATGCGAGAGTTTCCCAGCGGGCGCTCTCGGCGTGCATCGACCTAGAGCATCGCCTGCCAGCGACGGCTCGCCGGAATCGCTCCTTGGGCAAGGCTCGGCGGGCAAACTGTTCCATAGAGCAGGGAAGTGCCATCTTGCCGGAGCTTTGGCCGGTCATTGAAGCGGCGCTCAAAGAACGGCACAACGTGCGACCGGTACATACACTCGAAGAAATGCAATATTTAGCGCTCTCGTTCGAGCCGGAAATTCAATGTCTTGGCGCAAGTCTTTTAGGCGAGTTTGTCGGCGCGGTGATTCTCTTTTTGTCACCCCAGGCCGCGCACGTGCAGTATAGTCTTACGTCGACGGCGGGAATGGCGGTCGGCGCCATGGATTTGCTTGTCGAACAGGCCATCGAAATTGCGCGTGCACGGAGAGTTCGTTTTTTCGATTTTGGAATTAGTACCGATCCCTCCGGAACGGCCCTTAATGATGGCCTGCACCGATTCAAGACCGAGTTCGGAGCCGGCGCCGTCGTCTACGAGCAATACGATATCGAGCTAGGGCTCTATGCTGCGGACAGCCTCCAGAAGAGCGGCGCTGACCTCATCAACATCATGCGCGGTTAAGTGTGGACCCATCGGTAAGCTCAAGACGGTCTCCGCGATATCTTCACTTAAGGGGAAGGTGGCAGTTGAATAAAGCGGTTTGTATGCCTCCTGCTTGTGATTAGGAATTGGATAATGTATAAGGGTTTCGATGCCGCGCGTGCGCAAGCGCTCCTGGATGGTATTTCGCTGAGAAACGCGTATTACGTAGAGATGCCAGACGTGAATCGACCCGTTAAGAACCTCTGGAATCGCAAGCAGCGGACTTGCGCCCAACAGGTTGGCACTATATCTCGCGGCGGCGTGGCGACGCGCGGCATTCCACCGATCTAGATATCCAAGCTTCGCTCGCAGAAAGGCGGCCTGCATTTCGTCGAGGCGCGAATTCCCGGCAATCTCACTATGAGCGTACTTTGTCCGCGATCCATAGTTTCGGAGCGAGCGAGCGTGCGCCGCAAGACCTTCGTCGTTCGTGACTATAGCCCCGGCATCGCCCAGCGCGCCCAGGTTCTTGCCTGGGTAGAAGCTGAACGCAGCTGCATCGCCCAGAGAACCGGTCCTGTTGCCATGATATTCAGCCCCGTGCGCCTGCGCGGCGTCTTCGAGCACCTTGAGTCCGTGCCGCTCGGCGATCTTCATAAGAGGGTCCATTTCCGCCGGTTGCCCGTACAAGTGAACGGGAATGATCGCGCGAGCCCGGTTTGTGATCGCCTGCTCGACCAACGCCGGATCGAGCGTAAAACTCCTCGCGGAAACCTCAACGGGAACGGGCACCGCGCCGACCCGGCTGACCGCGAACCAGGTCGCCGCGAAGGTACTTGCGGGGACGATTACTTCGTCGCCCTTGCCAATGCCGAATGTGCGAAGCGCAATCTCGAGAGCGTCACAGCCATTCCCAAGAGATACGCAAAATTTTGCGCCACAATAGCTGGCAAACTCGTTTTCGAAGGTCTCGACCTCGTCGCCGAGGACGAACCGGGAAGAGCTCAGGACGCGCTCGTAGGCCGCATCGAGTTCTTTGCGCAGTTCATTGTGCATCGCGGCAATGTCTAGGAATTTAACGGACATCGGCCCTCTTAGATCGTGCGGCTTGCAGAAAATCACTGTATTCGCGAAAATAATCTGACTCGTCATAATGAGCTGAAGCTAATATGAGGAGCGTAGCGTGCTTGGAAAAGTTATCGATTGTACGCCATATCATCGGATGAACGTAAAGCCCGCGAGAGGAGCAATCTAGGCGATAGGTCATCTTGCTGAGGCCGTCATCGAGGTGAACGTCGCAGCTGCCTGAAAGGGCGACCATGAGTTGCTTCAGATCTCGATGCGCGTGGGCAGCTCGCGCAACTCCCTCCGGCACGTCATAAAGCCAGTAGGCGCGCTCTATTTTGAACGGTACGTCGTTACTGGCCTCGACTGCGGTAAGGCTGCCGCGGGCATCTTCGAATCGAGACAAGGTTACCATGCGGCAGTCAGAAATGGACATACCCGCGCTCCCACTCGTCGACACAATTATGCGCTGCTGAAGTCTTCATGCTAGTAGTTCGCGAGCCCTGTGGTTGGCGTAAATCCGCTCAATGTGCGCTCGCTGACTCAAAACCGAGGGACTGGAGCTTCATCCCCACAGGCTTGCCATCACCGCCTGGCAACACTTGGTATTTAGCATATCGGAGCTCGACGTCATGTTTGCTACGACCCGAAGTGCGGACCTCAAACTTCAAGTCAAAGTAGCCCACGGGCAAATCCTTGCACCCTACGATAAAACCGTCCACCCATACGCAAAGGGGCGCCACGAACGATGGATTTCCTATAAGGGGTATGAGGCCGCGTAGACGTAACACGGGCCTTTGGCGCGCTCCCCTAAGAACGAAGCGCGACCGCTCCGATGCCCATCCGTTTTCGTAAATGCCTGAAAACTCGAGGTCTGGGTTTGCCAGATCTGCCGGAAAATGGCTGACTGAAAACGGTGGTCGCAACGCCTTATATTGGGAGTCGTCAATGAGGGAAATATCCCTGGCGAAGAGCGTGACATTGCGAGGATCTAGCCGTACGCCGCGGCCAAATAGCAGCATCAAACCGGATCGCGGCGGCTGCGGCAGTGGGCGCGCATCCTCGCCAAGGTCGAGCCCCACATATTTCATCCCGTTCATCTCCCTGAGCGTAAGGACGCTTGAGAAGACGCGGGCTGCGCCTCGACCGAGC
>DATCDS010000080.1:0-10467 GCA_036510515.1 Vulcanimicrobiaceae bacterium
CGGCCGCAAAATACATCACGAACGCCGTCATGACCAGCAGGCTGGCCGTGCCCATGTCGGGTTCCTTGTAGACCAACAGGGCCATCACGATCGGCGGAACGCACAACGGCGCGAGACCCTTGACCAGCGAGGCGATGCGATCGCCGCGGGTCGACAGCATCGCCGCCAAATACACGACCAGGGCCAGCTTGGCAAACTCCGACGGCTGCATCGTCAAGGGTCCCGCGCCCAGCCAGCGGCGCGAACCGCCGACCACGATGCCGACGTGATGGATCAGCACGACGGTCAGGCCGAGCACGGCCGCAACCAGCAGATACGGCGCCCATTGTTTGAGCTTGCGGTAATCCATCCGATATGCGAAATAGGAAACGAACAGTCCGACGATCAGCCAGACGAACTGACGTTTGACGAAGTACGCGGGATCGTGCGTCTCGACGTACGCCAGCGCGCTCGACGCGCTGAAGATCATCACCAGGCCGATGGCGACCAGCGTTGCCACCGAGGCAAACAAGATCGTGTCGGGCGGCGCGCCGACGAACGACCGCCGCAGGCCGCGTTCTTCAGGTGCCTGCTTGCGGGTGCGCGTCATGCGCGCGGCGTTACGCATCGGCCGTCGCCTGCAGCGCGGCAACCGCCGCGGCAAATTGCTCGCCGCGGTCCTCGGCCGATGCGAACATGTCGAACGACGCGCAACCCGGCGAGAGGATCACGATGTCGCCGGGTGCGGCCAGCGCGCGCGCCTTGGCGACCGCGTCGTGCATCGAAGAAGCGCGCGCCACCGGCGTGCGTTGCAGGGTCGCTTCGATTGCCGCCGCGGACTCCCCGATCAGCACCGCAGCTTTCGCGCGCAGGTCGATCGCGGCGCCCAGTTCGTCGAAGGCCGTTCCCTTGGCGCGGCCTCCGCTCACCAGCACGATCGGCCGGTCGTAGGCCGCCAAGGCGGCTTGCACCGCGCCCGGATTGGTAGCTTTGGAATCGTCGACGTAGAGGACGCCGTCGATTTCGCCGACCGGCTGCAAGCGGTGCGCCATCGGCACGAACGCTTTGACGGCCTCGCGTAACCGCGCCGGATCGCAGCCGATCGCCAGCGCCGCCAGCAGCGCCGCCATCACGTTTTGAACGTTGTGCTCGCCGGCCAAGACGATCTCGTCGCGCCGCATCAGCGCGATCGGACGCGGATCCCCGACGATCGGCGCGTAGACGATCGCGCCGTCTTGCAGATACATCGTCGCGCGCTCGTGCCGATCGCTCAGCGTAAACCACAACTGGCGCGCCGCAACGCGATGTTCCTCGTCGTGCTGCCACTGCAGTGCAGCGAGGCGCTCGTCGTCGAGGTTGCCGACGAACGCATCCTGCATGCCTTGGTTGGCAAAGATCCTAAACTTGGCCTCGACGTATTCCTCCATCGAGAAGTAACGGTCCAGATGATCGGGAGCGAGGTTGAGCAGCACCGCAACGCGCGGGCGAAACGCGCGAATGGTTTCGAGCTGAAACGAGGATACCTCGGCGACGACCCAATCGTCGGGGGTTACGCCCGTGACCTCGGCGATCAGCGGGTTGCCGATGTTGCCGCCCACGCGCACGTTCTTGCCGGCCGCGCGCAGCAGATGGCCGATCAAGGCGGTCGTCGTCGACTTGCCCTTGGTGCCGGTGACCGCGATAATCGGTGCGGCGCACAGGCGGTACGCGACCTCGATCTCCCCCAACACCGTCACGCCCGCGGCTTGCACCGCGCGAACGACCGCGCTCGTCAGCGGAATTCCCGGTGAGAGCACCGCCGACGTGCAGTCGTCCAGGATCATGTCGATGTCCGCCGGCGCCACGAAGCGGCCCCCGGCCTGCTGCACGCGCGCGATCGCATCGCGCAGTGCGTCGGGCGCCTTCTCGTCGGTGGCGTACACGGTCATGCCGCGCGCGCGCAAGACCTCCACGCTGGCCAAACCGCTGCGCCCCAGTCCGATGACCAACACCGTCTCGCTCGCATCGAAGCCCATCATCGCACGATCGCCAATCCGACCGCCGAGAGTACGACCGAGGCGACCCAGAAACGCGCGGTCACCTTGGTTTCGTGCCAACCCGCCAGCTCGAAATGGTGGTGCAGCGGCGACATCCGAAAGATCCGCTTGCCCTTGCTGGCTTTGAAGTACGTCACTTGGATGATGACCGAAAGCGCTTCGGCGACGAAGACGCCGCCCACCAGGATCAGCAGCAGCATTTCACCGGTCAGAATGGCGACGCCGGCAAGCAGCGCGCCCAACGCGAGCGATCCGGTATCGCCCATGAACATCTTGGCCTTGTAGCGGTTGTAGATGAGGAATCCGAAGCACCCGCCGATGGCCATCGCCAGCATCTCGGGCCAACGCTCCCTGGTCGGGATCGCCATCGAGATAGCGATGCACCAGAACGCCAGCAGCGGCGGGATCACGCATCCGGTCGCCAGACCGTCCAGCCCGTCGGTGAGATTCACCGCGTGCACGGTTCCGGTGATGGCCAGGATGCCCAAGAGCAGCCATAGCCAATACGGCACGATCAGCGCGTACGAGCCGGCGTGGAACAACGTGTCGCCACCCGCCGATCCGACCATGCGCAAGAACATCACCGCGATCAACGCGGTCGCCAGGTACTTCGTCGAGGCGCCGAGCCCGCGGTTTTTCCCACGCCGAATTCCCAGGAAATCGTCGATAAATCCGACGGCGGCGCAGGCCACAACCAGAAAATAGCACGCAACGAGCTCGGACGAATACGTTCGCTCCAAGAAGATCACCGGCGCGAACGAAGCGACGATCGCGATACCGCCCATCGTCGGCGTTCCGGTCTTCTGTCGATGCGTCGTCGGCGCGTCTTCGTAGGCGGTCTGGCGAACCTGCAGCCTGGGCAGGACGCGCAGCAAAACCCAGCCGACGACCGCGGAGATAACCAGGCCGGCCGACACTTCGAGTCCCAAGACGCGAAAGTCCGATAGCGTCATGCGGCGGACTCGACCAGCGGATTGCCACCGTCGCCGCGCCATTTCAACACGACGATCGGCGTTTGCTCGTCGCCGTTGCCGTGCGGATTGTGCAGCAGCGCCGTCTCGACGCGTTCGCGGCGCACGCCGGTCGACGCGCCCAAGACCTTGGCTTTCTCCAAGTCGTTCGCATCGACCACGACGCACCCCGCACCGATACGTTCGAAGACCGATTGTGCGAACGCGTCGGGATCGCGCGGCGCGAGCACGATCGCACGCTCGTAGGGCGGCAGCGTGCCGGTGTAGCCGTCGATCGCGGCGATCGCCTCGCCCATCACTTCGTAAAACATGCCGCGCCGGCCGACCAATCGCCCGAGCACCTGCAGCGCCGCGGCGTAGACGACTTTGGGCATGCCGACGCTATCGATGGCTAACTGTAGGGATTCGGGCTGGCTGACCGTCGCCATCGCGCCGGCGTGGCGCGAGAGCGCGTAGGCCAAGCGCGACGGGCGAACGTATTCGGCAACGACGAACTGCCCCTGCGCGATCGCCACGGCCGTTTCCGAGATCGCGACGACGTCGCCGGCGCGCGCGATGTTCCGCGTAGCATCCTCGATCAACCGCGGTAAGTCGTCGCCCGGCGCGATGACGCGCGTACGCACCGGAATGGCCACCACGCCCGACGGAACGCCGGCGCGGCAGACGGCCAGCCGCCGCGTCATCCCAGATCACCGCGCAAGCGTTCGACCACTTCCTCCAACTTGTAGACCCGCGAACCTTTGAGCAAGACCGCGTCGCCCGGGACCGCATTCCTTGCGATCCAGCGTACGACATCTTCATTCGTCGCGAAGCGCACGATGCGCTCCGCCGAGAACCCCGCATCTCTCGCACCGCGCTCGAGGTCGTCGACGAAGGCGCCGCCGATCAGGAAAACGTCGACATCCGAGGCGGCTGCCGCCTCGCCCACGCGC
The DNA here is from genome assembly GCA_036510515.1 of Vulcanimicrobiaceae bacterium. Taxonomy (GTDB): domain Bacteria; phylum Vulcanimicrobiota; class Vulcanimicrobiia; order Vulcanimicrobiales; family Vulcanimicrobiaceae; genus JALYSX01. The sequence continues at coordinate 3,919 of DATCDS010000080.1, forward strand.
CGGTGCATTTCCGGCGCTTCCTCACCCAGCTCCGCCATCCCGGCCAGCACGACGAGATGCCGATCGGCCGGCTCGTCGGCAAAGGTCTCCAGCGCGGCCAGCGTGCCGGTAAGGTTGGCGTTGTACGCGTCGTAGACGATCGACGGGCGGCCCTCGATGGCGATGCGTTCGAAGCGACCGGGCGGCAGGCGCAGCCGCGGAATGGTCTCGACGATCGTGTCGAGATCGACGCCCAACTCGCGTGCGGCCGCAACGGCCGCGGCCAGGTTGGCACGGTTGTGCAGGCCGGGCAACGCAACGTCGATCGCGCGCTCGACCGTCTCGTGCGAATCGATTTCGAGCAAGCGCGCTTTGCCCAGGATGAGCGTCGTTCGCCCGCCCGTGGAGATGCGATCGTCGCCGGCGGCAAACCAATGCGGCGCCTGCGTCAAGCTCGGGGCGCGCTGCAGCGAGACCTCGTCGCGTGCGTTGAGGATGGCCAGCGCTCCGCCGGAGAACAATCCCCACTTGGTCTGCGCGAGCCGCTCGCGCGAGCCCATGATCTCGACGTGTGCTTCCCCGACGTTGGTCAGCACGCCGATGTCGGGGCCGGCCACGCGCACAAGCGCGGCGATATCTTCGAAGTGGCGCGCGCCCATCTCGACCACCAGCACGTCGTGCGACGCATCGGCGTTGGCCAACAAGAACTTGCTGACGCCGATCTCGTTGTTTTCGTTGGCCGGCGACGCGGCGACGCGATCGCCTCGGCTCCCGATCAACAGCTGCAGCAGCAATTCTTTGGTCGTCGTCTTGCCGACGCTGCCGGTGATGCCGACGACTTGTCCCGCAAACGTCTCGCGCATCGCGCGCGCCAGCGCCATGTAGGCCGCCAGCGTGTCGGCCACGACCAGCGTCGTCACGCCGGCGACGGCGACCGCAGCATCGTCGACGATCAGCGCGCGCGCGCCCTTGGCGACCGCTTGCGCGACGTAGTCGTGGCCGTCGAAGCGATCGCCGCGCAAGGCCAGAAACGCATCGCCCGTCTGCAGCACGCGAGTATCGGTGACGATCCGCAACTCACCGGGCGCGCCGTTGGGCTCGAGCACGCGCGCGTCCGTCGCGCGCACGGCGACGTCGAACGGCAGGCTCACCCCGTACCCCGCTCGGCCAGCGCTTCGCGCGCGACCGCCGCATCGTCGAACGGGAGCACCTCGCTGCCGACGATCTGGTACGTTTCGTGGCCCTTGCCGGCGATGAGCACCGCGTCGCCGGGCGCGGCCCGCGCGATCGCCGTGCGAATGGCGACGCGCCGGTCCAACTCCACCACGCGCTCGTGCGTTCCGATGCCGCCCAGAATCTCGTCGGCGATCGCTTGCGGATCCTCGCCGCGCGGGTTGTCGCTGGTGACGTAGATCCCGTCGGCCAAACGCGCGGCGATCTCGCCCATCTGCGCCCGTTTGCCGCGATCGCGATCGCCGCCGCAGCCGAAAACGACGGTCAATCGCCCGCGCGTCGAGGGGCGCAGGGCGCGCAACGCGTTGTCGAGCGAATCGGGCGTATGCGAGTAGTCGACGACGACCTCTACGTCGCCGGGCACGCGTTCCATTCTGCCGGCGACGCGATCGAGGGCCGCCAGGCCGCGCGCGGCCGTGGCGTCGTCGACCCCCAGCAGGCGCGCGCAGGCGATCGCGCACAGCGCGTTGGCAACGTTGAAGCGCCCGGCGATCTTCACCTCAAATCGCATCCCGTCCAGGCTAAACGTGCTGCCGCCGGCGCGCGAGTCGATCTGCGTGGCGACCAGATCGGCGCCGCCCGAGAGCGAATACGTCAGGACCGGGCGCATCGGCGCAAACTCCGCCGCCCAGGCCTTTCCATACGCGTCGTCGACGTTGAAGACGCAGCGGGCCGACGCCTCGAACAACTTGTGCTTGGCGCGCGCGTATGCCTCGATCGTGTGATGAAAATCCAGGTGATCGCGCGTGAGATTGGTAAAGGCGCCGACCGCAAACGGCACGTCGGCGACGCGATCCAGTTCCAGCGAATGCGAACTGACCTCCAGCGCGACGGCTCGCGCGCCGTCGTCGCGCATCTGCGCGAAGAACGCGTGCAGGTCGTGCGCGAAGGGCGTCGTGTTCTCGATCGGCTGGGTTCGCGTGCCGAAATGGGCACCGATCGTACCGATCGTGCCGCACGGTTTTCCGGCAGCATCCAGGATCGCGGCGACCATCTGGATCGTCGTGGTCTTGCCGTTGGTGCCGGTCACGCCGACGATATCGAGATCGCGGGCGGGATCGTCGTAGAACGCGACCGCGAAGCGAGAGAGCCAGCGCCGCGTATCGCCGACGATCGCAACGCTCACGTCGGCCAGCGCCGGATCGCGTAGCGCGGCCTCGTCGAGTTCGTTGACCGCGATCGCCGAGACGCCGTTACGCACGGCCTCGGGGATAAACGCACGAGCGTCTAGGCGTTCCCCGGTGAGCGCAACGAAAAGCGCGCCCGGTCGAGCGCGCCGCGAGTCGGTGACGATCGTCTCGATGGATCGATACTCGTCACCGACCACGCGCACCGCCCGGCCGTGCGCGGGGGCGCCGAGCAGGTCGTGCAGGGTCTTCATTTTGCGTGTTTGGGTGCGGGCGTCGATAGGGGCAGCGCGCCCGCGTGCAGCATCGCGGCGCGGGCGATTGCCGTAAAGGCCGGCGCGGCGACTTCGGAGCCGTAATACGAACCGATCGGCCGTTCCACCTTGACGTAGATGACGAAACGCGGTCGTTCGTAGGGAACCATGCCGATGAACGAGGCCGCATACGCGCCGGGCTCGTACGCGCCGTTGCTCACGATCTCGGCCGTACCGGTCTTGCCGGCGGTGGTGTAGCCCGCGATCTGCGCGCTGGGATCGCCGGTGCCTTGGGTGACGACCGCACGCAAGAACCGCCGCAGCGTTGCGGCGGTCGACTGCGAAAAGACGCGCCGCTCGATTTCCGGTTCGTATTGATAAACGACGTTCCCATGCTGATCGACGATCGATTTGAGGATGCGCGGTCGCATCAACACTCCGCCGTTGGCGATCGCAGAGTAGAAACGCGCCATCGCCAGCGGTGTGACCGAAACGCCTTGCCCGAACGACATCGTTGCCAGCGACGAATCGCTCCAATCGGCGGGCGCGGGCACGATGCCCGGATTTTCGCCTGGCAAGCCGACTTGCGTGGGATCGCCGAAACCGGCCTTGCGCTCCATCTGATAGAACGTTTGCGCGCCGATCGACATGCCGACCTCGGCGGCGCCGACGTTGTGCGAATACTCGATGATCTGCTCGAGCGTTTCGGTGCTGCCGGCGATCGGCATGCCGTCCTCGGCGTTGTGAATGATGTGTCCGCCGACCGAGAGCGCGCTGCGCGCTGGAAAGACCGACGTCAGCGAGACTTTATGCGATTCGAGCGCGGCGGCGGCGGTCACCAGCTTGAACGTCGAGCCCGGCTCGTAGGCATCCATCACCGCACGATCGCGTCGTTGCGCGTCGGTATATTTCCAAAAGTGATTCGGATCGAAGGTGGGCCAGTTGGCCATCGCGAGAATCTCGCCGGTCCACGGATCCATGACGATCGCCGTGCCGTTGGCCGCGTGATAGGCCTTGACTTGCGCGTCGAGCGCTTGTTCGGTAACGAACTGCAGATACGAATCGATCGTTAACTCGACCGACATGCCCGGCTGCGGCGACTTGATCGTCGTCTCGATGCCGAACGGAATCGGTCGACCGAACTCGTCGGTCTCTACGCTAACCTCGCCCGACGTACCCTTGAGCAGCCCGTCGAAGGAATACTCCGCACCGTCCAATCCATTTTCGTCCGTGCCGACGAAGCCGATGATGTTGGACGCCTCCGTGCCGATGCCGTCGACGCGTCGGCCCGTTTCCTCGTCTTTGAGCTGCACGCCGGCTAAATCGAGCGCGCGAACGCGCTGGGCCTGGTCGTGGGGCACCTTGCGCGCGATCCAGACGAACCACATGCTGCGATCGTGCAGTTGGGCGATCGTCGCCGGATCGAGTTTCCCAACGATCGCGCCGAGTTTCCGAGCCGCCAGATCTGGATCTTGGAGGTCGTGTGGAACCGCATAGATGCTCTCGGACGGTAAAGAGTGCACGAGCACGTTGCCGTCGCGGTCCATAATGCTTCCGCGGCGCGCGAAGACTTCTTGCGCTTCGGAGCGCTGGTCGAGCGCTTGTTTTGCGTAGAGCGGGCCGTGCACGACTTGGATGTCGTACAGGCGCCACGACAAGAAGACCGCAACGGCGAGCAGTCCAAAAAAAATGAGTTTCGCGCGCATCGGCCTGACGCGCGCGAACGTGCGCTTGTGGGTGTTCATGGTCGCGTGCCGATCGTCGCGCTACCTCAGTAAGCTTGTAAGGCGCGAGAGCAGCGCGATATGCCCGCCGCCGTCCTCCGGAACGGGCAGACGCACGACCGCGAACTGCTGGGGCGGCTTCATGCCGAGTTTAGCCGCCATCTGTGCGAGGCGCTGATCCGACCCCAGGATCGCCAGACGATCGTCCAGTCGCGCCGTTTCTTCTTGCAGCGCCGCTCGCTGGAGATCGGCGCGATTGACCGCATAGGCCAAGCCCGTGAGATTCGACGTCAGCATGACGTAACCGAGCAGCAGCGCCGAAGCGATGACGAGTACGACCGAAAACTGCACGATGCCGGCGTAACGCGCGCGAGAGTAATGCGCGATTCGATCGCCGGTCGCGCCGCGCGCCCGTCGCGCGTTGCGGATGCGTGGTTGCGGTGCCTGGAGTTGGCGGGCGGCTTGTGCCATTAGCTTGCTTTCCGTTGGGCCACGCGCAGCTTGGCGCTGCGCGAGCGGGGATTTTCGGCTTGCTCGGCCTCATCGGCGACGACCGGCTTGCGCGTGACGCGCTCGAGGCGATCGTCGTCGCGGAAGGTCGTCTTCACGATGCGATCTTCGAGCGAATGGAAACTGATGGTGGCGACGCGACCCCCGCCGCGCAGACGGGAGATCGCCGACGATAGCCCGTCGCGCAGCGCGTCGAGTTCGTCGTTGACCACGATGCGCAACGCTTGAAAAACCTTGGTGGCCGGGTGCACGCGTTCGCGGTGCCCCTTACGGTGCACCATGCCGGAGACCATCGACGCGAACTCCGTGGTCGTGGTCGGCAGCGTGCCGGCGGCGCGTCGCGCCACGACCGCACGCGCGATGCGTCGCGCGGCGCGTTCTTCGCCGTAGTGAAAGAAGATGTCGGCCAATTCGGTTTCGCTGGAGTGCGCCAGCACGTCGTAAGCGCTGCGCTGCGCGTTCGGGTTCATGCGCATGTCCAGCGGCGCGCGATACTGCAGCGAGAAGCCGCGTTCGCCTTCATCAAATTGCATGGACGAGACCCCCAAATCGAAGAGCACGCCGTCGACCCGCTCGATCCCGAGCGAATCCAACGCGCTCCCCAGCTCCCGGAAGTTGATAGTGAGGAAAGTAAAGGAAGGCGACGCCATTTCGTTCGCGCGCGCTTGCGCCGACGGATCGGCGTCCAGCGCGATCAGCCGGCCGCCATTCAAGCGCTCCAAGATGGCCCGGCTGTGCCCACCGGCCCCGAAGGTCGCATCGACGTAGGTTCCATCCGGCCGGATCTCCAGCAAGTCCAACGTCGGCCGCAACAGGACCGGGATATGGCTCACGGCTGCACCGGGCGCACATTAGTAGAAGCCGAGGTCGGCCATGAAATCGGCGACCTCGCCCTGTGGGGCGGCGTGCTGGCTGAGGCGTTCTTTAGCCCAGACCTCAACTCGGGTCAAGGCTCCGATCGAAACGACCTCGCGGTCGATCCCGGAATAGGTCCGCAGGCCGGCCGGGATCAGCAGGCGCCCCTGGCCGTCGCACGCGACCTCTTCAGTATTGGCAAACAGGTGGCGGACCAAGCGGCGAAAGCGGTCGTCCTTGCGAGGAGCCGCCTCCAGGCGGCCGCAGAGATCGGCCCAGGTAGCGCTGGGATAGAGGACCAGGCATGGGTCGGGCTGGGCGATCGTGATCACGAACCCAGCACCAAGCCGCTCCCGAAAGCGCGCGGGCACGATAAGCCTGCCCTTCTCATCAAGAGCGTGCTCGACCGACCCCGTAAATCGCGGTAGGTCCCCGTGCATTACCCCTCCCCAGGCCACCATTGGTCACCACTTCCCCCCACTATACGCGCGAGGGGGGGCGAAGGCAAGGGCGCGGCGGGGCGCTTCTAAAATCTCGAAGTGGATGTCACAGGACCGAAGTGCGTGACAATTCTCGAAGTAGATGTCTCCGGGGAGATGACGAAGGAGGCCGCTTGGGGAATCTGATGCCCCTCCAAAAACTAGCGGTCTGGCTGCTCGAGGTCCCCGTCACTCCTCGTCGACCAACGACTAAGGAATTGCCTGTCCCGAGAGCTTCTGTCGATCGAGCCACTCGGTCAGGTCCTGCTTCGAGCGGAATGTCTCGGACATCGTTTCCTTCAACTTTATAAGACGCATGGTTACCTCGCGTGTTTGCGCGCGATACAATGCGATGTTGTTCGGCTCAGACCGTCGTCGGTGGCGCCGC
>DATCDS010000081.1:0-12715 GCA_036510515.1 Vulcanimicrobiaceae bacterium
GTTCATCAACGGCTGGTACAACCCGCACCGCCGGCACACCGCACTCGGCATGTTATCCCCAGCCGAGTTCGAACGACGGAATCAAGCCGCCTGATGTCCAATGAAATACTGTCCACCGGACCGAGCCAGCTTCAAGTGACGGGAACAGCGCGAACTCGGCTAGATCCAAACCAGGGGATCCCGAGACGACTAACGTCTCGAAATAAAGCGCCTGCTCGGCATGCTTGAGTCGCTTTTTCGATACGTCGACGCCAAGTTGGCGAAGCCGTGGCCAATATTGAAAGTCTAGCTCCAATCGCCGATTCTCACTAACAGCCAACACTTCCAATTCTGAAAGATTCTTTAGGAAGCTAAGATCGTCTTGACATCGGTCAACGACATAGAGGCGACGAAGCTTTGGGAACTTGGCTAGCTGCGTGAGATCGCCGACACCGTCGCGAGAAACCAGGCGTAGCTCGACGATTTCCTCACGAAACGGGCTGCATTCAGCTAATACTTCGGAACTGAGCCTACTCCTGACAATGGCGACCGGCTCGGGAGTTTCTAGGAACTCCACCGCCTTCACCTTATCGCCGCTGCCCATGAAACAGACGAGTAGCGCTCCTAGCGCGTAAATCCATTACATCCGCCTTCTCAGGACTGGCTTCTCGCTACCCCATACGTATAGATCGATGTCGATGGACAATCCTAAATCGCTGGCCTGGCGGACTGCCTCCTTCGAAAAACTCAGAATAGGCACGGGATGCGTCTCCTTCCCATAAAGCTTAACGGTTATGGCAATCTGCCTGTCGTAGGGCTCTAGAATAGTCGCCGCGCCGACGCTGCTTAGCCATGCCAGCGCGCGCGTGACCTCGACTTCGGAGTCTCCATTATAGTCATGGTAGAAGTCGTACCGAAATCCATTGGTTTTATAGCGTCGGTCGCCTCTCGCTGAAAGCACGTCACCGCGCTTCCACGCTCGTGTCGGGGCGATGCCAAGTCGCGCGGGCACGCTGCCGACCGAAGGGTCTGGGCGGCTCTCGTCATCAACAATGAGACCTACCCTCAATAACCAGCCGCATTCCTCGGAATTCATCGCCGCTTGACATCCTTTGCCGAAACGAGTGCATTCCCGGGCGAAGGACGAGTACTCATCCACCTATGGGGCTGCATTTCAGAGGCGGCCCGGTTTTTAGCTTCTTTATGTTGGCACGCAGCTTGATTAGAGCATCTCGGATGCCGCCCGCCGACGTGATCACTCCGCTCATGCAGTCCGCGTGGGGCAGCATTTTCACTAGTTTAGGAATTGCAGATCTCGCGGCAGGTCCCATGTTTCCGAGGGCCTCCGCTATCCAGTAGCGCACGTAGTCATCGGGGGAGTCGAGCAGAAACGTTACATCGGCCACGAGCATGTCACGCCCATCCATGCGCGCACTTGCATATAATTGCGGCGCATCGGTCGTCACAAGCCGCGTCGTCGCACATGCCTGGCGCGACGCGCCCGTTCCGGTTTTCGTGTCGACACCCGGACGCGCAGCGGGATACGCGCGCGGGCGCGCGGCCTTCGCCGGAGGGCTGAACGAGCAACACAATACCGTCGTGATGGCCAACATCGCGAGCAGTACGCGGGCGACCGAATGTCTCAACTCCCCCACCTCGTTGCCAGTGGCAGCCGGTCTGCCCGAATTCGGCAAGCCGTGCTCTCGCACGATTACTACATCCAATTCCCACGGCCCTGTGAATGAGCGACATCAGACGGGAAGCGCTCGTTCTGCTTAAGAATAACCGCGCGGAGAGCCCCAGCGCTGTCGGCCCTTTTGCCGGACGGGAGTTGTTACTGTGTCGAAATTGCAGATCGATCGCCGTGTGTTTCTGGCCGGACTTGCCGCGTCGGGGACGCTCGCGGCCTGTAGTCGCGCGGGCAGCAGTCTGATTCCCAGCAAAGCAGCAACGCTGGCGACGCCTAAGAGCGCGTCGCCGGGATCGATCGTTCCGTCGCCGATGCCGCGCACGGCGATTCTGCCGGCCAGCGAGATGACGCGGCGCACGCCGCAGAGCGTCAACGTGCCGCTGACCTGGCAACAGGTTCCCGGATCGGCCAGCCAGGTTTCCGTCGCCGCCGACGGTTCGCTGTGGGTACTCTCCGACGCGCCTGCGGCACCGGCGGACCGGAACATCTGGCACTACCAAAGCGGCACCTGGCAGAACATCAGCGGCGTGGCTTCGGAGATTGCCATCGCTCCCAACGGTACGCTGTATGCGATCAACGCCGAGGGCGGGATCTATGCCTACGCCGACGGCGCTTGGACGGGCATTGGCGGGTCAGCGTCGTCGATCGCGGCGCTAGCGGATAACTCGATCGTGGTGACGGCGTTTACCGGCGGATCCGACGATGCGATCTGGCGTTACGTCGGCGGCAACTGGACGCAGATGGTCGGTGGTGCGGTCGCCGTCTACGGCTCGACCGATGGCAACAACTACTCGATCACCGGGCAGCCCAATCCGATCATCAACGGCGGCTTCTACCTCACCAACTACGTCGGCGGTATCTACCACCAGAACACCGATACGCAGTTAGTGCAGCTGCCAGGGAACGCCTCGGACTTGACCGACACGATCGGCGGCGTGATGGTGCTGGGATTCCCAGCCCCCACCACCGGCAACGGAACCAACATCTACTTCTTCGACTACGCCTCGCAGAGTTGGGAGCAGCAGGGCGGTGCGGCAACCAGCCTGTCGTTCAACGACGGCACCCTCTACGTGACGTCGGCCAACGGCGGCATTTATTACTCCCCCGCAGCCATACCCGTGCCGCTAACGATCGACGTCACGCAGTCCGGCATCCCCAGCGACTATCCCGTCTACGCATACATCACCGGCGGCTACCTCAAGAACGGGAACGCCGCCGATTACATTCCGCTGTGGATCGACGCCGCCGGCACGCCGAACGTCATGAACCAAACCGATTCGACGAGCGGACCGCTGGCCAATGCCGCAAACACGTTCCCCAATACCAACCCCAATAACGCCGGAACGGTCGTCACCGGAGCCGACATCGCGGCGATCGAGCAGAGCTACAATCAGGCCTGGGCCGATTACTCGATCCACATCTCGCCGACCACGCCGACGGTCATCGACCTCTCCAAACTCAGTCAAGCGTACGTCCCGGGTCTGGGCACCGGCGCCGCTGCCTTTAGCGGACGCATCTATCTCTCCGTCGGCATTCCGAAGCTGCCGTTTAGTCCGTCGGGCGGCTCGCCGGCCACCGGATTTGCACAGCCGGCATTGACCGGCACGTACGGCGGCGGCCTGCTCTTCGATTGGATCGAGTTTTCGATCGACAGCAACTTCGGCTTTAACTCCAACATCACGCAGGTCAACGGCATCGGCCTCTTCCTGGGGTTAAGCGCAACGCCCGGCGCGGGCGGCGCAACCCAAGGCGCGTACACGATTACGCGCAGCGAGCTGTTCGCGGCGCTCACCTCTGCCGGCGGCGGCTTTGGCGACTGCCTGGTCCCTAACAACACGCCGTCGGCCTTCCCGCCGAGCGTGACGAATCTGCGCGCGCTCTCCCCGACGACCGTCGTCGGTACCTCGACCGCGCTGCAATCCTACTTCGACACCGAAATTGCCAATGCGTACACGGCCTGGATGACGACGCCGCTGTGCTGCTACGACGCCACCAATACCGGCGACGGTTGGCTCACCGGTCTTGCCGCCTCGGCGAGCGGACCGCTGAACTTCTACGCAGGCGAGCTGACCACGCTCACGCCGGAGGAAGCATCCAGCATGACCCCGGTCGTCACGGTGACGGGCAGCAACGGCATGCTTTCCTCGACTGACGTCTTCGGCTGCTACGCGATCGCCAACCCGGCACCCGCTTCAATAACGATCGATATGCAGAACAACTGTCTCAAGGCGATGGAGGCCGCGTTCAACCGTGGGGTTGCGCTGACGCTACAGGGCGAAGCTCCCAACCAATACTACGAACTGCGCAATGACGCCGCTACGTGCGTTCCGGATCTCCACACCGACTACGAGGAAACGCCCAACAACGCCTACGCCGCGATCGTCCACAACGACAGCGTGACACGCCTGGGATACGCCTTCCCGTTCGACGACGTCTGCGGCGACAATCCCACCGTCGCGGTGCAGCCCGCCTCGACCATCAACATCACGCTAGGAGCCTTCTAAGCGCGATCCACACGCTGTTGCGAAGTCGTCACCGATGCGCCACAGTCGATCCGCATCAAGCCGACAGTACACCAATTTAGCCGCGCGGGCTTGGAGCATGCAGACCGGCAACGGCGTCGGCATCTCAAGTAATGACGGGAATCTGTATGTCGTCAGTTCCACCGGCGCCATTTATTCCTCCCCGGTATTAACGACGATCCCCGAGCGTACACCGAATTCCCAGTCCCGACCGCGAACAGCGAACCTAACGGCATCACCACGGGTCCGGATGGGGCCCTCTAGTTCGTGCGGGGCAACCAGATCGGTCGGATTCTTCCGCAGTAAACGCTCCGACGCCATTTTCTGGTACGCGACTGCCCACGATTCGGATCGTCAAGAAGTCAAAGTGCTGAACTATACGGCTGCGGGCGAGCTGTTCTTTTCCGCGAGCAGTCAAAACATAATTCGAAACTTCGCTGATGGGTTCTTAAACCGCCGCGCCATCTTTAGCAGCAGGGTCGATTTTACAATAGCTCATCGCTGAGTCACTCGGCGACACGGCGATTTGACCGTCTAGTCAGCGACGGGCAAAGGACCAGCCTCAAGATCTCGGCTCTTTTCTTTTGGAGCAACCAGCCTTGCGCGAAAGAGCCAAAACAGTATTGCTCCTAAAGGCAACGTGAAAAGGACATACCAATGGCCATAAAAGCTTGACGGCCAAATCGCCGCTCCGGGCATTTGAAAAGAAATCGGCTGAATGTCGGTTTCACCGGTTGCCCAATCCATAGTGCATTTCGCAACTCCAGCGCAGCAAAGCACCGCCCAGAGCCACCGCCACCGAACGCGCGTCTCCCACATGCACACAAGCAATGTTGTCAAGACGAAGACCATAACTGCGCTGGCCGCAAGCAGCCAGAGGTACTGGGCTAAGCTCTTCCCCGTAAGCGTGAATGCGTTCGCCCTCTCTAACGGTTGATCGAGCCGATAGACGCTAAGCTCCTCGATCACTAGCCGCGTCCCTTCGCGCTTGAACGCGACGGTAACAGCCGCCACGCCGCGGGTAAGTTTTACCTCATAACCCAAAACAATCGGCGGCCGCTCGTTCCCGAGGTTCTGCTGCGCGCCGGTCATGTCGATCGAAACGATAGTTCCCGTTTGCAGTGGCGCAGCGGCCCCACCCAATTCGCCTCGAAGTTTTGCGTTCTTTAGTGAAGCATCAACATCACGTTCGATCGGAGAGAACCGCCTGGCCGCAAGCAGCGCTATGTAGCGTCGCGCGGCCGCATCCGCGTCCGCTGGCGCGATTTTTCGAACTAGGTTTCGCTCATTCTTCATGATAAGCGCTGTCAGGCCTATGCCGGCGACGATCATCGCAAAGACGAGACCAACACGGAACGCCCGCGTCTTGAAAACACTCACAGTCAGTATTTTCGAGAATCTTGCTGCTCATCCTGTGCCGCCCGCGCTTCGTGGTGAATCGTGCGTCGCGCGCCCCGGCGCTCTTCTGCGAAATTTCGATGTACGTCGACGGAATAAGCACAACGATACAACTAACGATATCTATTCTCTGGAAACCATTCAAGGGCGCTCCATTGACGATGTCGACGTGAACGCCATCGTCAAGAGGACCAAGATCGACGATTTTCTTGAAGGGTGTTACGATTGTCTTGAGCGATCCGGACAAAAATGGAACCCCCGAATGCCGCGGGTGCGCGTTTCCAGATCGGCGCCGACCGGACCCGGACCGGGAGTTCGAAGACCCATATGTAGTATCCCTCGATGGTGTCGACCGTCGGCTTGATACATCGAGCGGCTCCGGGTTCGATTCCCGGGCGCTCCAGCCGCGGCAGCGTATACGTTGTTGCGAAGTCGCCACCGCTATGCTACGGTTGGTCCGTATCAAACCTACAGACACATCAAAGCGCGCGAGGCGCCGTAGTAATGCGGCGCCTCGTTTTTCGTTACGGGTCGACGTTGATTGCCAGGCGAGTCGTGCGATCGGCGCGGGCGTTGGGGAGGATGCGTTCGCGGATGTGTTCTCGTAGGGCGCGAGCATGGGTGGTCTTGAGCATCACGCGGTAGCGCCATTCGCCATTGAGCCGTGCGATCGGATAGGGCGCGGGGCCGAAGACGTCGATGCCGTCGGCACCGCGCAGCGCATCGGCGTAGCGTGCGGCGGCCTGCGCGACCGCTGTTTTCTCGCGGCCGATGATCCCGAGGTACACCAATCGCCGTGAAGGCGGAAAGCCGGTCGCACGACGTTCGTCGAGGGCTTCGCGTGCGAAGCCATCGTAGTCGTGTTCGGCGGCAAAGCGAACGGCGGGATGATCGGGGGAATAGGTTTGCACGATCGCTTCGCCCCGGCCCACCCGGCCGCTGCGCCCGCAGACCTGCGCGATCAGGGCAAACGTTCGCTCCGCCGCGCGAAAATCGGGAACGTGCAAACCGACGTCGGCAGCCACCACGCCGACCAACGTGACGGTTGGAAAATCCAGGCCCTTGGCGACCATCTGCGTGCCGATCAATACATCGCCGCGCCCTTCGAACTCGCCGAGCAGACGCGCGTGATCGCCGATGCGCGTGGTGGTATCGGAATCCATCCGCACGACCCGCGCGCTCGGAAACAGTTTGGCCACTTCTTCTGCCACGCGTTCGGTCCCGACGCCGAACTCTTTAACCGCGGAATCCCCGCAGGCCGGGCAGCGTGTTGGAATCGACTGCTGGCGGTCGCAGTAGTGACAGCGCATCAAGCCTTCGGACCGATGGACCGCCAGCGACACGCTGCAGCGATCGCATTGCGGCACGTTCCCGCACGCCCGACAGAGCAAGAACCCGCCGCTCCCGCGACGGTTGACAAACAGCACCGTCTTCTCGCCGCGTTCGATGCGGTCGGCCAGCGCCTGCGTGAGCGCCGTGCTGAAGACGCGCTTGTTGCCGCTTTCGAACTCGGCGGCCATGTCGACGATCTGTACCAACGGTAGCGGCGCCTTGGTCGCGCGTTCGCGCAGGACGATCAACTCGAGCGCGCCGTCCTTGGCCGCGGCATAACTCTCCAGCCACGGGGTCGCGCTTCCCAGCAGCACCACTCCGCCGCTGTGGCGCATGCGTTCGCGCGCGACCGCAACGGCGTGGTAGCGCGGCGAGACGTCCTGCTTATACGACGTCTCGTGGGCTTCGTCGACGACGATCAGGCGAACGTCGCTCAGCGGCGCAAAAACCGCGCTGCGCGCGCCGACGACTACGTCGACATCGCCGCGCATGCAGGCTTGCCAGGCGTCGAATCGTTCGCGTTCGGAGAGCGCGGAGTGTAGGACCGCGACGCGATCGCCGAAGGCCGCTTCGAACCGGCGCGCGGTCTGCGGCGTGAGCGAAATCTCGGGCACCAGCACGATCGCGCGGCCACCGGCCCGAACGACGCGCACGATCGCCTCGATGTAGATATAGGTCTTGCCGCTCCCAGTGATACCGTAAATCAAGGCTTCGCGATGCGCGCGCGCGTCGAGCCATTCGTAAATGCGCTCCAGTGCGGCAGCTTGTTCGGCCGTTGCCGGCGGTATGAGCCGCGTCGGGGGCAGGCGCGACGCGCGCGCGGGCTCGATCTGGCGCTGCGCGATGGCCCCCAGGGTGATCGCGCGCGCGATCACGGCGGGGGAAAAGCCGGCCAGCACGGCGTCGGCGCGCGGCACGCCCGGATTCTCGCGCACGAACGCCGTCAGCGCACGCGCCTTGCTGCCGGCAATTGCCGCCGCTCCCGTATGCAGGACGTCGATCACGAAGACGCCGGTCTTGGGCGCGATCAAGCGCCGCACGCGGTGCAGATCGCCGCTGCGCGTGAGGGTCTGCACGTGGCGCAGGAGGGCCGCACGATCCCCGGCGCGGCGCGCGTCGGGATGACGCAGCAGCGTCTCCAACGCAAACCCGTCGGGGAACTCGTCCCAGATCAGCGTCACGAGCCGCGATGGGACCGATGGATAGCGCGCGACGTTGGGCCGCGGGACGGTGCGTTCGAACGAGTCGACCATGCGCGGCACCGCTCCCGCCAACACGATCGCGCGCAGGGCTTCCCCCAGCGTGCAGATATAACGATCGGCGACAAACCGCGCGAGATGCAAGCCCGTCTCATCGAACGCGCGCGGCACATCGCATTTCTGCAGCACGGCTTTGAGCTTTGGATCGTCGGGTACATCGCGCACGGGCGAAACGACGTACGCGATCACCTCGCGCGAGCCCAGCGGCACGCGCACGACGTCGCCGACTTGCAGCGTCAGGTTCTCGGCCGCATAGGTCAAGGGCATGTCGAAGCGGGGCGAGCGAATCGCCGCCAGCGCGTCGCAGACGCGCATCACGCGGATTCGGAGCGCTGGGGCGGACGCGTCAGATCCGCGAGCACGTCGAGCACCAGACGCTCTGGCGCCTCGATGCCGTACTCGACATCGCCGATGGCATTGGGCAAGACGAACCGCAAGCGGCCATTCCGCTTTTTCTTGTCGGCCTGCATCGCCCGCAGCACCGCCGCCGGGCGCAGCGGCATGACCATCGGCAAGCGCAGCAGGGCGAGCAGCGTGAGCACGCGCAGATGCTCGCTGCGCTCCCAGCGCCGCATACGCAACGCCAGCAATCCAGCCGCGCGCAATCCCAGCGAGACCGCCGCGCCGTGCGAGATGCGAAAGTCGCTAGCGCGCTCGATGCCGTGTGCAAACGTGTGCCCGAGGTTGAGCACTGCTCGCGGCCCGCGTTCGGTACGATCGTCGGCGACGATGGCGGTCTTGACCTTGATGGATGCGGTCACGATCCCCGGCCAGGGCCAGCGCGAGAACGGATGCGGCGCCAGCTCTTCGAGCGCATCGAAGAGGTCGTGCCCTTCGATAATCCCGTGCTTGACGGTCTCGGCTAAGCCTTCGCGCAGGTGGCGAAACGGCAGCGTGTCGATCGCATCGCTGGGCGCGAAGACCGCCACCGGATCGCTAAAGACGCCCGCGGCGTTCTTGCCGCCGGCCAGATCGACGCCGGTCTTGCCGCCGATCGACGCATCGCACATGGCCACCAGCGACGTCGCGATGTGGGCATACGCTACGCCGCGCATGTACGTCGCGGCCGCGAATCCGAACAGGTCGCCCGCGACGCCGCCGCCGACGCCCACGACGAGCGTCCCGCGATCCGCCCCGCACGCCAGCAGCCGATCGAGGACGTGCTCGAGCGTCGAGAGCCGTTTACGTCGTTCGCCCAAGGCGACCGGCACGATGGCCAACCGTCCGGGCATCCCGCGCACGACGCGCCGCGCGATCGCCATGACGGCCGGATTGGCATCGGCCAGCACCACGAATCGGCGATAGCCGCGATCGCTCAGCAGCGACCGCAGGAACGGTCGCACGTCGGGCGCCACGACGATCGGATAGGGCAGATCGTCGTTAACGCTTATAAGCGGATGTTCTTCTTGTGCATCCACTCGACGATGTGTTCCAGAACTTGCGAGGTATTGAGGTCGTCGGCTTCAACGACCAAATCGGCGTGCGCGTACTTGGGCATGCGCGCGGCGTAGAGTTCCTTGATCTTGTGCAGGGACGGGGTTGGCCCCAGCAACGGACGGACGTTCTTGCTGCGGCGCAGGCGTCCGAGCACCTGTTCGGGCGAAACCTTGATGAAGACGCGATGCGTGCGCTTCTTGAGCAGCTGCAAGGTCTCATCGAAGGTCACCGCGCCGCCGCCCAATGCGATCACGCCCGGCGCGCCCTGCTCGACCACGCGCGCCAGCTCGTCGCGCTCGTAGGTGCGAAACTGCTTCTCGCCCTGGGCGTAGAAGATGTCGGAGATGGGGCCGTGTTCCTTGACGATCAGATCGTCGAGATCGTAGAACGCGCAATCCAACCGTCGGGCTAACTTCTTTCCTAGCGTCGATTTGCCCGCCGCCATGAACCCGACCAGCGCGATGTGGCGCTTCATGCCGGATCCTTGTCGAACAGCACGGCGCCCGCAGCGTTGGCCCGGCGCAGGTTGTCCAGCGTCTCTTCCATCGAATCGCCGCCGTATTTCTCCAGCACCGGCGCCATGAGCGCCAGGCGCACCATCGCCTCGCCGACGATGGCCGCGGCGGGCACGACGCAGACGTCGGAGCGGACGATCGTCGCCGGTGCGTCGGTCTGCGTATGCAGATTCACCGACGGCAGTGCCTTCATCAGCGTGGGAATCGGTTTGACCGAGATGCGCAGAACGACCGGCTGGCCGTTGGACATGCCGCCCTCGATGCCGCCCGCGCGATTGCTGCCGCGCGCGACCCCGCCGTCGGTCATCGCGAAGACGTCGTGCGCCGCCGAACCCGGCTTGTCGGCGACGTCGGCGCCAAGACCGACCTCGACGGCTTTGACCGTCTGCATGCCCATCAACGCGCCGGCCAGCACGCCATCCAAGCGCATCGACGGCTGACGATTGCTGCCGAGGCCGACCGGAATGCCGTCGACCCGCACGACGAACTGTCCGCCCAGCGTGTCGCCGGCGGCTTTCGCGGCATCGATCGCCGCGATCATCGCGGCTTCGGTCGCGGGATCGGGGCAGCGCACGTCGCTGGCTTCGACTTGGTCTTGGGTGAAATCGTCGAGCGCGGGCGCCTGCACCTCGCCGATGCGATGCACGTACGAACGCGTCGTGATGCCCAGCGCTTCGAGAAACTGCGCGCAGATTGCGCCGAGGCAGACGCGCATCGCTGTCTCGCGCGCGGAGGCACGTTCGAGCACGTTGCGCAGATCGCGCTGGCGATATTTCAACGCCCCGGCGTAATCGGCGTGGCCGGGGCGCGGGTTGGTCAGCGGATCGCCGCCGCCGGTGAGCGGATCCATCAGCGCCTTGACCTTGGGTGTCTCGTGGTCGCGATTGCGCACCAGCACGGCCAGCGGCGAGCCCAGCGTGACGCCGCCGCGCAGGCCGGCGAGAAACTCAACCTCGTCGCGTTCGATCTTCATGCGCGCACCGCGCCCGTAGCCGCCCTGACGCCGTGCCAGCGTTTGGTTGATCCGCTCGACATCGAGCGCAAGGTGCGCCGGCAGCCCGTCGAGGATTCCGACGAGCGCCGGACCGTGGGATTCCCCAGCCGTCAAATACGAAAACATCGGACGCCTGAGGTTGGCCGAAACCTGCCTTCTCGCCTGGTCGCGCCGTGCAAGCACCCGTCCGCGCGCGAGGGCAGCAAGCGTAATCCGCTGCGAACATCAGGAACGGCACGAATCCTATCACCCCACCAGGCGCCGCCGCGAACGCTGGCGGGCGGATCGGGGCACTATTCGCATTCTCGGCGGTTTGACAGCGCGCATCGTTTGGGCGCGTGGGCTCCAGCACTTCACTGAATAGCCCTCTCAGCGGCAAGCCTTCGCCGTAGTTCCCGCGCAAATTGCTTCTCATCGTGCTTCCAAAGGACCGCAAGAATTACCACGACACAATCGGGCTGCAGCGTGTAGATAATCCTCAGCTCGCCCACTCTGATTACGAACATGTTTACCGTGGCTTCGCCTGGCGTGGCAATCTCGCCCACTAGCTTTCTCGAATTCATCTGAATGAGGTCTTGCGGGCTAGAGGCAGCTGACATGCGCTTCAAAGCTGCCGACGCTTTGATAGCGAGGGCCGACCCCAACTCATACAGATCCTTCTCGGCAGCATGCGTTACGACAATCTTCACTTCTTCTGCCCCACTGCAGGCCTCTGTGCTTGGCCTCTCCTATCTAAGTGCTCCATAATGTCAACGGCGCTCTTCACGTTGCTAAAGTCACCCCGTGCGATCTCAGCAATCGTGCGCCTGATGACACCGCCCGAGATCGCCACGGACAGATCGTCGAGATGAGTGCGCTCCCTGATACCAGCGCCAACTGCGTTCTCCGCGACTACCTGCAACGCTGCCGCAGCAACGGTCAATGCTAAGACGACGGCTGCTGCTATGAGATCGGGGACGCTTAATCTGCATGCCCTGCCCCCGGGACATTCGCCAGCGAGGCGATTGATCAGGAACGATGAGGCGGCTCCCAGCAGAATCGTACAAACCATTAGTACAAGCCGCGCGGGGCGGCTGGCGCCGAGTCGCTCCTCTAGCGGCGCCCACAATTCGCGAGTTAGCGACAAAACAAAATCCTATCGCCGCGCGCTGGACAAGGAGAACCTGGCTCACCTGTCACGGCAGACCCGGCGCTGTTCCTCACTTCGGCGACAGCATCGTTGCGCCGCCGAGCGCTCCGCATCTCCCCATTGATTCCCGCTATGCAGTCAAGCACCGCACGCGGCACGGGCGCAGATTACTTCCACGAGTACGATTCACTCGCTAGCCACTCCAGGCTCTTAAGCTCAGTAGTCTTCCCGTTTACGCCAAGACCGTCCCACACTAGCTGAGGGGCAAAATGGACGGTCGCCGAGATCGGGCCATGCTTTGCGATAGGCTTGCTCGAATCGAGGGCTTTCGCAAGCCGCGACGCGGAGAATTCGCCCGTTACAGCGTACAGCTCGCAATTCGGATTCGATCTGCGCGCTGCTGAAAGGTAGCGGTTGAACTCCTCGATGAACTCGACGCGGTCATGTCGATAGCGCCACT
>DATCDS010000082.1:0-10896 GCA_036510515.1 Vulcanimicrobiaceae bacterium
CTGCGCGCCTGGGTGAGTAATATCGAGCGCAATCGCGATGCGGTGGTCGCGCTGACCGACGAGCAAACCTACCGCGTGTGGCGCCTCTACATGGCCGGCAGCGCGCAGGGCTTTCGAATCGGCCGCATCGGCGTCTTCCAATCGCTCCTAGCCAAACGCCGCGAAGACGGCAGCGTCGATCTCCCAGCCACTCGCCGGGATTTGTACGCTTAAACCGGTGGGGCTTGGACGTTGTGGGCGAAGGCCTCGAGACGGGCGCGGTCGATGGCTTTGACCCGTCCGCGATCTAAGTCGACGGCGTGCGAGTTCTTGAGGCGAAGCAGCGCGCGGGCCGCCATGTCGCGGACGGTGCCGGCGGCGGCCGCGATCTGCGCTTGCGAAAGATTTTCGACGCCGGGCAGACCTTTGGTCATCCCGACCGACGTGCGCGCGTAACCCAGCAAGAACTTGGCGACGCGCTGCAGCACGTGTGCGAACGCCAGATCGGCGATTGTGTCGATCGAGCGGCGCCGCGCTTGCGACGACGCGATCAGAAACCCGAGCGCGAGTTCGGCATCGTTGCGGCACGCGTGCATCAGCGCTTCGCTTGGGATGGTGACGATCGTGACGTCGGTGAGCGCTTCGGCACGCGTGGTCGCGCCGCCACCGTCGAACGACCCGCTCTCGTTGAGCGTGTCGTGCGTGAGCCGCTCGCCGATCGTGTGGGTCTTGCCGTCGGGTGAAAGCAGGGTCAGGATCGCTTTGCCGGTCTTGACGACGCCGAGGTACGGCCACATCTCGCCTTCGTCGAAAATCGCTTCGCCCGCGCGGTAAGAACGCTCGCCCATCTGGCTGCCCAACTCCTTGACCGTCGTGGCCTTGGAAGAGGCGAAGGGGGCGACGTGTTGGAGGAAGGCTTCGCCGCCGGCGTTCTCGTCGATGCGCTCCAGGCGGACCGTCCATCGGCTGCTGCCCAGGTTGCGAGAATCCCACGAAAAACGGCCCGGGCGCAGTTGATTCATCTCGTTTCGGAGCGCGCGCGTATCGGTCTCTTCGTTAATTTCCAGGATCGCACCCAGCGAAAGCTTGTCGAAGGCGTCGAGGATTTGTTCGGTTTTGGTCGCGGCCGGCAAGGAGCGGGCGTCGAGCGTCAGAGCGGCTGGTCGATTGAGCGGTGGCATTTCCCGGCCCTGTTTAGGGATGACCTCCAAGGTCGCCTGCCGCGTGTGGGGAGAAGAGGCGAGCCATGAGTACCAGCATCCACGACGACGATGTCGTTATCTTGGCCGGATCGCGTACGCCGTTTGGCAATTTCGGGGGCGTGCTGGCGGACCTGACCGCGACCGATCTCGCGGTCGCCGCCGCGCGATCGGCGATCGAACGCAGCGGCGTGCCCGCCGAACGCATCGACGACGTCGTGTTCGGCAACGTGATTCAAACCAGCGCCGATGCGATCTACCTCGCACGTCACGTCGGATTGCGCGCCGGGTTACCGGTCGGCGTGCCGGCGCTGACGCTCAATCGGTTGTGCGGTTCGGGATTACAAGCGATCGTTTCGGCCGCGCAATCGCTGACGTTGGGCCAAACGACCTATGCGCTGGCCGGCGGTTCGGAAAACATGTCTGCGGCGCCGCACGTGGTGCGCGGTGCGCGCAAGGGCTTGCGTTTGGGAGTTCAGACGAAGTTCGAAGATTCGCTGTGGGAAGCGCTGACGGACTCGTACAACGGCTTGCCGATGGCGCAGACCGCAGAAAATCTGGCCGAACGTTACGCGGTTTCGCGGCAAGCGTGCGACGAGTTCGCCCTGGCAAGCCAAACGCGCGCGCTGGAATCGCAAAGCAACGGGTACTTCGCCCAGGAGATCGTGCCGGTAACGGTGCCCGGCCCCAAGGGCGAAACGATCGTCGACACCGACGAAGGACCGCGCGCGGGCCTCACGATGGAGAAGCTGGGGAAACTACCCGCACGCTTTCGAACCAACGGCGTCATCACGCCGGGAAACGCCAGCGGCATCACCGATGGTGCCGCCGCGGTCGTGCTGACGACGGTCAGACAGGCCAAGGCCGATGGGGTAGCGTGGATGGGCCGCCTGTTGGGAAGCGCCGTCGTCGGCGTGGATCCCGACGTCATGGGCATCGGTCCGGCGTTTGCCGTTCCCAAAGCGCTCGCGCGTGCGGGCATCGCATTGCGCGACCTTGCGGTGATGGAAATCAACGAAGCGTTTGCGCCGCAGGTGATCGCGTGCGTTCGCGAGATGTCTGCGGGCGACGTTCGCTTGAATCCGCACGGGGGCGCGATCTCGCTGGGCCACCCATTAGGCGCCTCGGGAGCGCGCCTCGCGTTGACGACCTTACACGACCTGCGCGCGCTGGGCGGAGGCTACGGTGTGGCGTCGGCGTGCATCGGCGGCGGTCAGGGCATCGCTGCGGTCTTCTCCGCGGAGTAAATTTGAAGAAACCCGCTTGGCTGACGATCGGGCGCGTCTGGGACGCGCTTGCGATTCTGATCATCCTCTTCATCGCGTGGAAGTGGTTGGTCGCCCCGCGTTCGCTCAAGGGCGCCGACGCCTTTCCCGCGCCGCACGTTTCCTACGCCTTGTTGGACGGGGGAAAATATACGCTGGCGGCCCGTCGCGGTCGCGTCGTCTTTCTGGACTTCTGGGCGTCGTGGTGCGAACCGTGCAAGTTATCGCTGCCGCTGGTCGAATCGTACGCGCGCAAACATCCCGAGATCGACGTCGTGCCGGTCGACGTCGGCGAGGCCCGCGTCGTTGCGGCGTCCTACGCATCGCACAACGGCCTGCGCAACGTCGCGCTGGACCCCACCAGCAGCTCGACGGGATATTTTCAGCTCGACGGCTTCCCCACGATCGTGGTCGTCGATCCGCAAGGCCGCATCCGCGCCTCCTGGCAAGGCTTCAACCCCGCCGTTGCGTTGAACATGGCCAACGCAGAAAAGAGTCTCTCGCATTAGCGACCTATCCGAACGCATCGCGCGCATGCCCAAGGCAGAGATCCACGTCCATCTTGAGGGGGCGACGACCGCCGCCACGTATTTTGAAATCGCCAAACGCAACGGCGTCGTCCTCGACGTCGATTCGCTGCCGCAGTGGCACGAACTATTTAAGTTCACGAGCTTCGACCATTTCATCGAGGTCTACGTGGCCGCGACCAAGTGCCTGCGTACGCCGGACGACTACGCACTGCTGATTCGGCGGTTTGCCGAACAGCAGGCCGCGCTCAACGTGCGCTACACGGAGTCGTTCATCTCATGCTCGCTGCTTGCAAACGACTTGGATCGGTCGGCATTTCTCGACGTGCTCCTAGCCGGGATACGCGACGCGGAGGATCGTTTGGGCATCGGGCTGCGATTCATCGCCGACATCTCGCGCGAGATTCCGCAATCGCAAGATCGCGTGCTGCCGCTGGCGATCGAGGGATTCAAGCGCGGCGCGCTCCTGGGCATCGGCTTAGGCGGTCCGGAGCACGGCTTCCCGCCCGAGCTGTTCGAGCGAACGTTTCGCGGCGCACGCGAGGCAGGCTTGCACGTCGTTGCCCACGCCGGCGAAACCGTCGGGACGCCCAGCATCATCGGCGCGCTGGATACCTTGGGCGCCGAGCGCATCGGCCATGGCGTTCTCAGCCTGGACGACCCGGCGCTGCTGGCGCGACTGCGCGAATCGCAAGTGCCGTTGGAGATCTGCCCGCAGAGCAACTACCGCGTGGGCATCGTCGCGCCGGGGCAGGCGCATCCGATTCGGGGCCTGCGCGACGCCGGCGTCTACTGCACCGTCAACTCCGACGATCCCGCGATGTTCGAAACCGATCTGAATAACGAGTACGCCACCCTGGCCTCGCAAGGCTTTACCTGGGAAGAGCTCTGGGCGCTCAACCTCGCCACGCTCGACGCAACCTTCGCATCGGATGCCGATAAGCGCGCGCTCAAAGAGCAATGGTCGGAGATGCGATCTGGTTGGGGCGACTCTTAGCGCGCGGCGTGGCCGGCGAAGCTGGCAAGGATGACGAGTTGGACGCCGTCGATGAACCAGTGCAGGGCGATACAGGGCCAGATGTTGCGGCGCCAGAGGTAGAGCAAGGTGAGGACCGCGGCGATGATGGCAACGTAGATTAGCGCCTGGCTAAAACCGTAGCGACCCACGTGACCCAGCGTAAACAGCGCGATCGCCGCGACGGCGGCGATCCAGCGCCTGCCGGTGAGCGCGATCAATCGTTCGATCGCGTAACCGCGGAAGCAGAACTCCTCGCAGATGCCGGCCGTCAACACCAATAGCAAACGAAATACAAACGGAATCGCGGCGTAAGCCCTCAGGTCGGTGCCGAGTTTCGCGTGCGGGTTCGCAGCAAATATCGTCGCGGCGATCGATAACGCGACGAGCACGCCGACGACGATCCAGTCGGACCGTCGAAGGCGTCGAAACCCCGTCGACGCGAACAGCGCAAGACGTTCCCAAAAGACAACCAAGCACGCCAGGATAACGACCGCGATCCACTCGGCGGCGATTACGACCGTATCCTGCGGGAGGTTGGTCAGATCCTGATGTCGCTGCGACGGGATCAGCAAGAACAGCATCGGCCAGCCCAGTGCGAACACCACGCCGACGATCGATGCAACGGGCCGCTTTAGCGCGATTGCCATGGTTTACCAGCGCTTCCTGATATGCGGGCGGGCGCGCCGGTGACAACGCCGGTAATTTCCGTGCCGGGTCTTACGGCGAACGTGGGCAAGGTGAAATGAAGGGTGTTGTTTGTCAACGTGCCGGCGATTGGCCGGACGAGAGCGTTTGGGCCGATCGCGATGCGATACGTCAGGGCCGGGTCGAGAGCGAAAGGACACCATACAGCCACGGTCGATCCCGGCTTCATGATGACGGGCCCACTACCTTTGAAGCTCGCGCTGAAAATGAAGTCCGCAGCGGTGCCCCGGGTCGGAGACATCTCTCGCGCGGTCGGAGCGCGAGTGGAAAAAAGCGAGAGCGCGGAAAATGGGGCGTCGGTATTGAGGTGAATGGCGACATCGTAGCCGTCGGCCTCCGTGCCTTGCGGCAGGCCCGCGTTTATCGACATCGCTTGACGTTCTGCGGCGGAAACGGTGACGCTGTTGATTTCGCAGGGCACCGGAATGGTAGGCAGGAGCAGGCTCCCTGCCGGGATCAGACGCTTCGACCGATTGTAGGCTGCTTGGGCTTTGGCGACTTCGCGATTGTGTTGGGCTGCCGTCAAAGCGAGCCCCTGCGGGACGCCGAACTGGCTGCGAAGTTGAATCGCGTACGGACCGACATCGCTCACGGCGCTTGAACCGCAGGGGAAGTCCGGTTCGATGGATCCGGGAGAGCGAGACCAGGCAAAGCCTTGGTCGTATGGGTAGCGCTCGTACAGAATTCGTTCCCACCAGCGCCCATTGCGTTGTCGCAGGATGAGGATGCCATGTTCGTTGAGATCGTCCCACGTCAGTAGGGCGTCGTGCCCGTCGGTGATCGTGTCGGCGAGCGCTAGATATTCCACAGGGATGCTTGCGAGATTTAGGTGCGCGGCAAGCAGGGCGCGCGCGTCGTGACGAATTTGTCGAATCGCCGCCGGGGGTCCGTGGTCGTCGGCGCGCGATGTCGCTTGGGCGGCCAAAAGACACGCGAGCACGATGGCGGCGATCGTGCGGAAACGGCAATGTGAACCTAGCGCGATTGCCATTGGGGTTTGCGCTTTTCTAGGAAGGCGGCGGTGCCTTCTTTGAAGTCGGCGGTTTCGACCAGGGTTCCGAACGCGACGGCTTCGAGTTGGAGCGCGTTTTCGATGGAGAGATGCGCGCCGTCGTTGATCGCGCGTTTGCACGCGGCGATTGCGAGCGGCGCTTTAGCCGCGATGACGTTGGCGATGCGTTTGGCTTCGGTGAGCAGGTCGGCGGCCGGAACGACCTTCTGCACCAGGCCGATGCGAAGGGCTTCGGCCGCGTCGATAATCTCGCCGGAGAGGCAGAGGTACATCGCCATACCGCGGCCGACCAGGCGCGTGGTGCGTTGCGAACCGCCGTAGCCGGGAATCAGGCCGAGATTGACCTCGGGCTGACCGAACTTTGCCCGCTCGCTGGCAATGAGAATATCGCCGCTCATCGCCAGCTCGCAGCCGCCTCCCAAGGCAAAGCCGTTCACGGCCATGATGACGGGTGTGCGCATGCGTTCGATCTGCAGGGTTACCGCCTGGCCGACGCGCGCCTTCTCGGCGCCCTGGTTCGCATCGGCCAAGGCGTTCAGCTCGCCGATATCGGCGCCGGCCGCGAACGCCTTTTCTCCCGACCCGGTGACGACGACGGCGCGTATCTCCGAGCGGCCATCGATGTCGGAGAGCGCGCGCGAGAGTTCGTCGAGCAGTTGAGCGTTGAGCGCGTTGAGAACCGTCGGGCGATTCAGCGTCACGACGGCGATCGCGCCGTCGTCGTCGACCAGAATCGTTTCGTATGCGTCAGGCATAGTCGTAGAAGCCCTTGCCGCTCTTGCGCCCGAATTGACCGGCGAGGACCATGCGTTTGAGCAGCGGCGGCGGCGCCATCATCGGGTCCTTGAACTCGTCGAACATGATGTTGGCGATGAAATAGGTCGTGTCTAGGCCGACGTAATCGAGCAGCTCCAGCGGTCCCATCGGATAGCCGCATCCCAACTTCATGCCCTTGTCGATGTCTTCTTTACTGGCCAGGCCTTGCTCGTAGACTCGTATAGCGTAGAGCAAATATGGCACGAGCAAGCGATTGACGACGAAGCCCGGCGTATCGGGCGTGAGGATCGGTTCTTTACCGAGCTTGCGGGCGAACGCAAAGAGCGTGTCGATCGTCTCTTGGCTCGTCGCGATCGTGCGCACGACCTCGACCAGCTTCATCAGCGGTACCGGATTGAAGAAGTGCAGGCCTGCGACCTTGTCGGGGCGTTTGGTGCTCGCGCCGAGTTCGATGACGCACAGGCTCGAGGTGTTGGTGCAGACGATCGCGTGCGCGGGCAGCAGCGCGTCCAGCCGCTCGAACAGCGCGGTCTTGACCGCGACGTTCTCGACGATCGCTTCGACGACCAGATCGCAGTCGCGCAGGCTCTCGACATCGGTCGTCGGCGTGATGCGTCCGTAGACCGCGTCGCGCTCCGTTTGCGTCAGCTTTCCTTTCTCGACGAATTTATCGAGCGATTTGGCGATCGAAGCCATCCCTTTGGCAAGGGGGGCGTCGGCGACTTCCATTAGGACGACGGGGAAACCGGCGGCCGCGCACGTTTGCGCGATGCCGTTGCCCATCAAACCGGCGCCACAGACGCCGACGGTGCGAATCTCAGGCACAGAAGATCCTCTCATTAGGTAAGCCGCAGAGGTTTCGTTACGTTGCGGGGAACCCACCTTTGCCCGTATACTACAAGAGACCGTTATCTTCGAATGGGAGGACCGCAGTTCGTGCGCACCGCTTATCATGAGGCGCTGGAAGCGACCCGGCTGGACGTCGTGCGATTGGGCGCGCTCGCCGGCGATGCTATCCGCGTTTCCGTAGAGGCCCTGGAAGGGCGCGACGCGGCCGCGGGCGCGCGTGTGGTCGCGGGCGATGACGTTATCGACGACCTCCGTCGCAAGATCGAGGCGGCCTGCTTGGAGCTGATCTGGCGCCAGCAACCCGTTGCCGGCGAACTGCGTGAGATCGCCGCCATGCTCGATATCGCCACGGATCTCGAGCGGATCGGAGATTACGCGGTCGACATCGCCAAGAACGCCATCAAGCTGGCCGACGTTCCGTTGCGCCCGCAAAAGGTCGAAGTCGATCGCATCGCCGGGGTCGCACACGCCCTATTGCTCGATGCGATGCGCGCGTACATCGAACGGGACGTTCCGCTGGCCGACATCACGATCCAACGCGATGACGAGGTCGACGCGCTCTACAAGCGCAGTATCAAATTGCTTGAGGGCGAGATGATGGCCGACCCCGAGATGGTCCGCGCCGGCGCGCGGTATCTGTTCGTCTTGGCCGCGCTGGAACGCGTCGGCGATAGGGCCAACAACATCGCCTGGCACACGAAGGACATGGTCGGAGCGGCGTAACGGCTTGACCACCCCGCTCCCTCGTTCCGAATTCGCCGTTACCGAAACGTACGCGTATCTCAATCACGCGGCGGTCGGCGTGTTGCCGCAGACGACCAAGCGCGCGATCGACGCGTTCGTCGACGCGCAGGCACGTGCCGGCGTCTTGGGTACGTTCGGGTACGAAGCGCGAATGGATGCCTATCGCGCCCGCGTCGGCGCGTTTATCGGCGCGGGCGGCGACGAGATCGCGATGTTACGCAATACGGGCGATGGGGCCACCGCGATCGCCAACGGCATCGCCTGGAAAGACGGCGACGAGATGCTCTTGTGCGCCGACGAGTTCCCGTCCAACGCGATCCCGTGGCTGGCGCTGGCGCGGCACGGCGTGAACGTCCGCGTGCTCTCGACGCAGAGCGAGCGCCTGACGCCCGACGCGCTGCGCCGCGCGATCTCCCCGCGCACGCGCGCGGTCAGCGTTTCGTGGGTGAACTTCGCCGATGGCTATCGGCACGATCTGGCCGGCTTGAGCGAGGTGACGCACGGCGTCCACGGGATCTTCGCCGTCGACGCGATCCAGGGTTTGGGCGCGTTTCCGCTCGACGTACGCGCGCTGGGCATCGACGCGCTCTACGCTAGCGGCGCCAAGTGGCTATTGGCCTTGCAAGGCGTCGGTTTTCTCTACGTCGCTGCAGAGCTATTGGGCCAGCTTCGCGTGGAAAACCCTGGATGGCGTTCGGTCGAGGACATGTGGGATTTTCTCAATTACGATCAGCCGTGGATCGATAATGCGTCGCGCTTCGAAGGCGGTACGCCCAACTTCGTCGGTGCGCTGTCGCTGGCCACCTCGATCGACGTGATCGATGGCGCGGGCACCGCGGCGATCGGCAAGCACGTCCTGATGCTCACCGACCATCTCTGCGAGGGCCTCAACCGCTTGGGCGCGAGCGTCGCATCGATCCGCGGCGATGGTTGCTCTTCGGGGATCGTGACGTTTGAGATCCCCGGGTTCGACAGCGTCGCGCTTGGCCGCGCGATGCAGCACGACGACCAGGTGGTCACGACCTGGCGCCCCAACGGGATTCGCGTCGCCCCGCACGGGTATAACGACCTCGAAGACATCGATCGATTGCTCGAAGCGCTCGGGCGCGTCGTCAAGAAAGGCACCTAATGCTCGGCGTGTTGCTTTCGTTGGCCCTTGCCTCATCCGCGCCGGCGACGCCGCCGGACGGCTCGTACACGTACCAGACCTCCGCCCAAGGATCCACCGGCTCCAGCGCACTGGTGCTCACGCACGCCGCTAGCGGACTGCAGGTCGTGGAGACGGCCAGCGGCTCGATCGCGGGCGTTAGCGCGACCGCGTCGGCGACGATGATGCTCAACGCCGATCTCTCGCCGGCTTCATACGTCGGCTCGTACTCGGGCGCCGGCACAAACGTGCAGACGACCGTGACGTTCGGCGCAAACGGCGCGACCGAAACGATGACCGGCCTGGGTACGGCGGCGCCCCAGACGTACGCGCTGGGCGGCGCCGGTCATTTCGCGATCGTCGATGGCGCGCTGGTCAGCGGCTTTGCGATCCTGCCCGCGCAGTTTGCGGCCTGGGGCAACGGTTCGATCCAAGTCGTGATCCCGATTTACGGCCGCGCCGAACCCATCGCCGTCGCCCTTGCAACGCTGCCGCGCCCGTCCGCCGTTCCCAAGAACGATGTCGCCCTGACCGTCAGCGGTTCGATCCCGTTCACCGAATGGTACGACCCAAAGACGCTGGTGATGGACGAAGTCGAGGTTCCCAGCCAAAGCGTAACGATCACCCGAATCCATTAGCGAAAAAGAAGCTGCCGACAGATCGACGAGATAGACCGGTCGCTTCGTGACGAATCTAAGCGGTTAGTTGCCGTCTATGCGAACGTAGGTGGGGCACATGACGGCATCGGTCATGCCGTGGATCAAACGCTTGTCGGCGGGCGCGACGGTGGCCAGGACGCCGCCCAGCGTAACATTGTCGCCGGCGACGAAATAGTACGGACACAGACGCGCCCGCCCGTCGAAGGTGCGGATTTCGTCCTTTTCGCGGTCGAAGTACGTTTGGGTCACGCGCTTGGCTTTGTGAAAGCGCTGTAAGATGCGCGGCGTCTTCTCGAATTCGTTGATGGCTTCGCTTAACGTGGCTTGCCATTCGTCTTTGGTGAGGTCGTTGGCGACGCGCACGCCCTTAGAACCCCAGGCCAGCGCGGAAAAGCCCGACGGTTTCACGACGAAGTCGCGCTCGCTCTTGCCCAGTTCGAGTAACGCCATCCAATCGCTCACCGGCTTGCCGCCGGCTTCCAGACCGTAGATCACGGCTTGCGGCGGCAGGGGGCGCGGATCGATTACCCACGTCTGCGGAAAGACCTTGGCTAACCGATCGTAGATTTCGCGGCCCAGTTCATCGCGCCACAGCTTGCTCAGCGCGGGATGGTGGAATAGCGCGAACGCGAGCTTCTCCTCGAGGTGGGCTTTGGGAGGCGGCGTCATCTTGACACGGTTGTGTCGCGCAGAATAGAGGATCAACTCTTGTTTGGGAACGTTGAGCAGATCGAACAGTTCGAAGTTGCGATACAGGACGTCGATCTTTTCTTCGCGACCGTCGGCCAGCCGGACGAACAGCGCTTCCTCGGTGAAGACGATCTCCTGCGGGGCGCAGACGAAGGC
Source organism: Vulcanimicrobiaceae bacterium (assembly GCA_036510515.1). Taxonomy (GTDB): domain Bacteria; phylum Vulcanimicrobiota; class Vulcanimicrobiia; order Vulcanimicrobiales; family Vulcanimicrobiaceae; genus JALYSX01. The sequence continues at coordinate 10,728 of DATCDS010000082.1, forward strand.
TTCGATCGGATTCTCGATGCGCGAGAGCGCGTCGGCGAGCCAGCGCAGTTCGGGCCGATAATCGGCCGATTCTTCGGAAACGACGATCGCGACGACCGGCTTTTCCTGGCCGGACTGCGCGCGTACCATCGCGCCGAACCCGTCGGCGATCCCGTGCGCGCCGCCCAGC
>DATCDS010000083.1:0-10053 GCA_036510515.1 Vulcanimicrobiaceae bacterium
GTCGTGGGGGCCCAGACCCGCCTTGTCCAGCGCGCGTTGCGCGGCTTCGACGGCCAGGTCGCTGGTCGCGATGTTGGCGTCGACCCAGTGCCGGCGCTTCATGCCGGTGCGAGAAGAGATCCACTCGTCGTTCGTATCCAGACCCCATTTCTGGAAGTCCTCGTTCGTGACGATATTCGGCGGGGCGTAACGCCCGACCGCAACGATCTTAACGCCGGTCAATGACAACGCAAAATTACGATCTGTTAGCCGTGCGAGTGGCCGGCGTGAGCGTCCTTGATCTCCACGACCTGTCGCCCGTCGTACATGCCGCACGCTTCGCACGCGAAGTGCGGCCGCTTGGCCTGATGACATTGCGGGCATTCCACGGTCGTCACCGGCAGCAATTGCCAGTTGGCCGCGCGCCGGCTGCGCGTCTTACTGCGCGGGGTCTTCCACTTTAGATTTGCCACGATCTTCTCCGTTATCGCACGAGCAAGCGCTCGCGTTGAGGTTTGCGCCGCACGTCGCGCACAGGCCTTTGCAGTCGTCGCCGCAGCGAAGGCCCAAGGGCAACGCGCTAAGCACCAGCTGCTGGGTTAAGTCTTCGACGTCCAGACGGCTCTCCGTCAGCACGTTGCTGTCCCCGAACGGGTCCGTCTGCCGGCTCTGTGTCGGGTCCAAGCGCTCTTCGACCTCGACGTGCACCGCACGTTCGACGTCTTCCAAACAGGCGTCGCATTCACCGTGAGCGAGGACATCGATCCCACCTTCGACCGTCAAGAGGCGATCGATGCAACGTAGCTCGAGCCGGACCCGTGCCGGCTGTGGGAAGTCCATCCCCTCAAACGGTTCGAGTGCGATCCGATCCTCGATGCGGATCTGCTGGCCGTTGCCGGCGAGCACCCCCGAGACATCGATCGTAGTAGCTTTGCCCATAGATTCGTTTACTAGCGACATATTGACGGGGACCCGTTGCGGGGTCCCCGTATGACCAGGACATTGTAGAATCCCGCGAGGGTCTTGTCAAACGGCTGCGTCGGAGGGATGGGGGCCGTGCCATGACCAGCGTTTCGGGCGTCAGCGCCGATCTCACCCGCCGGGGCGTCGCCTTCGCCCCGGCCATCGCCCAAGCTGCCGCTCGCCACGGGGTGGATCCCATCCTGATGGCCGCCGTCGCCGCTCAGGAAACGGGCGGCCCGGGTAGCAACGCCGGGCGCAACGTCCTGGGCGATGGCGGCCACGGCCACGGACTCTTCCAAATCGACGACCGCTACCACCCCTTCGCCGCGTCGGGCGGCGCGATGGACCCGACGAGAAATGCCGATTATGCCGCCGGGATGCTTCGCGGCCTGCTCGATCGCTACGGCGGAAACGTCCGCGAGGCACTCTCGTGCTACAACGCCGGCCGGCCCAACGCCACCGGAACGACCACGCGTTGGGCTGACGGCAAGACCCTTGGATATGCCGATTCCGTCCTGCGGCACTACGAACGCCTGAGCGGGAAGCCGGCCTCGTCCGCCACGACGCCGGCCCCGACGCCGGGTCCCGCCTCGCAATCGAGCGACGCGTCAGCCTTTGGCGAGATCTCCTCGCTGTTGCTGGGCGAGGCGGTCGCCGAGCGAGCGTCGACCGCAAGCCACGTTAACGCGCTTTCCGACTACCACATTCGTTCCTACCGCCAACTGGCGGGTTTGAGCCCCGACCCCACACCCTCGATCTAAGGAGTAGCAGGATGTCATTCCTGGCCGCGCTCGCCCCAACGCTCATCGGCGCTATCGGCAACGGCGCCGACAATGCCGCAATGTCTGCTCTCGAGCAACAAGACGAGCAGTTTCAAATGGGGCTCTACGCCGATCAAGTGCAGCATCAAGAACAGATGTCGATGCAGTCGACGATCTTCGATCAGATGATGGACGAACGCTCGGAGAACATGCGCGAGATCAATACGCTTCGCGACATCGAGATGCAGTCGCGCAAAGCCGATAACGATATCACCAAGAAGTTCATCCAGTCGATTACAGAATGATCGTCGGTACGATTCTCGCGCCGCCGCCTCCGGCGACGCGCAGCGCCGATGCCGGCAGCGACGCGCCCTCCGATACGCCGGCAGTGCACGATCCCCACCTGCGCAGCGTGCTAGCCGAAGAGCTCGCCGCCGAACGGCGAGCCCAAGAACGTCTCCTGCTCCAGCGGCAGCGATTCGATCTCTCCAACGAACGCCGCGCCGAACTAATCCGCGAAGAGGGCGCCATCCGCGACATGCTGATGGCCTTCCTTAAAGACGAAGACGCCAACCTCAAGAAGTGGATCGAACTAATCTAGGCAGGCTTAAGCCCTAGACGCCCCGAGGCGCGTCGGTTATACTCTTGCCTTGCCCGGGCCATTAGCTCAGCTGGTTAGAGCGCATGCTTGATAAGCATGAGGTCCCTGGTTCGATCCCAGGATGGCCCACCATAACGAAAGCCCCGATCTTCATCGGGGCTTTTCCTTACAAATGTGGCCCGCATTGAAACGCAACGACGCAATGATGCGCTGCGCGAGCCTAACTTTGGCGGAAGGTAGGTGCGCGTAAAAGGCGTCTACGGCGTCTCTGCCCGGTTCCCCCACGACGAGGGCGCCCGAATTCCCGGAGAAATGCTCCCAGGCTTGTCGGCCGTTCAGGCAGATGTGCCTGTAGCCTTTGAGATCGTAAGCGCCGCCGCCTACGAAAAGATTGAGCACCGCAGGCCCCTGGCGCCGTTCGTGCAGATCGTAGAAATCGACTTCGAATCCCGCGCGTCGACGGCTGATGCGCATCGCGACCGGAACCGTCAGCCGCAGACCGCCGTTATCTAGGTAGACGAGCCTTGTCGCCGCCGCGAGGGCAAGTGCGAACATCATGTCGCTCCCACGCCCGACGGGCTCGTTCTGTGACCGCTCAGCGGTTCGGGAGGGCCTAGCAGCGGCGGACGAGGCTTCAGCAACGTGTCGACGACGGCTTTGACGCGGGCGGCGACTTCGCGCTCGGCTTGGTGGGTCATCAGATCGTTGCCGTACTTACCCCAGTCCGCCTACGCGAGGCCGACGGCGTCGATGCCTAGGCTGCGGCACAAGTGTATCGCGCGCGGCAAATGAAACGCCTACGTTTCGACGATCACGGAGCGGACGCCGAAGATTTGTCGGGCGCGATAGCACGAATCGTAGGTATCGAAGCCCGCGTAATCGAGCACGATGCCAAAGGGCGACGATGCGCGCGATCCTTGCCATGCGTTCATCGTCATGCCTAGGATATCGCGAATCCTGCGAGACGTCGTGTTGGCGAGCAACGGGCTCTCCACCACACGCGCATATTGACAGGGACCCTCGCGCGGGGTGGACAATGGTCGGGCGATTGGCTCGGGGACGTAGCTCAGTTGGTAGAGCGCCGCGTTTGCAACGCGGATGTCAGGGGTTCGAGTCCCCTCGTCTCCATAAGATCGTTTCCGCTTGCAAGGAGTGCACGGACCGGGCGTGAATACGCCCCGGTCGCGACGGCCGGTGCGGCGGTGCGGGGGCATAGCTCAGTTGGTAGAGCATCACGCTGGCAGCGTGAGGGTCAGGAGTTCGAGTCTCCTTGCCTCCACCAAGAATCGCTCGTTTTTACGGGCGATTTTCTTTTTCCGGCCCGGAAATGTTGCCATTCCGTTGCCGAGTCTCACTCCCTGGCCGCTACGCTCGAACGAGCTGACGCAAACTGCGCTCTAAGCGTTCGGCCCCGAGGCACGTTCGTGGATCGGAAGGACATTTGCTTGTGAACGATACCAAGTCTCTACGTGTGGTTGAAGGTTCGAGTCCTTCCCGGTGCACCATGAATTGCTCCGGAGACCATCGGCCTCTGGAGCTCTTGCTTACGAAAGGTACGCGAACATGAATCGTCTCTTTGGCCCCTTGGCAGTGACCGCGGCGTTGGTCGTCGCATTGTTAATCATGACTTCGCTTCCGGCGCTCGCAGGTCAGCGCCTGTTCTCGGTTTGGAACACCGGGCCGGACCCAATTTCGGTACAGTTTCCCGACGGCGTCGCAGGCCCCGGTACGGTCGTCGAAACGGTCTCCAGCCACGAGTTCAAGCGCTTTAAGGTCAACGATGAGAAGTTCAAAGTCATCGTAAAGGGTCCAAAATACGGCAGCTGCGAGACGAGCAGAGAAATTCCCCGGGGCAAGAACATCACATTTAATGCGCCTTGTACCGTCGACCTGTCGTAATCGATAGTTGGGCCGCGGGGTGAGCGTCCGTTCGGTCGGTCGAACGCGCGTGCGCCTTTGTCGGCGAGCGTTTGCAAGTCGCGCATACGCTCGTCCTGAAGTAGGCTTCCTCACCGTTCAACCGTGTGGTCGACGCGTTATATCGCGTGCGTATTGTGGTAGAACTCGCGCATGTTTTCACACATTTCGTCGCTTCGACTCACATTGGTTGCATCGCTCGGCATAGCGGCCGTCGCGCTAAGCGGATGCAACGGCTCGACCTCCAGCGTTCTGGGCGGGCTTACCGGCAACGGCTACGTTCGCGTGCTCGATGGTTCGCCCGACGCCGGAAACGTCGACATCGCCATCGACAACAACGTCGTCTTGAGCAACGCGTCGTACGGCAGCCTGACGCGTTACTTCTCGGTCACCGGCGGCACCAATCACGCGATCCATATTTACGCGGCCGGCTCGGATACCGGCAACGGAATCTTTAGCGGGTCGATCGCCGAAAACTCGGGCGCCGACTATACCGTCGTTTTTAGCGGAGAGCTGCACCCGTCGTATCAGGCGGCGGCCAACGTCGGCTTCATCACGTTTGCCGAGCAGCCGTTCTCGGGCACGCCCAGCGGCGGTGGGGCGCTGAACTTTCACCACGCGGCGCCGTTTGCAGCCGCGGCGACCGGTCTGAACCAAAGTACGGTGCAGTTCGGTTACTCCGTTGACAATTTTCCGGCCAATAACACCGTGGGCACCCCGCAGTCTATCTCGGGCATGACCAATCCGGTCGGCCTGCCGTCTAACGCCGTGGGAACGCCGATTACGCTGTATGCGGTCAACAATGCGACGGTGACGACCACGCCCGGCGCGGTGAGCTCGTCGTGTTCGAGCAACCAGATCCCTTGCACGACGCCCAACCTCTCGCTGTACTTAGTCGACGGACCTGCGGCCTCGCTGACGCCGAGCGCCCCGCCCGCGGGTGTCTCGCTCACGGCCAAGGCGGCACTCTTGGGCGTGTTCGACGGAAACGGGCTTCTCACGCAATAGCGTTGTGCGGTATACTGCGCCCTGCGGAGTACGCCGGATGATCGCCCTACGGGGAGGAAAGTCCGGGCTTCAATGGGCAGGGTGCAGGATAACGTCCTGTCGGGGCAACTCGAAGGAAAGTGCCACAGAAACAAACCGCCCGCTTGCGGGCAAGGGTGAAATCGTGAGGTAAGAGCTCACGGGGCGTCGCGGTGACGCGCGCCCGGGTAAACCCCACCTGAAGCAAGATCGCACGATCCGCTCCCCGGCTTGCCGGGGAGCCGGGCGGCCCGCCCGAACGAGCGATCGCATCGAGGTACGCGGTAACGCGCACCCCAGACAGATGGTCATCTCCGGCTTCGGCCGGAACAGAATCCGGCTTACAGGCGTGCTTCGCAACCATTCGCCGACCAGCAACCGTTCTGGAGAACGAACCTTCTAAGGAGCAGCGCAGGCAACCGTGAGCAACCCGCAGTTTACCCCCGAAATGACCGTCGACCAAGCCTTCAAACTTCATGCCGGAGCGCGGCGCGTATTCGCGCGCTTTCACCTGGGCGGATGTTCGAATTGCGCGATTAGCGAGAGCCACACGATCGGCGCGGTCAGCACCGATTACGGAATCCCGCTGGAGATGCTGCTGGGCAGCCTCAACGGGCTCTGGGATCAGGGCTCGCTCGCGATCGGCGACAAGGTCCGCATTCCCGACGAAATACGCGCGAAGATTCCTCAGTTGTCGACCGTCCCCGAAGTCGGTGAGATCACCGGCGCCGAGGGCGGCGCTTACACCGCCGAGTTCGGCGAGGTACGCCTACAGGGCTTGGCCGAGGATTTTCTGCCCGTTCAAGCGGCCGCAACGCCCGCCTAACCGCACGACTACTCCTCGAGCCCAATCTGTTCGTCGAGCGGCTTCCGGAAACGGAAGCCCTCGTCAATTCCATGCCAGTGTTGGATCGACGGCTCGCCACCCTTCCAACAGAGGTAGACGGGCGTGCCGTCGCGCAGGGACGGGAAATCAAGCAAGCCTAAGTCCAGGTCTTTTACGATGCAGCCAAACGATTCGATCCGATGGATCAACCGAACGATTTCACTCTTGCGTTCGCCCATGTGCGGCGGCGGGAACGGCGAACGCACGCCGGCCAGGCGCGGCATCGTCCGCGGCAAGGCGCGCGGCGCGGCCGAGCTCTCCAACAACTGGATCGCCAGATCGCGTCGTTTTTCAAACAGCTCCTCGACCAGCGGGGCGATCCGCGCAATGAGGGCGTTGGCGCGTTCGACCGAAAAGAACTTCATGCCCATACACCATTCCCGCCCATCGTGACCGCTATGCATCTCGTCTTTGTTACCGGGCTCTCGGGTGCCGGCAAGAGCCAAACGATGAAGACGTTCGAAGACCTGGGATTTTACTGCATCGACAACCTTCCTCCCGCACTGGTCGAGCGGACGTTGGCATTGTTCGAGGAGGCCGGCATCAAGCGCGCCGCGGTCGCGCTGGACGTTCGCAGCGGCGGTCCCTTGGGCGGCGCGCTGGCCGCCATCGAGGCTGCGAGCACGCCGCAGCGTCGGGTCGACGTCCTATTTGTCGATTCGCGCGACGAAACGCTGATGCGCCGCTACAGCGAAACGCGCAGGCGCCATCCGGTCGCATCGGCGGGCTCGCTGCGCGAGGCGATCGTCAACGAGCGCGCGTTCTTAGCGCCGTTGCGCGCGCGCGCCAGCCACACCATCGATACGTCGGGCGCCACGCATCGTACGCTGACCGAGCGCATTCGCGAAGAGTTCGCACCCGACGAGCGAGACCATCGTCTCGACGTCAATGTCGTGGCCTTCGGATACAAGTACGGGCTGCCGCTCGACGTGGATCTGCTGTTCGACGTTCGCTTCTTACGCAATCCCAACTACGACGACGCCTTACGCCAGCTGACGGGCGCCGATGCGGCGGTCGCTGCGTACATCGAGGCCGACGCCGCGCTCGAACCGTTCTTGGAAAAGACCTTCGCCCTCTTGGACTTTCTCATGCCCCGCTACGACGACGAGGGCAAGGCGCGCCTCACCATCGGCGTCGGCTGCACCGGCGGTCGGCATCGGTCCGTCTACGTTGCCGGACGTATCGCGGCACATCTGCGCGACGGTGGCGCGTTTGCCGTCGCGCTAGAACTGCGGGACGCGCACCACTGATGCGCGAGAGATTCTTCCCTTTGGCGCGGTGGCTGCTTCCCGGTTTGGGGGTCAAGCGCTGGCTGCTCGTCACGCTGTTGGGCGCGGTACTCCTGGTCAACGGAATCGACCGATTCCTGGTCGCGCAAGCTTACAGCTTCCACATAAACGAAACGGTCGACGGCATCGTCAACGACTATTTTTCACCATCGTACCTATCCTACATCTTCATTGGGATCGGGCTGCTGGCCATCCTCGTCGGGTTGCGTATGTGGCTGCGCTCGATCGTGCGCGCCTCGCGCATGGGTGGTTCTGGACGCATCGTCGACACGCTGATCGGCATGCGCCTCAATCAAGGTTACAAGATCGTCGCGGTGGGCGGTGGTACGGGTCTTTCGACGCTGCTGCGCGGCCTCAAACGCTACACGTCCAACCTGACGGCCGTCGTGACGGTCAGCGACGATGGCGGTTCGTCGGGACGCCTGCAAAAGGAACTGGGCGTCTTACCTCCGGGCGATATTCGCAACTGCCTGGTGGCGCTCGCCGACGACGAAGCGATGGTGACCGATCTCTTTCGCTATCGCTTTTCCGATGGCGAAGGGCTGTCGGGCCACTCGTTCGGCAATCTGTTTTTGGCAGCCATGACCGGGATCACCGGCAACTTCGATACCGCGGTCAAGGAGTCGAGCCGCGTGCTCAACATCGTCGGGCGCGTTTTGCCCGCGACGCTGGCGGTCGTACGCTTGTGCGCTCGGCTCACCGACGGCACGACGATCGAGGGCGAATCCAACATCGGCAGCCTGCACGGTCCCATCGAAACGGTCTACTTCGATCCCCCGTTTGCGCCGCCGCTGCACGAAGTGCTGGAAGCGATCGCGCAAGCCGATGCGATCGTCTTGGGTCCGGGCTCGCTCTATACGTCGATTCTCCCCAACCTGCTCGTCGATGGTCTCGCTCGCGCGATCGCTCAGTCGAGCGCGATTAAAATATACGTCTGCAACGTGATGACCCAACCCGGCGAAACCGACGATCTGACCGCATCGGACCACGTCCGCCGGTTGCTCGAGGTTGCCGGGGAACGCGTCTGCGATACCGTCATCGTCAACAACGAGGCGCCGCAGCGCTTGGTGAAAGCCTATGCCGTAGAAGGTCAGGTGCCTGTCGAGGCCGATGTCGCCAAGGTCGCGTCGCTGGGTTTGACGCCGATCTCAGCGCAGGTCATCAGCGAAACGCAAACGGTTCGCCACGATTCGGAAAAGCTCGCCAAGGTGGTGATCGACGCTCTGGATCGCACCATCGCGCAGCGCGCGTCGTTCGTTCGCCCCGCGCAAACCTACGAGCGGTAGGTCCGGCGCTTGGCCGCAGGCGACGCACCCGGCGTTTGGGCGTCGAGCTGCAGGCTCAACGTCGCGGCCTTTCCGGCGTCGGCGCGCGCGCTGGAACTCAACGGCGAATAGCCCTGCGCGGTGACGGTGTAGTCGTAATCGCCGGACGGGACGCGTGCGATAGAGAATTTTCCGTCCGCATCGGTGGTGACCGATAGGATCGCGTCGACGGTCACGACCGCGCCGGCGATGGGTTTTGAGCTGGCGCGGTCCAGCACGATCCCGCTCAGCGAGCCGTATTGCGCGGCGGGAGGAAGGTCGTCGGTGTTACAGGCCGCCAGGCCGACTGCCAGAGCGGCCGCAACGAGCAACGTTCGCGCGAAAGCCATAGGGAGTCTTTCTAGCGTCGAGCCCGCCGCCCTGTGACAGGCGCGCTCGACGCCGACGCGAAAACCGCTACCGACCCCAACGATCCCCCTTCACCCGGAGGTTCCGCTCTCGTGGCTACGGCTTCAACCCGCTCCGACGGTCCGATCTACGCATCCGACGCGCTGGGCGCCATCGGCAATACGCCGCTTGTTCGACTCAATAAGGTCACCGACGGCGCGGCCTGCTTGGTGTTGGCCAAAGTCGAGTACATGAATCCCGGCGGCAGCGTGAAGGACCGGCCGGCCGTGGCGATGCTGCGCGCGGCCGAGGCGGCTGGACTCCTCAAACCCGGTGGAACGATCGTCGAACCGACGTCGGGTAACACCGGTTCGGGCTTGGCGATGGCCGCGGCAATTCGCGGCTATCGCTGTATCTTGGTCATGCCCGACAAGATGTCCAAAGAAAAGATCGACTTGCTGCGCGCCTACGGCGCCGAGGTTGTGGTCACGCCCAGCAACGTGGCGACGGATTCGCCCGAATCCTATTACGGCGTCGCCAATCGTCTCTCGGTCGAAATCGCCGGTGCGTTCCAACCCAACCAATTTCACAACCATCACAACCCGGACGCGCACTACGCCACGACCGGCCCCGAGATTTGGGAGCAAACGCGCGGAACGATCACGCACTTGGTTGCCGGGATCGGAACGGGTGGCACGATTTCGGGCACGGCACGCTACCTGAAAGATCAGAACCCCAAAATCCACGTCGTCGGCGCCGATCCGGAAGGCTCGATCTATTCCGGGGATACACCGCGCTCGTACGCCGTCGAGGGCATCGGCATGAACTATTTACCCGACACGGTGGACCTCAAGGTCATCGACGAGATGGTACGCGTGACCGATCGCGAGTCGTTCCTGATGGCGCGGCGGATCACGCGCGAAGAAGGCTTACTCGTGGGCGGCTCGTCGGGAACCGCCGCCGTCGCCGCCGCTCGCCT
>DATCDS010000084.1:0-9880 GCA_036510515.1 Vulcanimicrobiaceae bacterium
GGTCCATCTCGCGTAAGAACTTCTCGCGCTTCGTCAACTTCGAATAGCGCTCGAAGCCTGTTGCGGCCAAGGTCATCTCTTTCGGCGTGCTCATGGAATAAATTGTACCACGCACACGCTAATAAATCAGAGTTGCCTTAGGTTTACGCGAGTAGTCGGCCCCGGCACTTCCACCGCGGGTTACGTGGTCACTTGCAAGCAAACGGTGTTGGCGATCATGATGGTCCCATCGCTGTTAAGTAAGTCCACATGCACGGCGTGAAGTCCCTTTTTCGGCTTGGGAAGCGATATCGTAATGTCGTGCGTGCTGGGCGTAGATTGCAAGGTCACCGCGAACAACGACCGGCGGAGTGCCGTCAACGGCGGCGGCTATCGCGTAGCTCTTTGCGCCTTCAAACTGGAGACCGCCCACAACGGCCGCAACGATAAGGCGGCTCTTTTTTATGGAGATACTCTTTAAGACGAACTCCTTCCCGTAATCCGTCGGGAAGAAGCTGCGCACGCCCGAACAGCCGCGCTGGTTCCAGATCAATTCCGCGCTCATGGTAGTCGTTGTAAGCATCTATTTCGCCTAGAGCGGCGTGAGGACTACCACAGCACGCGGAGCTATGCGCCCGCGGTTCGACTTCGCCTGTCCTGAGCGTAGCGCACGTGCGCGGAATCGAAGGGCCTCACCGTGACACATTGATGTGGCGCGCCTAGGGCGATGCGCGGGGGGCGGGCATCGGCGGTCCGCCGGGGGCGCCGCGGCGCGTTGGGGGCGTGCCGACCAACAGCGTGTTGTCGATCGAGAACGATCCACGCTCGACGTGCGCGCGGAACGTGCCGGTAACGGTGGTCGATGCGCCCTCGGCGATCGTCGCGCCGGTGAAGTCGATCACGTGGATGCACGACGCGGCGCAGAGATCGTAGCGCGTCATCGAGCGGTTGCGCATCTGACGCGTCGTCACGGTTTTGGCCGTACCGGTCACGGTTACGCTTTGGCCGTCGTACTGCGTGGGGGCGGCCAGGATCGTATCGGGCGAAATCGATTGGGCGCGAACCAAGGTCGGCAGGCAAACGGCCGCCGCCAGCAGCGCCGCGTACATCGCGACTCGGATGCCATCTCGTTGAGCAATCATAACTACCTCCCTAGGAAAAAGACGAGGTTCCAGGGCTAGGCTATCCCGGAAGGCGGGGACTTGCCTGAGAGCGGTCTATTTCTTAAAGAACGCCGCGTTGATCTCGACGAAGTTCGTCCACTTTTCCGGGACGTCGGAATCGGCGAAAATCGCTTCGACCGGGCAGGCCGACACGCAGGCGCCGCAGTCGATGCAGACTTCGGGATCAATGAACAGCATCTCGTCGGAATCGCCGCCGTGGATGCAATCCACGGGGCAAACGTCGACGCACGACTTATCCTTCGTGCCGATGCACGGCTCGGTAATGATGTAGGACATCGGCGAATTCTATTGGCAAGCCGCCGCGCCGATGCCTGCCGGCGCGACGGCCCGTGGAGACTCGAAGGCTCCTAGCAGGCTAGACGACGCTGCGCCGGCCCGAAACGGCGCGGATGATGAACAGCAGGACGATCGCCCCGATCACGGCCGAGATGAAGCCGCCCCACGTCCACGCGGCGTACTCCACGTGTCCGATCCAGTCGAACAGCCACGAGCCGATGAAGGCGCCGATGATCCCGACGATGATGTCGCCGATGATGCCCCCGGGCGCCGTGCCCGGTACGAACCACTTGGCAACGATCCCGACGATCAAACCAAACAGTAAGAACCAAAGGATTGCCATGTATGTTTGCTCCTATCCAAACGAGCGTCCGCCTCATGGCGGCCTCTTGAAGGTTCACCTTCCCACAGGCCGCCACCGCTAAACGATGCGAAACTCCGCCGGGCCCGCGGGGGTAAAGCAGGGCATGAATAAAAAGGCGATGCCGTATTTGGGCGCCGCCCTGGCCGTAGCCGGGCTGGTCGCCGGGGGAGCGCTGCTGGTCGAGCGCCTTTCGCGCGAAGGCGAGCCGCGCCCGGCATCCCTGGACGAGCTGGGCAAACGCCTGCGCGGCGGAACGCCGACGCTGGCGAATTTTTCACGCGATCTCACCGCGCTGGCCCGCGCGGGCAAACTCGATCCGGTGATCGGTCGCAACGACGAGATCGACCGGGTCGTCTCGATCCTCGCGCGCCGCAGCAAGAACAACCCGGTGCTCGTCGGCGAACCCGGCGTCGGCAAGACCGCCGTCGTCGAAGGGCTCGCGCAGCGCATCGTCGCGGGCAACGTTCCGCACACCCTGCGCGATAAGCGCGTGCTCGCCCTCACGCTGGGGCCGTTGGTCGCCGGAACCAAGTACCGCGGCGAGTTCGAGGCGCGCGTGAAGAAAATTCTCGACGAAATCAAGCGCAACGCGCGCGACGTCGTGCTGTTCATCGACGAGCTGCATACGCTCGTCGGTGCCGGCGCGGCCGAAGGCTCGCTGGACTTGAGTTCGATGATCAAGCCCGAACTGGCGCGCGGCGAACTGCAATGCGTCGGCGCGACCACCTTCGAGGACTACCGGAAATACATCGAATCCGACGCCGCTTTGGAACGGCGCTTCCAGCCGGTGATGGTGTGCGAACCAACGATCGAACAGACGATCGCCATCCTGGCGGGGCTCCGCTCCGGGTACGCACGTCACCATCGCGTCACGATTCCCGACGACGCGTTGGCCGCAGCCGCGCAGCTTTCGGCGCGCTATATTGCCGACCGTTTTCTGCCCGACAAAGCGATCGATCTGATCGACGAGGCCGCCGCCTCGGTCGCCTTAGGCAATGCCGATCCGGCCGTTCGCGCCGTCGTGACGCCCGCCGATGTGGCGGCCGTGGTAACCAAATGGACCGGCATTCCGCAAGCCGCGCTCTCCGATTCCCAAACCAACGCCCTGCTGGATCTCGAGGCAACCTTGGGCGCGCGCGTGGTCGGGCAAGCCCAAGCCATCGGCGCGGTCAGCGAAGCGATCCGCCGCGCGCGAGCGGGGCTGCACGATCCGCGCAAGCCGCTGGGCAGCTTTCTCTTCCACGGCCATTCCGGCGTCGGAAAGACCGAACTCGCCAAGGCGCTCGCGCAGACGCTGTTCGGGAGCGAAACCGCACTGGTGCGCATCGATCTCTCGGAGTTTTCCGAGGGCAACACCGCGGCGCGACTGTTGGGCGCTCCTCCAGGATATGCCGGGCACGACGAGGCCGGCCAGCTCACCGAGCCGGTGCGTCGCCGGCCCTACTGCGTCGTGCTGTTCGACGAGCTTGAAAAAGCGCACCCCGACGTCGCGGCCATCTTGCTGCAGATTCTCGACGACGGCCGCGTTACCGACGCCAAGGGGCGAACCGTCGATTTCCGCCATTCGCTCATCATCCTCACGACCAACCTCGACGAGGACGACGTGCCGTTGGCGCTGCGTCCCGAATTCCTCAATCGCATCGACGACGTCGTGCATTTCGCCGACCTGCGTCTTCCCGACATCGAGCGCATCGTAGCGATCCACGTCGACGCGCTCGCGCAACGGCTGGGCGCTCGCGATGTCACGCTGACGCTTTCAGACCAAGCGCGCTCGTTCTTGGCCACGCAAGCCATGAGTGCCGGCAACGGCGCGCGTTATGTGGGACGCACGGTCGCCAAGCATGTCAGTACGCCACTTTCAACGGCCTTGCTGCGCGGTACGATTCGTTCCGGCGGCCGCGCGATCGTAGAACTGGCCGACGGCGAACTGCTCGTCCGCGCGGCCTGACGCACTATTAGGAACGCCTAACACGAACGGGGATTCTTGGGGCGGGAGCGCATCGGGTCGGCGGATAAAGACCTCGGTGCAATCGTCGTCTTTCGGAGGACTCCATGTCTCACGATAATCTGACCCGCAAACAGATCCTGGCCGGTCTGGTCATGCTTCCAGCCCTCGCGGCCACCTTGAGTTCTGCCGCTTCCGCCGCTCCCTCCAAAGAGTCCGTGAAGTTTCAAGACACGCCCAAGGACGGCAAGCAATGTTCGCAGTGCGGATGGTATGGCGGAAACAACGAAAAGGGCAACTGCCGCTACCTGAAGGTCGAAGTTCCGGCAAAAGCCTGGTGTGAGGCGTATTACAAGAAGTAGCCGCGCGCCCTATCCGCGCGATGAAACGATCGCGCGTATCGCTTTCTCAATGGCTCCCGGGTCCATCTGACCGACGACGAGGTTTTGCAGCTTTCCGTCGCGCCCGATAAACGCGTGCACCGGCAGACCGTTAATGGAATACGCGTCGCGCAGAACGCCGCCGTCGACGACGGCCGCGTACGTCAGACGGTGCTGGGTGCGAAAGAGCTGCGCCTTGGCAGCCGATTCGGCTTCGTCCACGCCCACCACGACCAATCCCGCGCGCTTGTATTTCTGCGCCAACGCGTTTACGCTTGGCGCTTCGTCGTTGCACGGCGGACACCACGTCGCAAAGAAATTCAAATAGACGGGCTTCCCGGCGAACGATTTCGACGCGAGCGTACCGCCCGTGGAGAGCGGCAACGACCACGCCGGTGCTAACGCCCCAACCTTTGCCGTCGTGGGGGCGGCGTTCCCCGACGATGCCGTCTTGGACGGCCCGCACGCCGCCAGCGCGGCGACGGCCGTTATGCTAACCAAAAGCCGGATAGGCAACCGCATTCGTGTCCTCTTTCATTTGTCGAATTAGATCGTCGACGTTGTCGAACGTACGCTGCTCGCGAACGAAACGCAAGTCTCGCAAAGCCAACTCGCAGCCGTAAATCGTCGCGTGGAAATCGCGCAGCCAGGCTTCGATCGTCCGCGCGCCGCCGCCGAACTGCGGGTTGGTGCCGATCGAAACCAGCGCGGCGCGGTCGCAGCCGTCGAATCGCGCGACGGCGGAATAGACGCCGTCCTTGGGCAAGAGTTTCTGCGGCGGACGAACGTTGGCGGTGGGGAAACCTAAGCCGTGACCGCGACCTTCCCCGCGCTCGACCGTGCCGCGCAGTTCGTAGGAGCGCCCAAGCAGGTCGTCGGCGCGGTCCAACTCGCCCGCAGCCACCAGCGCGCGAATATGCGTGCTGGAGATGCGTTCGCCGTGGTCGGCAAGGTTTTCCAGCGGCACGTACGCGACGCCGCGCGCGCCCAAGTACACCGCCATCGTCGACGCATCGCCGGCGCGCTTATGGCCGAAGCGAAACGTCGCGCCGGTCACGACCGCGCGGGTTCCAAGCGCGTCGATCAAGACCTCTTGCATGAAGCGCTCCGGCGTTAACGAGGCGATGGCGTCGTCGAACGGTACGAAGAAACATTCTTCGAAACCGGCGTCGTCCAACGCGCGCAGGCGCTCTTCGGGCGTGTGCAGCATCGGCGGCGCCGTGCCCGGGCGCAAGAACTCCGCCGGATGATTGGAGAACGTCAGGACGCCGCTGCGCCAGCCGGGGCGACGCAGGCGCCGCGTTTGGCGCGCCAACTCGCGGTGCCCGCGATGCATGCCGTCGAAAAACCCGATCGTCAAGGAGAGCGGGCGATCGACCTCGCGCGCGAGCTTCGTCGAAATCTTCATACGAACACCTTGCGCGGCGCAAGCAGAGCGCCGTGGGTTTCGCCCACGCCGACCAGCGTGCGCGAAATGTCGCGCACGAAGACGTGTTTTCCGGTCGCGCCCTGCGGCAGCGGCACGACCCGTCCCGCGCGAAAATCCGACGACTCGCGCAGGGTCAAGACGATCGTAGGAAACGGAATGATGTGTTCGGGCGCGATCAACGCCTCGCTGGGGTTCTCACCGATCTCCTCGAACGTGCGAGCCTCGGAAAGGACGAACGGGCCGGAGGCTTCGCGCACCAGCGCGCCCATGTGAGCCGGCACGCCGACCGCCGCGCCCAACTCCTCGCAGAGCGTGCGCACGTAGGTCCCTTCACCGCAGGCGACGCGTAAACGCGCGATACCGTCTTCGACGCCCAGCAGATCGAGCGAATAGATCGTGATCGTGCGCGCGCGGCGTTCGACCGTCTTGCCCTCGCGCGCAAGCTCGTAGAGCCGGCGACCTTCGTGATGCACCGCGGAATACATCGGCGGCGTCTGCTCGACGCGTCCGACGAACAGCGGCAACGCGCGCTCCAATCGCTTGGCCCAATCCCCCGGAATCGCCGCACGCTCGAGCGTTTCGCCGGCCGCATCGCCGGTGGTCGTCGAGCGCCCCAGCGCCAGGGTGCAGACGTAGACCTTGCGTTGGTCCTCCAGCAGCGGAATCAAACGCGTCGCTTTGCCGACCGCTACGGGAAGCACGCCGGCCGCCTGCGGGTCGAGCGTCCCCAGGTGTCCGACCGCGATCTTACGATCGTGCGAATAGGTACCGTAGATGCGGCGCAAACGGGCCACGGCTTGCGCCGACGTCGGGCCGCATGGTTTGAAGAGGTTGACGAACCCAAGCATCGTCAGTTCCTGGTGGGGCGCAGTTCGCGGCGAACGATGCTCACGATCACGCACGCCATCGAAACTGCCAACAGCGCGGCGGCGACGTACAGCACCTGCAACCCGATCGCCGGAAAGGCCGCCTCGGTCAGCAGCGCTAAGCCGCCCAACATCATCGGCCAAGATCCGCGCAGCAGCCAGGTGGCCGACGCCGCTCGAGCCAGCAGCCAGTTGACCAAGCCGATCGCGATGACCGCGACGGGCAACAGCCACGCATTCACCGGATCACACCGTCGTCGATCAGAGGCCTTGTGCGACAAGCGCCGCGTCCACCGCGGCCACGGCCTGGTCGAGGCTGCCGCGATAGGTGAGTCCCGCGGCGCGAAAATGACCGCCGCCGTCCAGACTTGCCGCAGCCGCTTGCACGTTGACGCGACCGCGCGACCGCAGGCTGACGCGAATTTCGCCGTCGTAGGCTTTGAACAGGGCCGAGACTTCGACGCCGTCCATCGAACGCAAGTGATTGACGATCTCCTCGGTGTCTTCGCCATCCGCGCCGGTCTGCGCGAGCATCTCTTGGGTGACGGCCGAATGACAATAGCGTCCGTCGTGTTCGAAACGCATCGTGTCGAGCGCTTTGGCGAGCAGCTTGAGCGCCGCCGGGCGCTTGTTGCCGAAGATCTCCTCGGTGATCTGCTCCTTATCGGCGCCGGCACGAATCAGCTCGGCCGAGAGATCGAGCACCTCGGCGGTCGTATTACTGTGCATGAAGCCGCCGGTATCGGTCATGATCGTCGTGAGGATCAAGGTCGCGATGTCGCGATCGACTTCAACGTGTAAGCCGCGCAGCAGGTGCATGACCGCCGTACCGGTCGAGCATTCCGTCGGAATGACGAAGTTGAACTTTCCGAAGAGGTCGTTGCCCAGGTGGTGGTCGATGTCCAGGATGTTTTCGCGCTCGAGCGCGGGCAAGAACTCACCCGCGCGCGATGGCGAACTCATGTCGCAGAAGATCCAGAGCGCGTCCTTGGGAAGATCGGGCGGCAGCGCGCGCGCGACGAACCCTGCTTCGGGCAGAAACCGCAAATTGCGCGGGACGGGATCCTGTTGGAAGTAGTGGACCTGCTTGCCCAGGCGCTTGAGCGCCAGTCCCAACGCCAGGCCCGCACCCAAGGTGTCGCCGTCGGGCTTGACGTGACTGACCGCCACGAACGCGGTCCTGCGCAGCAGTTCGGCGACGATCGCTTCGACGCTGGAGTTGACCGCTTGCTCGATCATGCGTTGGGCTCGCCTTGGGGGGCGCGCGCCAGCGCGTCTTCGCGCAGGGTCTTGGCCAACTCGATCGCGCGCTCGGCCGAGCGGTCCTCAACGAACGTCAGCTCTGGCGTATAGCGCAGATCGATACGATGCCCTAACTCGCCGCGCAGAAATCCCGCCGCGTGTCCGAGTGCTTCGAGCGTTTGACGGGCCACGTGACGGTCGCCGATGATCGAAACGAAGACCTTGCAATGCTGCATGTCGTCGGTAATCTCGGCGCGGGTCACCGTCACGAAACCCAACCGCGGGTCGCGCAGCTCCTGGGTGATCAGCGTTCCAAGAACCCGTTGAAGTTCGTGGTCGATCTTGGCGATGCGCTGCTGCTTCACGCCGGGACCAGCTCCGCGGCGACCTTCTCGATCTGGTAAGCCTCGATGACGTCGCCTTCCTTGAGATCTTGGAAGCGTGCGACTTGGATGCCGCATTCGAAGCCTTCGGCAACCTCGCGAACGTCGTCCTTGACGCGGCGCAGCGATTCGATCTCGCCGGTAAAGATGACGACCGAATCGCGCAGGACCCGCACCTTGGCGCTGCGCGTGATCTTGCCGTCTTTGATGTAACAGCCCGCGATCGATCCGACCTTGCTGACCTTGAATATCTGGCGGACCTCGGCGTGGCCCAAGACCGTCTCTTTTTCCACCGGCGCGAGCATGCCGGTCATCGCCTTCTTGAGGTCGTCTTCGATGTTGTAAATCACTTGGTAGAAGCGCAGATCGACGCCTTCGTTCTCGGCCAGCCGTTTGACCGTCTCGTCGGGACGAACGTTGAAGCCGATCAGCACCGCATTGGAAGCGCTGGCCAGGTTGACGTCGTTGGGCGAGATCGCGCCGACGCCGCCGTAGATCACGCGGATGTCGACTTCTTCGTTGGAGAGCATCTCCATACGCGGGCGCAGCGCCTCGATGGAACCCTGACCGTCGGCCTTGACGATGATGTTGAGGGTCTTCTTACCCTCGGCCGGCATCGCCATGAACGATTCGAGCGAGACCTTTTGCGCGCCGCTGTCGCCGATACGTACGTCGCGACGACGCAGCGAGCGCTTCTCGGCGGCTTCGCGAGCGACGCGCTCGTCGCTGACGACCATCAAGGTGTCGCCGGCGGACGGAACGTCGGAAAGACCCATCACTTCGACCGGGGTCGAAGGGCCGGCTTTCTTGACTTGTTTGCCCTTATCGTCGATGAGCGCGCGCACTTTGCCGAAAGTTCCGCCGAC
Organism: Vulcanimicrobiaceae bacterium; assembly: GCA_036510515.1. Classification (GTDB taxonomy): domain Bacteria; phylum Vulcanimicrobiota; class Vulcanimicrobiia; order Vulcanimicrobiales; family Vulcanimicrobiaceae; genus JALYSX01. The sequence continues at coordinate 8,915 of DATCDS010000084.1, forward strand.
CACGACGATATCGCCGGTGCGCAGCGTTCCGTTCTGCACCAAGACCGTGGCGACCGCGCCGCGACCCTTGGAGAGCTGCGATTCGATCACGACGCCCGTCGCGCGGCGGTTCTTGTTCGCGCGCAGGTCCGCAATGTCGGCTTCGAGCAGCACGGTTTCGAGCAGCTTGTCGATGCCGTCGCCGGTCTTGGCCGAAACCGGCACCATCTCGATGGTTCCACCCCAATCGACGGCCTGCAATCCTTGCTCGGCCAACTGCTGCTTGACGCGGTCGGGTTGGGCCTCGGGGCGATCCATTTTGTTCATCGCCACGACGATCGGCATGTTCGCGGCCTTCGCGTGGCTGATCGCCTCGCGCGTCTGCGGCATAACGCCGTCGTCGGCCGCGACGACCAGGATCGCGACATCGGCAACCTTCGCGCCGCGCGCGCGCATCGCCGTGAACGCTTCGTGACCGGGCGTGTCGATGAACGTGATCTTGCGATCGTGATGCTCGACGGTGTACGCGCCGATCTTCTGCGTGATGCCGCCCGCTTCGCCGCCGGCGACGTTGGTGCTGCGGATCTTGTCGAGCAACGACGTCTTGCCGTGATCGACGTGTCCCAGCACGGTGATGACCGGCGCGCGCGGGGTCATCAATTCGGGCTTGTCTTCTTCTTGCTCGACGGTCACTTCTTCGCCGGCTTCCTTGACGACGGCGTTGAAGCCGAACTTCTTGGCCACCGAAATTGCAACCGCCGCCGGAATGTTCTGGTTGATGGTCGCCATCGTGCCCATCTTGATGAGCTCGGTGATGACGTCGCGAACCGGAATGATCATCGAGGTCGCGAGCTCTTGCACGGTCAGCAGGTCGGGAATTTCGATGGTCTCGAGTTCCCGCGCGGGCGCGACCGGAACGGCTTCGACCTTCTTCTTGCGGTGCCGCTCTTTTTCGAGCAGTTGTTCTTTTTCGCGATCTTTCTTGGA